>CAZWUN010000258.1:0-7963 GCA_964637145.1 uncultured Burkholderiales bacterium
CGACCACGATCCGAAGCCGCTGTATTACCAGTTTGCGGCCGAGCATGCGGGGGAACTGAGCGCTGGTCGTCACCAGGCTGATGCGGGCGTAGTCGGGCTCGCTGGAGGTGTTGAGCACGCTGCCCGTGACCTCGATGACATCCTCGCCCTTCTCGTTGCTGATTCGGTCACGCAGGATGCGCAGGATCAGATGGGTGATGCCGCTGTTCTGATTGGTTTCGTCGGTCAGGCCGACCCTCACCAGCACCTCGAGGGCCACGATGTCCTCGCCGGGTGACTCGCTGACCAGCACCACCAGCCCGTTGGGCAGGATGACCCTGCCGACCGGGCTGTGGCGGGCTGCCATCACATTGTGGGTGGGCGGTGGCTGGGCTTCCGCCGGGAAGGCCACCACCAGGGCCAGCAAGCAGGCCAGCAGGATGGATTTCACTGGTTGTCCCCCTCTTCGACCGGTCCGGCCCCGCCCGGTTTGGCCACCAGGCTGTAGAATCCGGGCGTGAAATACTTGTTGGCGCAGCGCATCACGCCCTGACGGTCGACCTTCTTGACTTCCTCGAGATACTTCACGGCGAAGTCCATCTTGTCGATGCTCTCATAGAAACCCAGGCTGTCGGCTTTGCCCGAGTTGGTCTCGTTGCCGAAGGTGTAGGTATTGGTCAGCAAGACCTTGGCCCGGCGCAGCTCGGCATCGGTGAAGTCCCCCTTCTTGATGCGCTCGATGGTGGCCAGCATCCCCTCCTTGATCTTGGCCTCGCTGCCGCCGTCGCCCGCTGCCACGGCGATAATCAATCCGGGCTCGCGCTGGGTCAGGAAGTCCACGCTGGTCGAGTCGGCCACCTTCTTGTCCACCAGGGCCCGGTTGAGCATCGAGCCCCGGCCCATCCCCAGCAGGAAGGTCATCACGTCGGCCTGGTAGATGTCAGGACGGTCCCGAACCGAGGGTCCCCGATAGGCCAGCAGCACGTAGGCTTTGTTCAGCGTGTTGCCCTCGACGACGGCCACTTCTTCGGTGGGCCAGGCAGGGAGCACGAACTGGGGGTCGCCTGCATCGGCGCCGCCAAAGTCGTTGAATAACCGCTTGATGTGGGGACGGAGATCGTCGGCGCGCACATCGCCCACCACGATCAGGCTGGTGCGCGAGGGCACATAGAACTTCTGCTTGAAGGCCACGAAGTCGGGTCGATTGAAGCGTTGCAGGTTCTCCATCGGACCCATGACCGAGCGCTGGTAAGGGTGGCCCGAGAACGCCATGTTGAAGATCTTCTCGTAGAACTGCCGGGTGGGACTGGCCATGCCGATGCGGTATTCTTCGAGCACGGCTTCACGCTCGAGATCGGCCCCTTCGGGCTTGAGCTCGGCATTCTTGAGGGCGTCGGCCAGCAACTCCAGGCCCTGTGGTGCATACTGAGCGGGCAAGTTGATGTAGTAGTGGGTGAAGTCACGTCCGGTGTTGGCGTTGGTGGTGCCACCCAGGGCCTCGATGGCGCGCTTGAATTGCCAGCCCGTGCGGGTGGGGGTGCCGCGGAAGAACATATGCTCATAAAAATGCGAGAGGCCGTTGGTCTCGGGGGTCTCATACAACCCCCCGGCTCGTACGAAGATGTTCAGCGAGACCGTGGGGGACCCGTGCGACTCTTTGATGATGACCGACATCCCGTTGGGCAGCACCTCGCGGGTGGTGCCCTCGATACCGAAGACCGGAATGGCCACCAGCAGCAACAGCGCGATCGCCGCCAGGGCACGATTGTGAAGCAAGCTCATAGAATTTGAAAAACCTTCCTCGTGGAGAGAGACATCGACCGGGCCGGAAAGGTTCCCGGGCTCAGGAGATTTTCTCTTCCCAGGGCGCGGAGCCTGCTGAAGGAAGAACTTATGCTATGATCAGGGAGTGAGAAGGCGGGGAATCGGGCTGGGAATCACCCTGGTGGTGGTCGCCCTGGTGTTCACCCTGGGGATGGTGGTGGCCAGCGCCAGCGTCACCCACCTCAGCCTCATGACCCGCTCTGCCAACCAGGCTCGGGCCGATGACCTGGCCCGCTCCGCCCTGGCCCTGGCAGTGGAGAAGCTGTTTGTCGATCAACGTTTCGGAACCCGGTCGGGCGAAGACGAGACCGTGACCGTGCGCCTGCCTTTCGCTCCCGAAGGCAGCCAGGGAGTGATCAGCTTCGAGCCCGGCAAAGGCGTGCCGGTCTCCCTGAACAACCTGCTCGGCAGCGAGTCCAAGGTGGGTGCGGGGGGCCAGGTGGTGCCCCTTCAGTCGGCCCACCTGGTCGCTGTGGGCCAGTGCCGGGGCGTGACCCGGACGATCGAGGCGGTGCTCCACCTGCCTCCGTTCCCCTACGCTGTGGCTTCAGCCGGCCCGGTCCACAGCGGCGGGGGTCTGGAAGTGGGCGCGGTGGCTCCGGGGCTCAGCTCGGACAGCGGCATCTCCGAGCTCAAGCCCGCCCACCTGCTGACCAACGCTACCGGCTCCTCGGCCCTGACCCTGGGTCCTCGTACCACCATCAAGGGAGACCTGCTCTCGAGCGGAGGCATCCGGCTGGATCCCTCGGGGGGAACAAAAGTGGAGGGACAGGTGCTCTCCGATCAGGAACCGAGGACCATTCCCAGGCTCCGCCTGGAAGACTACGATCCCGAGGCTCTCGGCAAGCCCTACGTGGAGCTGGCCCCCGGCTTCGAGCAGGATACCGAGCTGACCGGCTCATTGAAGCGGAAAGGCGACTTCCGCGTGACTGGCGACCTGAACCTCCGCGGAGCCCTCATCTACGTCGAGGGGGATGTGGAGGTGACCGGCGCCCTCACCGGCTCGGGCTTGCTGGTCACCACCGGAAAGCTGAGCGTGGGTGGGCAGACCAGAATGGCTGGCTCGGACCGTATGGCGATCATCTCCCGGGGAGGCATCGAGCTCGAAGGGAAGGGGAAGGCCAGCTCCAACCTGCGGGGCGTGGTCTACACCGAGGGAGGCCTCAGGGCCCGCGAGATCCGCCTGGAGGGAGCCCTGGTGGCCCAGAGCCAGGGGCAGGTGCAGTTGGACGAAACGCGCCTGATCCAGGATCCCAATGCCTCTCACGTCGAGATTACGCTGACCCCGCCCAACGGCTTCGACCTCTACCTCGACAATCGGGGGATCTACCCGGGGCCGCCCCCCGGCAATTATGTCCAGCTGAAGATCACCCAGACCCCTGAGGGCCCGCCGCAGGTGGAGGCCAGCCTCGTCTCGCCCGGCATCATGCTCGGCCCCGGTGCGGCAAGCTACGCAACGCAGTTTGGCACCATCCCGGGGCAACCCCACAGTTTTCCCTTCGATGCCAATGCAGCCCAGACGATCGTCGACTACATGGCTTATAGCGGTTTCAAAGAGTCTCCGCCCCCCAGAGACATCTCTTCGGCCATCGTGGCCGGCCTGGACAAGCTCCAGCCGGAGCCGGGCACCACCTCCGAGCCTGAGGTGATCACCGTCGACCCCAGCGCCATCCTGCCAGTCTCTGAGCGAGCCCGGGTAATCCTGTGGAAACCTCAGTAGTCCTGATTGCGTAGATAGACGGTGCGATCCAGGCTGAAGCGCTCGGGCGGTTTGCCGTCGGGCGCGGGAGCCTCCAGAGCCAGGTGGATAGCCACGGCGGTGGGCCGCAAGGTCAACTCCAGCTCGCTGACCTGAGCCGCTATCACCCTCGCGTTCGGGCCGCTCAGCAGGGCAGCCGGGTCCGGCGGCAGGCTCACCCGGCTTCGAGAGACCGGCCCCTGGGCCCGGTGGCGCAAGACCCGGTCGCGCGGGCTCCACCAGTAAAGATCCACCTGGTCGGAGTAAATCTGGCTGCCATCCCCGCCCACGTCCACCAGCCGGTGCAGGGCCAGGATGACCGGGTCACCGGGCAGGTAGGAGATGCCGCCAGGGCCGGCCGTCTCCAGCTCGCGGGCCAGGCGCTGCACGGTCATTGCGGCCAGCTGCTGCAACTCCACCTGCTGGGCGCCGCGCACGCTGCCCTTACCCATCGGCACGATGATCTGCACCACCAGCGCCAGCAGCAGGAGCAATAAGCTGGCCGCCATCATGATTTCCAGCAGGCTGAAGCCTCGCCGACCAGAATTCAATGAAAGCAGGCCCTGGCCGCTGCGTGCGGTCTCGAGCGCCCTAACGCTGGACATCCGTCCTCCACTGCTCGCGCACCACCTCGCGGGCCATTCCCCGATCCCGCCAGCTTACCCGGACGCGCAGGGCCCGCATGCGGTTCGGATCGATGCCCGGCTCGGTGACGGCCACCACCTGCAAAGTGGGCTCGAAGACCGTGCCTCGCCCCTGGACCGTCGGCAGGGACGTCGCCGGGCCCACCACCAGTTGGTGAAAGGGCTTCTCCATCGCCTGGGAGAGAATGCTATCCGCCAGCGCCTCGGCCTGCATGCGCTGACCCGAGACCCGCACCGAAGCCACCGCCGAGGGATAGAGCTGAAAGACCACCAGCACCACCAGCAACAACAGGAAGGTGCTCACGACGATTTCCGAGAGGCTGAGGCCGCGCAGGTTCATAGCGTCTGGATCAATTTTACCAGAGGAAGCATCGTGGCGAGGCAGATCAAGCCGGCCGCCAGGCCCATCCCCATCATCATCAGCGGCTCCAAAGCCGCGCAGGCCATCTCCAACTCGGACTCGAGCTCGAGCTCGTAGAGGCGGGCCACCCACTGAAGAGTGGCCGGCAGCTTGCCCGACTCTTCCCCGGCCGTGAGGAGAGACAGAAAGGGAGTCGGGAAAAAGCCGCTCTGACGGAGGCTCTCGGTCAGGCTCACGCCCGCCTCCAGGGACTCCCGCACCTCAGGCAGGGCCCGCTCGAGTACCGGATTGGAGGCGATCACCCCGGCCGCGGGAACCGCGTCCAGCACCGACAGGCCCACCTGCAGCTGCAGAGCCAGCGCCCGGGCGAAGCGGGCGGTGGCAAAGAGCCTCATTGCTGGACCGATTCGAGGCAGGGAAAGGATCCACCTGAAAAGCCAGAGGCGTCCGCTCCGGCTGCGATAGAGCCGCCGGAGCGACCACCAGGCCAGGGTCGCCAGGGCCGCCAGGGCCAAGAGGCCTGGCAGGCTGCCCAGCAGGCCTGCCACCGTCACCAGCGCGAGGGTGATGGCCGGGGGCTCCTCCCCTGCCCCGCGCAGCAACTCGAGCTGACCCTTCAGGAGGAAAGGCGGAACCAGAATCAGCATGGCCATGCACACCAGGAAGAGGCAGACGGGATAGGTGAGGCTGGAGCGAACGCGCATCACCACCTCGCGGGTGCGCTCCTCGTAAGCCGCCAGCTGGCGAAGCACCTCCACCAGGCCGCCCGTCTCCTCGGCCACCCGCACCAGCTGCACTTGCAGTTGACTGAAGGGCCCGGCTCTTCGCATGGCCTCGTAGAGGGGAAAACCGCGAGCGACGTCGGCTTCGAGCGCCTGACAGACGCTCTTGAGCGGGGGGGTCTCGCCCTGCTCGGCCAGCAGGTGCAGACCGCGGCTCAGGTTCACCCCGGCCCCCAGCAAGGTGGCCAGCGAGCGCAAGATCAGAGTGCGCGCGCGGAGGTCGAGCCGCAGCTGGGGCCGGGCCCGGGCCGCCTCCAGCGCCTGGCCCGGGCGCGGCTTCGGGATGAGGGCCACTCCACCCAGGCGACGCTCCAGGTCGCGAGCCAGGTTGGTCAGGCGCACCAGATCGGTGCCCGAGAACGGGCGCAGGTCGATGCGCCGATCGGCGTAGAGCAAACCTCGGACTCGCCCCTGGCCGAAAATGGGAACGCAAAGCACCGAGCGGATCTCCGAAAGCATAAGGCTGGAGATGTCCTCCAGGCCAGGCTCCTGCTGGGCATTGGCGCTCAAGAGCGGCTCGCCCGACTCGTAGACCCGGCGAAACAAAGACAAACTGACGGGCGCGCTGGTGAAGACTTGACCAGGATCGACCCCGTGGGCCTCCCAGACGGCCAGCTCCTGGTCTGCCCGGGGATAAAGCAGAAGCGCCCGCTCGGGGCGAATCTGGCTGACCAGCTCTTGCATTCCGGCTTTGAAGACCGGGCCCGGGTCGGTGCTCAAGCCTTCCAGGCCTCCAGCTCGCGGGTCAGGCAGAGATTCGCCTGCTCGAGGTCGGGGTAGCGCCTCTCGGGCTCCTTGGCCAGCATCTTGAGCAGCACGGCGTCCAACCCGGGCGGAATTCCGGGCCGAACCGAGCTGGGCGCCGGGGGCTCCTCGCTCACGTGCAGAAAGACGAGCTGCAGCGGCTCGTCGGCCTCGAACGGTTTGCGGCCGCACAACACCTCGAAGGCGACCACGCCCAGGGCGTACTGGTCGGTGGCCGGCTCGTAGTGCACGCCTTTGACTTGCTCGGGCGCCATGTAAGCCGGCGTTCCCAGGGCCGTACCCGTGTGGGTCAGGCTCTCGGAATCCAGAGCCCGCCCCAGGCCGAAGTCGGTGACCTTCACCTTGCCGGCCGGGGTCACCAGAATATTCTCGGGCTTGAGATCGCGGTGCACAACCCCGTGCTGGTGGGCGTAGTGGACCGCCTGCAGCAGGGGGGTGAGGTAGCCCCGGGCCTCCTCGGGGCCCAACCCCTCGGGCCGCATTCGCTGGCGCAAGGATCCGCCTTCGACCAGCTCGAGCACCAGGTAGACCAGCCCCCCTTCCTCGCCCCAGTCGTACATGCGCACGATGTGCGGATGGGAAAGCTGGCGGTAAAATTCCACCTCCCGCAGGAAGCGAGAGCGAAAGTCAAGGCTGTTGCTGGCGTTCTCGTGCAGCACCTTGAGGGCAACCGGGTCGGCATGGGGCTGGTCGGGATCGATCCCCCGGTAGACGGTGGCCATGCCGCCACCGCCCAACCGCTCCCCCACCACGTAGCGGCCGAGCTTGCCCTGCAGATGGTCCGAGTCCACCGTGGCGGGAAGCGCCAGCCGGTCCCGCAGGGTCTGTGCCCAATGCTCGCGGGCTCTCATCCGAAGGAACACGGCGATCACGAGGCAGACCAGCACAGCCACCCCGGCCAGCCAGGCTCGATAGCGCTGCAGAAAGGCGTCTGGAGATGAGATAGCGAGTTGCAGCGTGCCCTCGGGCGGGTAACGCTGATGGGTGAAAAAGTAAGCCTGGCTCACGGTCAGGCGCTCCTCGCGATAGCCGGGGGCGCTGAAGAGCAGTTCCACGTCGCCCTGACCGTAAGCCTGGCGATTGCGCAGCCTGACCGGCTTTCCGGCCACCCCGAGCTGACCAAACTGGTCCCTGATGACCGCCTGAGGGGGGTCCACCACGAAGGTCACCATGGGCCCGGTGTCCTCGGCTCCCACCGTGGCCGACAGAATCAGGAGCGTCAGCAGGAGCCTTCTCACGGAGAGCCTTGTTCGCCCTGCGAGGGAGAAGATCCGTTCATGGTTGACGGGCACCCTCTGCTTCGCTATACTGCTAACACTTATTGCCGGGTCGTCTAACGGTAGGACAGCGGACTCTGGATCCGTACGTGAGGGTTCAAATCCTTCCCCGGCAGCCATACAAGCCGCGTTGGTCTAGAGGCTTAGGACGCCGCCCTCTCACGGCGGAAACCACGGGTTCGAATCCCGTACGCGGTACCAATCCCCGAGCCAGCAGCCTACCATGCTGGCTCATTTTTTTCGAGGAGGGAGCCGGGCAACCCCATGAAACGCCTGCTACTGCTTCTACTGGTAATTCTGCTCACGACCCGGTGTGGAAATGACGGGGGAGACCGGATCTTCCAGGACGCGACCACTACGACCCTCACCATCGGTGTGATCGCACCTCTGCAGGCAGGCCTGACCGCCTTCGGCCTGGGCATCCGCAACAGCGCTCAGCTGGCAGTGGACCAGGCCAACCGCAGCCAGACCCTCCCAGGAGTCCGGCTGGTGCTGGAGTCTTACGACGACTCCTCCGACCCTCAGGTCGGAGCCCAGGCGCGAAAATGGGATTTTCCGCAGCTACAAGATTAACGGCGTGCCGTCCTTTTCTA
>CAZWUN010000259.1:0-7947 GCA_964637145.1 uncultured Burkholderiales bacterium
GCGCGTCCTTGTGCTTGCGGTCGAGCTTGAGCACCTGGATGTAGAGCGTCTCGGCCGTAACCAGGTCGCCATCCATGTAGAGCTTCTCGGCCTGTCGGAAGATGGCCTCGGCGTCGGCCCGGTCCTTTTCCGTGCCGGGAGTGGTGCCCGGGGGCGCGATCCTCTCGCCCTGGATCAGCTCGTCGTACTTGGCCAGAAGCTTCTTGGCGTTGACATGCTCGGGCTCGAGCCGCAGGCACTCCTTGACATTCTTAGCCCCGTCCTCGTCGCGGCCCAGGGCGAAATCGATGGTGGCCATCCGGAAGTAGCACTCGGCCACTCGATAACCCCCCGCGATCACCTTCTTGTACATGTCGTAGGCCTCGTCGGCCTTCTGCATGTCGTGGTAGATGGAAGCCCGCAGGAACCAGGCGGGCCAGTGGGTCTGGTTGGACAGCAGGATGTTCTCGCACAGGTCCAGGGCGTTGGGCAGGTTGCCCGCTTTGGCGAACATTTCGGCCAGCTCGTAGCGGTACATGTCCGGCCGGCGCACGATCATGGCGGCCATGTCGGCCACGATGGCGAACCGGATCGAGTCGTCGAAGTGGCTGTTCTCGACGCCCCAGCGAATGCGGGCCTCGCAGCGCTCGAAGAAGGTCTGGTCGAGCAAGCCCGCGTGGCGGCCCAGAATGGACTTCCAGTCGGCCTGCTCGGATCGAAACAGCTCCTTGAGCATCATCACCTGAGCCGTCTCGTCGGCGGCCTGGGACGGTAAAATCAAGCTTCCGAGCAGCAGCCCCAGCATGAGCAGGCCCGCAAGCGGCTTTTTCAAGGTAAACATTTGGCGAATGTTCAACTTGCCCCCCCCAGACCCTTTTATTCTTGAACCAGGAACTTGAGTTCCCGCTCGATCTGCTGGCGGCGGGCCGATTTCTCGGCCTCCGTTCCGGGAGCGGCGTCGACACCTTTCAAGGCCAGCTCGCGCAACTCGTCCACCGTCAGCGATTCCACCAGCGAGCGGCTGGCTTTCTCGAAGCCCGAGTCGATGGTCTGGGCCAACTCGCGCTTGTTCTCCTCGCTGGTGAAGCCGTGGGTCACCCCGTACTGCTGCATCTTCTGGATGTCGTTGAGGGAGAAGCCGAACTGCTTGCTGACCAATGCCACCTCGCCCGAGAGGGTGATGCCCGAGATGGACGGGTCGTCGGTGTTGATCAGGGTAGGGATGCCGGCGTCGTAGTAGCGCTTGAGCGGGTGGCTCTCGAGGTTCTCGATGGACTGGGTCTGCACGTTGGAGGTGGGGCAGAGCTCGAAGGGCGTCTGGGTTTCCACCGCCAGTTGCTCCACGGCCGGGTCCTGGTAGGTGCGCACGCCGTGGCCGATGCGGTCGGCACCCAGCTTCTCGATGGAGACGCGCACGTTGTCGGCCGGTCCGGCTTCGCCCGAGTGCACGGTGATTTTCAGGCCGGCCTTCTTGGCGTCCTGGAAGATCTGGGCGAACGGCCCGGGGGGGAAGTTGTACTCGTCGTTGGCCAGATCCAGGGCCACGATCCCCTTGTCTTGATGGCGGGCGGCCAGGTCGGCCACCTCGCGGGCCCGCTCGTGGGAATCCCAGCGCTCCACGATGAGCGTCAGGCTGACCTTGGTGTCGAAGTCGTCAGCGGCCCGCTGCACGCCCTCGAAGACCCCCTTGACCACGTCCTCCAGGTCCAGGTTGTGGGCCTTGGCCATGTACTGGGGGGAGTAGCGCAGCTCGAGGTATTTCACATTGTCTTTGTTGGCGTCGCCGATGGCGCCATGAGTCAGGTCGGCAATGACCTCGCGGTCCTTGAACACCGGCCCGATGGGCTCGAACTTCTTCAAGAAGTCGAGCAGCGTCTTGTCGGTAGGGGTGATCTGGATGTGGGGACGCAGCTCCTCCACCGTGTAGGCCGGCAGCGGCAAGCCGTGCTTTTTGGCCACGGCGATCAACACCTCGGGCTCGATGGAGCCCTCCAGGTGTCGATGCAGGTCGACTTTCGGGATCTCATGCGAGAGCCGGGCCAGTCGCTCTTCGTCCAGTTCCGACAGAGGGGCCGCTCGGACCGCTCCCAGGGCTTCGTCCAGAATGCCGAAGAGGTCTTTGCCCTGCCTGGCCGCCAGTTGACCCAGGGTCACCCGGGTCAACTCCTGGGGGCGCTCGCCCACGGCGATCCGGTCGCCTTCCTCGGCTGCGGGGGCTGCGGCGGAGGCCTGGGGCCGGATGGACATCTGGTCGACCGCTCCTGTCATCGCTGGAATCTGCATGAAACCCTCCTCGATGGACCCTTTTCGGGCCTCCCGGCCAGGATATCCCGAGGCGCTGAAAAATGCCCCAAAGCCGTGAGAGAGCCTGACGCCCCTGTCGACGCCCTGAGGTTCGAGCGCCTGCCCCTGCCTCAGGTGGTGAACGCTGTCTCGCCCACCCTCTCGTGCGTGGCCCAGGTGCGAGCGCTGGGCCAGGTGCGGCTGACCTATCTCGACGGCGGGGTGGTGGAGCTGGAGAGTCCTCGCAGCGAGCGTCTTCATCGGCTCGACTTCTCGCCCGACGGTCGCTACTTGCTGGCGAACCGTTGTCAGGCCTGGCACATCGAGAGCCGCGACTGGGTCGAGTTCCCCGAGACCGGCCACTCTTCGAGCTCGCACGCCTTCCTCTTTGGAGACCGCCTGGCGGTGGCCCAGAGCTCGGGACTGGTGGAGCTTTTCGATCTCTGCACCGGCGAGCGGCTCGACCCGCTGCGCCCCGATTCAGCGCCCACAGGCTCGAGAGTATACTTGACGGTAGCCTCCTCCAGCGACCTGAGTCGCCTGGTGGTCACCCGGGAGCGGAGCGTGCACCTCTACGACGCCGATTCCGACCGCTGGGAGGCGTCCTGGGAGGTGGAGGTGCCCCTGCTGGGAGCCAGCTTCTCCCCGGGAGGGCGCTGGCTGGGCCTGCTCTCCATCCAGACCGGAATCGTGAAGCGGGGCGCCGACCTGGTCAAGACCGGAGCGCCGGCTCGGCTCCTGTTCTGGGACCGCGTGACCCGGCGCATCACGGCCGCGGCCGAGTGCGAGCGCCAGTATGCCTTTTCTCCGCGGCACCCCCTGCTGGTCACGGGAGGCCAGGATGGCCTGGTCGAGGTACGCACGCTGGACTGGTCGCTCCTGCGCGAGGGCCAGGCCACCCTGCAGGTACTGGCTCGCATCGAAGAGGCGGGGGCGGTGCAGAAGCTGGAGTTCGTCCAGCGAGGTCACTTCCTGGCCGTGACCACGGCCGCCGGCGTGGGGATCTGGAAGGTGATCACGGGCGAGACGACGCGCTGAACGCGTTACCTGCTGAAGGCGATGCGACGAGGTGAATTCATCCGTCTGACGATTGCGCCCAATTGTATATATGAGTATTCGCAGTTGCAATGTTTCGCAACTGCTGATTTGCAGGACTCGTCAGCCGACTCGCGTATCCAGAGCAGACCAGAACGGGGCCTGAAATGGGTGATCGTTCGGATTTCCAGATTTCATTGATTTTCAATGTTCTGGGGGACGTTGACGGAGGGCACATGAATTCTTTGAGTCCGCGCTGGGCCAGTTGGCTGCGACGCGGCGTGCTGGGTCTGGCCGTGGGGTTGGCGGTGACCGCCGCTGGCCCGATGGTCCAGGCCTCAGACCACGACGACGGCGAGACCAATATCAAGGCGCGCAATCGCAACATCACCGATGTCTACGCGTTCCGCGAAGACTGGCAGACCGGCAATGCCGCAAATTCAGGGGACGTGGTCATCGTCATGAACACCAACCCCCGTTCCCTGGGCCGCCAGCAGTACTTCTTCGACCCGCAGGCGCGTTACAACATCTTCATCACCCAGGTGGCCGACGAAACGGCCCGCCCGGGAGGCGTGCCCAGCTCGGCTTATCGGTTCCGCTTCGGCGCACCGAATGCCAGCGGCCAGCAGGCCATCACCATGACCCACGACGACTTCAACGCCAGCGGCCAGATCATCGCTACGACCGACGTGCCGGCGGGCGTGACCACGGCCGCCGTGCCGGGACTGGGCAACCCCAATCCTGCTCCGGTCGTGAACCCGGTCACAGTGGAAGGCCAAACCCTTGCCGTGTTCGCCGGTCTGCGGGAAGACCCGTTCTTCTTCGATGTCGAGCAGTACTTCCGGGTGCGCGCCGCCATTCTGGGCCTGGGGCCCGCTCCGGCCGGCCCGGGCATTCTGCCCACCGGCTTCCGCGACCCCGACAACGCCATCGACTTTGCCAAGGGCTACAATGTCAACGCCATCGTGGTGCGCATCCCCATCGCCCAGTTGAACGAGGGCAATGCGGCCATCACCACGTTTGACGTCTGGGAAACGATCGAGGTGGCACCATGAAAAAGACCTTTACCATGCTTTTTGTCAGCGCCCTGGCCACGGCTTCGGTGCTGGTCAGCGGCTGCACGACCGGCAGCGGAGATACCAACGCGCTCCGGCCCGGCGGAGCTATCGCCCAGCCCATCATCCCCCCGGGTAATTTCACCCAGGTGGAGCGTCTGGGTCGTCCGGCCATCAACGAGGGTCTGATCATCACCAACGACTTCCTGAATGCCTTCAACAGCATCCAGCCCAGCGCCGATCTGTCGGAGGGGGCCGCCCCCGTGGTGACCGAAGCGGCCAATACCCTGACGGCGGTTCGCCAGGTGGGTATCGACTTCGGCTTCACCCCGCCCACGGTGGCTCAGGTGGCCACCGGCTTCCTGCCGGATGTGATGCGCATCGACACCACCAATAACTTCACCCCCGCGCAGTCTGCCTACAACGGCGACTTCGTGCTGGTGAACGGCGACTCGCCGATGCTGACGGGGGGACGCAAGCTGACCGACGACGTGATCGACATCACGCTGTCTTACCTGATCGCGGGTGACCCCACCGGCGCCACGGTGGGAGACAGCGTGCCCTACGCGCGTCCAGCGGCTGGCCCTGGCTCGACCAACCCGGCCATCGGCCACCAGCCGCTGTCGCCGACCTTCCCCTACCTGGCACCGGCCAACTAGAGGTCACGGCCACCGGTCAAAAAGCCCGCTCGCACGAGCGGGCTTTTTTGTCGCCGTGAAGAAGCGCCCGAGCATGGCCAAGAATGTATTGGGGACCGACCTCGAGACCTGCTGCACCAATCCCATGACCGGCTTCTTCCGCGACGGCTGTTGCCACACCGGCCCCGACGACCTGGGGCTGCACCTGGTATGTGCCCGCATGACGGCCGAGTTTCTGCGCTTCTCGGTGGAGCGCGGCAATGACCTGGTCACGCCCATCCCCGAGTATGGTTTCCCCGGGCTCAAGCCCGGGGATTGCTGGTGCCTGTGCGTGCTGCGCTGGAAAGAGGCCCTGCAAGCCGGGATGGCCCCGCCGGTCAATTTGAAGGCCACTCACATCTGGGCTCTGGAGCACGTTACTTTGAAGGACCTGCAGGCCCACGCCGAGGTCTGAATCAGGGCGCTTCCGCCCCGGTCGGCCGGCCCATGTTGGCTGGCGGAGTGACGGGTGGAGGAGTACCCACCGTGGTCGCTCCGGTCACCTCGCCGGGACCGAAGGCCTGGATGGAATCCAGGGCGCTTTCGAGCTGGCCCACGTCGGCCGGCCCCTGCCAGGCCTTGCGGTGCTGGCCGTCGAGCAGGATGTAGCACTGCAGGTCGTTGCCTCCGAGCTGTTGCACGCTGACCCGGGCGTCCGGGTCGGAGAGCACCAGTTCGGCCGCCGGGCTCTGCTCGGCCACCCAGGCAGCGGCTGCGGTGCGCTGGGCGTAGACGATGATGTTCCAGACCGGAACGCCTCGCTCAGCGGCCAGGCGAGCCGCCTCGCGGTCGACCGTGCCGACCCGCGACAGACAGGGCTGGCAGCCCAGCGAGGTCAGGGTGATCAGGATCGGCCCGGGCTGCTCCCCCGGGCTTCGCTGCTCTCCGTTCACGTCTTGCAGAGTGAAGTCCACCGAGTCGGAGCCGGGCGTGAACGAAGCCTTCGGGTTGCTGGAGGGCCGGCTGTTGTAATAGAGCATGGCGCCCAGCGCGCACACCACCAGGATGAAGACGACGTCGAGGCTGCGTCTCATGGCGAAGGCTCCCGGGCCGGCTCGGGAGTGGGTGGGGTTTCGCTCGCCACCTCCTGCTCGAGCTTGTGGGGATTCATGGTGATCAGGCGCACGCCCCAGCGCCAGGTCAGGTAGGCCCAGGCCCAGCGGATGAAGACCTGCACCCGGTTCTGGAAGTCCACGATGTACATCAGGTGGATGAAAAGCCAGGCGCACCAGGCCAGGAAGCCCTTCATAGTGATGCCGTGCGTCTCGGCGATGGCCGAGGTGCGCCCGATGGTGGCCATGCTGCCCTTGTCGAAGTAGCGGAACGTCTGCAGCGGCTGCCCTCGCATCAGCCGCAGCAGGTTCTTGCCGGCCAGTGCCCCTTGCTGCATCGCGACCGGAGCCACGCCCGGAAGCGGCTTGCCTTTCTCGTCCAGGTGGGCCATGTCGCCGATGGCAAAGATGTTCTCGTGGCCCTTAAGGCGCAGGTCCGGCTCGATCATCACCCGTCCGGCTCGGTCTTGCTCCACGCCCAGTTTCTCGGCCATGTCCGAGCCTCCCACTCCGGCCGCCCAGAGGATGTTGGCGGCCTCGATGGTGCGCTTGTCGGTGGTCACCTTGCCTTTTTCGATCTGTTGCACCCGCTCGGAGAAAAGCACCTCCACCCCCATGCTCTGCAAGCGCTTGCAGGCGTAATCGGAGAGCTTGGCGGGGTAGCTGCCGAGCAGGCGGTCGCTGCCCTCGATCAGGATGACTCGGGCGGTCTCGGGCCGGATGTTCTTGAAATCCCAGCGCAGGACGTAGCGACGAAGCTCGGCGAAGGCGCCGGCCAGCTCCACGCCGGTCGGTCCCCCGCCCACCACCACGATGGTGGTCAGGCGCTCGATCTCTTTCGGGTCGGTGGAGCGCTCGGCGCGTTCGAAGCCGTAGAGCACTCGATTGCGAATCGTCAGGGCGTCCTGCAGGCTCTTCAGGCCGGGAGCGTGCTCGGCCCAATCGTCGTGGCCGAAGTATGAGGTTCTCCCCCCCATGGCCAGGATCAGGTAGTCGTAGGGCAGCTCCATCTTGCCCTCGTCCAGGAGCACGCGCTGGTTGGCGTAGTCGAACGAGGTTACTTCCCCCATCAAAACCTGGAGATTCTTCTGCTTCCAGGTGACCGCCCGAACGGCGCTGGAGATCTCCGAGGGGTTCAGACCAGCGGTGGCCACCTGGTAGAGCAGGGGCTGGAAGAGGTGGTGGTTCTGGCGGTCCACCAGCGTGATGCTGACCTCCCTGGCGCCTTTCAAAGCTCGGGCTGCGGCCAGCCCCCCGAACCCGGCTCCTACGATGACGACTCTTTTACTCATGCTGGCTCAGACTTATCCGCCTGAGCCGGCCCCCCTGCTCAGGCGACCCGATTGCTGAGCACCTCGCCGGAGGAGAAGTCGAAGGCGATCTCCTGGGCCCGGCTGCGGAAGACGGTGCGCAGGATGACCACGCTGGCTCGCCGATCCAGCACCAGCTGCTGGCCGAGTTGCTCGGGATGGCCGAGGACATAGCGCCGAGGGGCGTCCTGGTCGGTGCTGCAGTCGTCCGACAGACGCCAGCCATCGCGCAGTAGCTGCTTGGGTTGAGCCAGGTAGCGTCGCATGCGCAGCGAGCGGACGTCGGGCAGCATGCCCAACAGGCCGGCTCTCCTGAGTTGCAGCAACAGTTCCGGGCTCACTTGCGACTTCATCTCGACCTCCTGACCATTCTTTCATCCTCAGGATAGCCCCTCGAGGTTCAAACTTTTTTGGGAAACGACCCCTGAAAGATTGCCATCTCGTTAACACTGTGTGAACGAGTTTGGCGACGACAGGAGCGGTCGTCCCAGGAGTTCCCTGTCGGTCTGCGAACCCACGCCCATGCGCCGAACCCTCATTCTCTGGCTCTTGCTCG
>CAZWUN010000260.1:0-7874 GCA_964637145.1 uncultured Burkholderiales bacterium
CCATCAGGGGGTTCCACATGCCGTTGACGATGCAGTAGTTGGTGGCCCAGGGCATATCATGGTGCTCGGCGTGGTTGCGCTTGCTCTGGGCCAGGTGCAGCTTCTGCATCAGCCGTCCGATGGGGGGCGGATTCTCGGTGTGGGTCCAACGGTGCGAGCCCTGGGCGATGAAGCCTCCGGCCAGAAAGCTCAGGGCGAAAGCCCCCACGGCGAAGTGGGGGTTGGCCAGGCCGGTGGCGGCCATCATGGGCGCCATCAGGATGCCGGTGCGCGAAGTGTTGCCCAGAAAGTGCGTGTGCAGCAGGTTGTAGTGGTCGCGGTGGTGACCCTGGAACTCGGCTGCCAGCTTGCCGATGTAGGGCGTGCTCGGCTTGGGATAGTTGTCGATCCAGTGATGGAAAACGCCGCTGGCCAGATCGGCGCTGGCATAGCCCGCCACCAGCGAGCCGGCCACCACCGCCCCACCCACCAGTTTGGCGGTGAGCCCCGGGAGAGCGGCCACCTGGGTGGCGACGTTCACCGCCGTGAGCAGCGCTCCCCCCGCCATGACCCCGGCCACCGCGTAGTCGAGCTTGGTGGGCTTGACGTCCTTGTACTCGGCCTCGGTCGCGGCCGAGTTGTCGTAGCGCCCACCGCGCAAGAACTCGCCCTTGTAGACGATGACGTCGCGAGAGCTGGCCTCTTCGGCTTTGGGCTCGGCCTCGGTGGGCCGAGAGGCGGCGGCGAGGGTGGGCAGCCGGAATCCCGGCGTAGCGTTCAGTTGCATAGCGTTCGCAGCCTAAGCGATGCAGCCTAAAGAATCCTGAAAACCAGGATTGTCACGCATGCTTCCCAGCTGGGCCTGTGCAAGGGTTCATGGCTCGCGTCCGTATCTTGCTGATCCAGCGTAGCCATCGGCGACCGGCTCGAGTCGGGTCGGATCTCCTCCGAGGATAAGAAGCTACTGAACCTCGAGTCGATACGTGACTCTGGTTGGGGGGTTGCTGCGGCTGAGGTACGGAATCAAGAAGTTGCACCGGAAGCTCCCCGAGGTGGTGGAGAACCCGCCGGACGCGAAGTAGATGGTCTGGATGACCACCACGCGAGTCTCCTGAGGCTTCAGAGGCCCAACCTCCTGGTCGCCCTCCCACGGGCTGAAGGCGTCCACCTCGGACTGCTTTTCATAGTCTGGCGGGGCCTCTGGGACGAAGCGGTAGTGGATTCTCCCATCTTTCAGGACGGTGTCGGAGGTGTTGCGCACCCGCACCTCGACGAAGATCGGCTTGACCATCTCTTTGCCGGCGTAGGCCCGCGAGCCCAGAATCACCAGGCCTTCCGCCCGGACGCCCGTGGCCAGCAGCAAGCAGATCAGCAGGGTTCCCGGCACGAAACGAAGGCCAGGGAGCCGGCTCCAGGACGGCCACCCGGCTGAGCCTCGTCTGGCCCAGATGAGGATGGGCTGAATGCTGGTTGGCTGAGCGTTCTGCATAACCACAGGGTAGCAGCCGGCGGAAACGGCCCGGAGAAACTCGCGCCCGAAAGATTGCCATTCCGTGAACATCTGTCCGCCAGCCTGTTAACATGCCCGGGCGGGCCACTGGAGAAAGCTACTCCCGCGTAGACAGCTGGCCCGACAGCCCGTTGAGGTTCACTCGTTTGGTCCAGGCCTTCGACGCCTCCGGGTGCGGCTCGGTCACGGGCACTTCGCGCTCAACCAGTCCAGCTCGGCCAGGTTCCCAGGAATGAGTCTAGATGGCCCTGTCGAGCCCCCATCTGGTGCCGGTTTGCGGGGTGGGTTTTGCCAAGCCGCGTCGCTTGTCTTTGCTACCAGTTGTCCTTGCGCAGGCCGGTAAACGCCGGACGCCGAAGCCTCCCGGGTGGAACGACAGATCGCCTGCGTGGCCCGCATCGCCCGCCTCTCCGAGCACGTTGAGCCTGTCAGGCTGCTGAGCCCGGCCGAGTCGTTTGCCGAGGTGGAGCAATTGCGGCGGATGTTCCCGAGTTGGACCGGCGACCCCGACGAGCCGATGGTCAAGGTCGTGGTCAGGGTGGGACGCCTTTCGGATGCAACTGGGACGTGACTTCACCGAGCTGCTCGAGTGTTTCTGCAAGCACGGGGTCGAGTTTCTGGTGGTCGGGGGCTATGCCACAGCGGTCTACGCCGTGCCCCGCTATACCAAGGACCTGGACCTCTGGGTGCGGGCTTCCGCGGGCAATGGCCACCGAATCGTCAGCGCCCTGAGCGATTTTGGCTTTTCCAGCCTGGGTCTGACCGCTCACGACTTCGAGCGCCCCGACACGATCATTCAGCTCGGCTACGAACCCAACCGAGTCGACCTTTTGACCGAGCTGAAAGGCCTTGAGTTCGACTCCTGCTATCCCAGAGCGAAGAAATTCCCCCTGTCCCCCACTCTCATCATCCCGCTGATTGCCCGCGACGACCTTCTGACCAACAAGCGAGCCGTGGGCCGGCCGCAAGACCTCGCGGACGTCGCCGCCATCGAGGCCCGCCCCGAACCTTAATGTAAACCCATCGGATGCGCCCCGTCGACCGCATCCTCGCCCCTCTGCGGCGTCGATTGCACCCCTGCGGTACTCACGTATGACCGGTCCGATGGGTTAAAGTCAGGCTTCGCTTCCCACGCCGTGGTGAACCCGGAACAGGTTGTCAGGGTCGTAGCGGCGCTTGATCTCCAGCAAGCGCGGGTAGTTCTCGCCCCAGAACGTTGTCTGCCAGTCGGGCTCGAAGTAATCGGCCTCGTTGGCGTAAGCACCTGCCCCGGGAGTGGCTCGGCGGAACAGATCCATGGCCGCCTTCACCTGTCGGGCAGCCTCGCGGCCGGCGGCCAGGTCGGGCTCATGCCCGGGCAGGCCGGGGAAGGTGTTGCTCTGCTGAGAGGCCACGATCACCAGCGCGGCCGCCTCGAAGACCCCCGGGTGGATCGAGGTCTGGCGGGTGCGCTCCAAAGCCTCGGGGTGGGCGTTGGCCAGGCCCTTGTTCAAGTGCAGGTGGATGGACCGGTGGCGCGAGGCCTCGAAGAGCAGCTCGGCCAGACGCTCCGGCTCTTGCTGCACCATCTTGAAAGGGAGCCAACGTGACTGGTAGCTATTGATGAAGGCCGACACCTCGCCCTGGTTGGAGGCCCACCAGTAGCGCGAGGCGGGCGCTCCCGGGCGCGGGTCGCTCACGATGAACGAGGGGTCGCGCTGGCGGAACCAGTCGGCATCCCACAGATGCTCCACCGAGAGCTCTCGGGCCCGGACTTCGACCTGGCAGTCCTTGAGCTGACTCAGAAACGGCTCCCAGACGGCCCGGGCCCCACTCTCGGTAAGATCGAGAAAAGTGAGCCCCAACTCAAGGGTGTTCTGACCGCTGACCGCGATCTGCTCGCCCCAGTGGTGGTTGACCAGGGTCGGAAAGAAGGCCACGAACCTTTTCAAAAGCTCGCGGAAGGTCTGATCGGAGGAGGCCTTGATGCTGCCCTCCACCAGCCCGGCTCGCTCGGGCAGGGGGTGGGTCAGCACCGTGACGCGGGTCACCACGCCGAAGGTGGCCCCTCCCCCGCCGCGCAAGGCCCAGAAGAGGTCGGGGTGTTGCCGGTGGTTGACGGTGAGCACCTGGCCGTCGGCGGTCACCACCTCGTATTCCAGCACCCCCGAGGCGCTGCTTCCGTAGCGCCGCGAGAAGCTACCGAAACCGCTCCCCTGGATGTGCCCACCGGCGGCGCCCACGCTGGTGCAGCCGCCGCCCTGAGCGTAGCGCTTGATGCTGGAGGCGGCCTCGTAGACCTCCAGCCAGCGGGCCCCGGCCTGAGCGCTCAGGGCCGGCACTCCGGGGCCATCGCCCCCGGCCACGAAGCGGTCGTGCAGGGTGACCTCGCGCATCCGGTGGGTCCAGATCAAGAGCGAGTTGGGCGCGTTGGAGCGGCCCAGATAGCAGTGGCCGGTGCCCTTGACGGCCAGTCGCACCCGATGGCGGCTGGCAAAGCGCACCGCCGCGGCCACGTCAGCCGGGCTCTCGATGGCCACGGCGTAGGGGCTGACGCTCGAAGTCCAGGCGCCAAGCCAGCCGGTGCTCTGGGTGCACCCGGGGTCGTCCTCGAGAGCGAAGGGATTGCGAAGGCTCTTCAGGGTCTCGGCGCAGGCCGCCGAGCCCGGGGCCGTCAGGCAGGGCTTCAGGGGCGACTCGACCGTAAGCAACCTCTCCCCGACCTCGGAACGCAGCTCTTCCCAGGTTTCCGGACCGGGCCATGTAAGCAGCGGCGAAGGCCAGGCAGGCAACATCAGAGCCCCGGACAGCCCCATCAAGCTGGCCAGGAAAGCGCGTCGAGTCAGGTTCATGGAGCGAGGCGTTCCAGCCCCCGGAAGGCGATCCTCCCGGGTGGCGCTATTGCCTCGACCTCCACGATGGCTGCGGGGACGGGCCCTACGGCAGGCGGGGCCGGCTCAGCGGGCGGCCGGAGCTACCGTCACAGCAAGGGGCAGTCTTCCCGTCACGGCAGCCCCCTTTGCGACCGCTCGTGCCAGGTCAGAGAAGATCAGTCGGTGCAGAGGGTAGAGAGCATACCAGTAGAGGGCTCCCGCCAGCCCGAAAGGCTCGAAGATGGCCGTCTGGATCAGGCGAGTTCCGCCCCGCTCGGGACGGCTCTCCCACTCCAGCCAGGCCCGCCCGGGCACCTTCATCTCGGCCCGCAGCAGAAGCCGACGGGGGCGCTCCAGTTCCTCCACCCTCCAGAAGTCCAGCGCCTCGCCCGGCAGGAGCTCGGCGGGGTGGCGTCTTCCACGGCGCAGACCCGGGCCACCGAGAAGGCGGTCGAGCAGGCCCCTCAGCTCCCAGGCCCAGCCCCAGACCAACCAGCCCCGCTCGCCCCCGAGGCTTGTAAAGCTGGAGAAAACTTGCTCGGGAGGTGCCTCCACCCAGACCGAGCGCACCTCACGGATGACACCTTCCCGATCGGTCAGCTCAGTGGTCTCAGAGGACAGGCGGGCACCGCTCCAGCGGGTCTCCACCTCCTGCTCCGAGACGCGCTGCAAGGCCCGTTGCACGGCCTCGCGATAACTCAGGGGGTGAATCTCGGGAAAGAGACGGCGGGCTTTCTCCGTATCGCCCACCACGGGATGGACCACTCCCTGAACCAGAGGGATGGCCAGGCGGTTGGGGATGGGGGTCACCAGGCCCACCCAGCGGGCAGCCAGACCCGGCGCCAGAACAGGCAGGGGGAAGATGTGCCGTCGCAGGCCCCGCACGCGGGCATAGACCTCCATCATGGACTTGAAGCTCAGGACGTCGGCTCCCAGGTCCACCACTCCCGAGGGTCCTCGTTCCAAGGCGGCCACCAGGTAGCTGAGCATGTCCCCGATGCCGATGGGCTGCACGGGGTTGAGGATCCAGTAGGGAGCGACCATCACCGGCAGGCGCTCGGTCAGGTAGCGGACCATCTCAAAGGAGGCGGAGCCGCTTCCAATGATCGGCCCGGCCCGGAACTCCGTGGCCGGAAGGCGCTCACGCAGGAGCGATCCGACCTCGGCCCGGCTGCCGAGGTGGCGGGAAACCTTCTCCGAGCGGGGTAGCAGTCCGCCCAGATAGATGACGTGGCGCAGGCCGCCGGCGACGGCTGCAAAGTTCTCAGCAGCCTGCCGGTCGCGATGGGCGAAGTCGGCCCCGTCCACCATCGAGTGTACCAGGTAGTAAGCCACGTCCACGCCCTGGCACAGACCCGTCAAAGTTTCCAGGCGCGTCAGATCGCCCACGTGCACCTCGACCCGGTCCGACCAACGGCGACCACGCACCTGGTCGGGATCGCGCACCAGCACGCGGACCTGGTGCCCTTTCTCGAGGAGCACGCGGACCAGGCGGCCGCCGATGTATCCGGAAGCTCCGGTAACCAGAATCTTCATCGGCTGCGCACCCGCGCCAGGCCTCCGTCGACCCCCAAAACTTGCCCGCTGATCCAGCTCTGCTCGAGCAGAAAGACCACCGCCCGGGCCACCTCCGAGGCGCTGCCGATCCTTCCCAGGGGGTGCAGCTTCCTGGCTGCCTCGAGGCTGGTCGGGCGGCCCGTGATGGAGGCCGCCAACCTGGTGTCCACCAGACCAGGAGCAACCGCGTTGACGCGCACCTTCCAGCCGGCATAGGTGGCGGCGGCCGAGCGCACCAGCCCCTCCACCCCCGCTTTGGCGGCAGCCACGGCCTCGTGATTGGCCAGGCCCAGGGAGGCGGCAGCCGAGCTCATGAGCACGATCGACCCTCCCGCTTCTTGCATCCGCCTGGCTCCAGCACGAACCACGGCGAAAGCGGTGAGCAAATTCGAGGCCAGGGTCGCTTCGAACTCTTTTTGCGAGGTCAGATGGGCGGGCTTGAGCAGCAGGCTGCCGGCACAATTGACAACGCCGCGAAGTTCCCCGAAAAGGGAGTGGGCCTCGTCCAGAGTTCCCTCCACGGCTTCGAAGTCGCTCGCGTCGACCGTGCGACAGGTGGCCAGCGCGTCAAGCTCGGGCTGAGTCCGACCGGCAGCGAGCACTGCTTTGTACCCGGCCCCAGCGAGCTGTCGCACGATTTCGGTTCCGATCCCCCCACCCGCCCCAAAGATCACAAAACCCATCGCCGACTCCTCAATGTCCAAAATTTGTATAAGATAACTCGCGGCCGCGAACTTCGGCGAAGCATGACACCCTTGCTCCGCCGCCTCAAATGCTCTGCGGGCTCAGAGTCAGAGCTGCTGCCAACAAAGACAGGCTGAAAGTCAGGGGCGCAAAAGCCAGCAACGGAACCCGGAAAACCTCATCCCCTCCAATCAAGGCGGCCACCAGAACTCCCAGTCCGGCCCAGAGCAGCAGGAATAAGCTCACTTGAATCGCTCGTCTCATCGGTTTTGCCTCCCGTGTCGATATCTACACAAATACTAAACAAAATATATACAGATGTCAACCTCCAACACCACGAATTTCATGGCAGCCTACTCGACGCTGGGCGGGACTCAAGTCCAAGAGACGGCGAAGCTAAAGCTCAGGGGCAAAGGGAAAACTTGGAAGCACCTGGGGAGAACCGCCGAGAAACTCTAAAAATCGCCTCCTGCGCGACGGGCCAACCAGTCAATCGCAGGCACACACAGGCACGTCGCCCGGCGGCAAGTAGAGCGGCCAGAAAAACCAGGCCCGGCAGCGATCCTTCTGTTCCACGGCGCCCAGGTACCCCCGCTCCAGCGCAGCCTCCGGCCCCAGTCCGATCGCCTGACCCACCACGTGACTGGTGAAGTCGCCGGCCTGAAAGGCCTCCAGCCCTGGGCCAGGGAGCTCGAGAGTAAAGCGCAGGAGTTCGGGACCGTGGCGAGTGACGCGCAACTCGGCCGTGCGCAGACGGGCATCGACCAGGCGGCGGACCAGGTCGTACAGGAGGCGGTCCAGCGTCGAGGTCTCGAGACAGCGAGCCGAAACGGCCCCCTGGTAATCGGTGCTGACCTGGATGCTGACCCCGCCCTCCCAGCGCACTCGATGGAGCTTGGCCAAGAGTGGCGCAAGCAAGTGGGCGCGAGGGGCCTCGTCGGCCTGGCGCAAAGGAACGTCGAGATCAAGGAAAGCGTTGCGCATCATCTTGGCGTGGTCGCGCGCGAGCAAGATGGCCGTGCGCAGCTCAGCCGGCACCGGGCTTCGCCGCGCGAACTCGCGAGCATAGCCGGTCAGGGCTCCCACCGCTCCCCAGCGGGCGTGCTGCAGAGCGGCCTGCACCAGCATGCTGTCCGACCTGGTCGCCGCCCCCAGGCGGCCCAGCCCGTCTTTGAGATCCGGCTCATTCAGGCTGCACAGGCGCTGGGCCAGCAGGTGATCGGCCGTGCCCTCCCCGAGATACATGGACAGCTCGTAGGTGCGCTTGAGCACATCGTAGAGGCGTAGCGCCG
>CAZWUN010000261.1:0-7857 GCA_964637145.1 uncultured Burkholderiales bacterium
AGTGTAGAAGGTGATGCCCTTCCCGCCGGGCGACCAGACCGCGCCGCCGTCGGGCAGGGCGGCCGGGCGGAAGGGGGTCCACTTGCCGTTGTCCACCTTCCACTCGGGCTGGCCTGTCTCGGAGAGCTTGATCAGGCGCTGGCCGTCGCTCACCACCACCGAGCCGGAGGGGTGGCGGCAGGAGTCGCCTTCGAACTTCTCGCGCCAGGCCACGACCTCGTTCTCGCGCCGAGATTGCAGCGCGTAGAGCGGGTTGGACGAGGCGGCGCATACCGGTCGCAGCATGGGATCAGCCTAACCAGCCGGGCTGAAAGGAGCCTGACAGCGCGATGCCCGAGTGTGACAATTGTCACTGACTTCCCGTCCCGGTTGACCTCAGAATGAAGGAGTGGCGCTTCGAATGCGCCAAATTTCTCAGAGGAGGCGACCATGAATGAGCTGCTCGCACGTTTGAAACGACTGGAGACTCGCTTCTTCGAGCTCGATCAGGGGATTGCCCGGCAGAACCGACACCTTCTCGAACAAATGGCCACGCAACGCGAGACGATGACGCGCGCTCTGCAACAGGTTCAGCTCACCCTGAGCGAGCAGGATGTCTCGCTGCGCAGCGCCGTCCTGGGGATGCACGAGTTCGTTCGCGAGACCTGCGGAGCTCTGCAGGAGACGGTCACCGAAGGCTTCACCCTGATCGATGCCCGCTTGAGCCGTCTGGAGAACCCACCAGCTGCATGAGTCGATTCGGCACCGCTGAGGACCCAGGTCGACGGCTCAGGGAGGGAACGGTGTCGAGCCCCTGACGGGAACGCTGACCGACTCGATCAGAGGTGGCCGTCCCGGTTGACGGAAAGTAGCCGTCACGACAACAGCTGAGTTTCCGGGCGGGAAGTAATTCACCCTGAGCAGCCCGTTCGCAATGGTCGCGAACACCAGGCTTGAGCTCCAGGTCACCCTGGGATCGCTGGTCAGGTCGCTCGTGGAGCCGTTCCCACTGCCGCTCAGGCTGAATTGCAGGCTGCTGCTGCCGCCCTGAGAGAGGGTCGGAGGTCGAAGGGGGCTGAGATCGATCTCGTTCAGGTAGGTCGAAGGCGTGGGAGACGGCGTGGGCGTGGGGGTCGGGGCAGGAGGAGAGGGAGGCCGAGAGCCGGTGGAAACCGTGATGGTATCCTCGAATCCGGGAAATCCGAGATATCGGGCGGTCACGTTCACGGTTCCGGGGATGGAGCTGTTCACGGTGAGGGTGTCTCCAGTGATGGTCACCGCGTTGCTGTTGGTAAACCACTGAACACTGTCGGTGACGTCCATTGGAAGCTGGATCGAATAGGCCTGGAGTCGGTTGGCCGGGCCCAGGGCCACATAGCTGAACGCCAGAACGTTCAACTTGTGGCTGGTGTTGACTTTCGTATAAAGGTGACGGGGGGTGATCTGGATCTGCTGCACGGTGGCGGTGGTCGCCGGCACCTGCACCACGGTCTGAGCACTCAGCTTGCTGCCCACCGCCTGGCCGTCGGGGCAGGCCGTGGCCGTCACGGTGACCGCCCCTCCGGGCCCGGCGATTGGCCAGAGTTGGCCTGGAGCCACGGGAACCTCGCCGCGCTCGCCGTTCACCAGCACGAGCTGATTGCCGACCGAGTTGGCCACCCGGCAGGAACTGGAGTTGGTGTGCCACTGGACACGGTCGGAGATGTCCGCCTGATAGCTCACACCAGGTACTCTGGGACTGGTAAAAGTCCCCATGGCTCGAACCTGCAGGGTCATTGGATCGACCGCGAGGGTCATGCCGGTGAGGTAGCCGCAACCCTCCAGATACCAGCTGGGGCACTGAGCCAGGTCGGCCACCAGAAAGTAGGGAGCCTTCTCCGAGGTGCTTGCCGACCAGTTCGGATTGCTGACCGAAAAGCTATCACCCACCGGAAAACCGCTGCCGGAGCTCACAAAGCCGTAAATGTCCGACACCGTTACCACTGCTGTACGGCCTACGGGGATCCCCTTTTGATTGGTGCCTGCCGCGTAGCCGGGCCCGAAGTCAAATCCGTATATCTGGCTGAAACTGGGGCTGCCCAGGTCCTTGCTTTTGAATGTCGCCAGGTAATCGCTGGTCCGGGCGACTCTCCAGGAAGTCGCTCCGCTCCAAGAGAAGCTGGCAGCGTCCTTCTGGGCATTGGAGAAGGTCGCCGCCGGTCTGGCGAGCTTGAACCAGACCAACCCGTTGGGTCGATCGACCACAAAGTTGTCGGCTGGGACCGGCCCGGGCAAGAAGCTGCGCTGTTGCGCAAGATTCGAAGGGATCAGATCCAGGTAATTGCGCAGCTTGTTGAGATCCGGGCTGGGGGTTACACGCTGACCTGTTGCGAGCTGTTGCGCCAGAATCACCTGCCACTGAGCATAGATGAGATACTGATTTTCAAGATTGCTCTTTACCTGGTTGGAGTAGAGATCGCCCTGATTGAGAATCCCCCGGGCCAGAACCATCATGCCATTGACATCGGCGGTGCCCACCTGGGCGTTGTGAAAGGCCGGGGGGTAGGTATCCATCTGGGGGTAGCGGTCACCGAAGACGCCGTTGGGGCCAGTGTTCGAGTTGGCCGAAGTGGGATTTTGCAGGTTGACGTTGTTGGCTTCCAGGCCGTCGATGCTGGAAGTAAGGGTCGAGTACTGCTGTTGGTAAGAGTCCTCGAGCGATTTCAGGTTGATTTCGTTGAACAAGCCCGTAAGGGCCTGGTCGATCGCGTTGAGATTGTTCTGAATCAACGAGAGGGTATGAGCGGTATTAAATCCCTGAATAATGGGGTAGATGTCCAGGTTGGCTCCCAGCAGATCCCAGGTAAGCGGATTCCCGAGAAGCCCCTCCTCGACCGCTTTCAGACATCCCAGTCCCTGCGTGGCGTCGAGGGCGGTTATCGCTATGCGGGCGCGCTCAAAGTCTTCCTCTGTGATCTCGAATCCACCGTAAATCGAGTCCTCATTGGAGAAGTCAGCGGTCAGGCCCAGATCGACCTGTTGCGCCAGGTCAACGATTCCGCGCCGCCGCTCATCGGAGCTTCGGTTGCGAAACCCGCCCAGCTCGCGGATAGCTGCTCGAAACTGTGTCGAGCTGAAGAGCGGCCCATCGGGCTCGACCGAGCTGCGAGGATCGAAGTCCTCGGGCAAGCCCAGCGATTGCCTGACCTTGGCGAAAGCCTCTTCCAGAGTCGTGGGCGAGGGCAGGTCGTAGACGGCGCTGGCCAGCTCAGTCAGGCAGTGCACTCGCAGCAGCTCTCCAGACCAGTCTCCATGATACTCGGAATGAAACACCTCCGTGAACCCGGAGGGGCTTTGCACGGTAGCTTCGATGTCGAAGTGGCTGGGAAGCGCAACCGGCGCCTCGAAGGCGCCGGAGAAATCCACTCCAATCGGGCTGCTGCCTTCCACGGGACTCCCGTCGAGGTTAAGAAACCTTACGACTGCAGTTTCCTCAGGGAGCTTGTCCACGAACCCGCGGACGGTTACGGTCTGGGCGTCGACCCCGACGATCGGCGCTGGCCCGCCCTGAACGACACTCGATTGGAGGCCGGGTCCACAGCCGATCGTAAGAGCCAGGGCAGCCACGAGAGTGGAAATCCTTCGTTTCATTCCCGAAAGTTTGGCGCAGGATGGAAACATCCTCTGCTTTCAACGCACGTCTTGGTCTGCGCCCGAGGCCCACTCGGCCAGGGGATGAGCGCCCTACCAGGAACCCCCTGGCCCCGGTCGAACCCCGCCCATCGTGTCCACCGAGAGCCTGCAGCGCCCCCCGGCCGAGCTGGTCTACGCCGATGAGCTGGCCCGGCTGAGAAAGAGCGACAAAGACCCCCGACCGCCCGGTTGGGCCCTCTCGCCCCGGGCAGTACGCAGCTTCATCCTGGGCGATCCCAGGCAGAAGATCCGGCCCAAGTTTGTGGGTAACCCCTCGCTGGTGGACCGGGCCATGGTGGCCCTGGCCACCAACCGCGGACTCTTGCTGGTCGGCGAGCCGGGCACGGCCAAATCGTTTCTGTCCGAGCTCCTGGCCGCGGCCGTCAGCGGCGAGTCCACCCTCACCATCCAGGGCAGCGCTGCCACCACCGAGGACCAGATCAAGTATGGCTGGAACTACGCCCTCTTGTTGGCCGAGGGACCCACGCGCAAAGCGCTGGTGCCGGCGCCCCTCTTCCAGGGCATGCTGCACGGCAAAGTGGTGCGCTTCGAGGAGATCACCCGCTGCCCCAGCGAGATCCAGGACTCGCTGCTCTCGGTGCTGTCCGACCGGGTGCTGTTCGTGCCCGAGCTCGAGGGCGAGGAGACCCGGCTCTATGCCCGCGAGGGCTTCAACCTGCTGGCCACGGCCAACACCCGCGACCGGGGCACCAACGAGATGAGCGCGGCTCTCAAGCGCCGCTTCAACTTCGAGACCGTCTTCCCCATCGCCGATCGGGAGGTGGAGCTCGAGCTGGTCGAGCGCGAGACCACCCAGCTCTTGCAGCGCTCGGGCGTGCCCCAGGCCCCGCCGCGAGATCTGCTGGAGGTGCTGGTGACCACCTTCCGCGAGCTGCGCGAGGGCAAGACCCCCGAGGGCGACGCCCTGGAGCGCCTCAGTACTGCCATGTCCACCGCCGAGGCGGTCTCGGTGGCCCACGCCGTCGGCATCCGGGCCCATTACCTGGGCGGCCGCCCGGCCAACCCCGAGGACCTGATGGAGTGCATTCTCGGCACGGCCATCAAGGACAACGTGGAGGACGTCAAGCGCCTCAGACGCTACCTCGAGCAGCGCATCTCCAAGCGCCGCGGCCCGCTCTGGAAGGCGTTCTTTGACGCCCGCCACGCTCTGCCGTGACCTTCAGCTCGATTGAGTCAATTCAAGGGAACTCCTGAGGCATTTCGGGAGAGGCCGTGCCCGAGCCCGGTTCAGTCCTCCAGGTTCCCACCCTGGAGGAATACCCGGGATAGTTGGCCGGCGCGCCCGCTTCTTTGTGGTGGTGGCCCTGACAGAACATCGAGAAGGCTGCTCCGTCCGTTACGTAGGTGGCACTGTAGGTATCCCGCCGGGCGGCCGGGCAGTTGGGGATGCGACCCAGATAATTCGGAGTCAGGAGGCCGAGTCGAGTCGGGAAGCGCCCCTCAAAATCCTCGGCATACATTTGCAGGGCGGTATTCGTGTTCTTCAGGTTCGCTCTGCAACTTGTCAGTTGGCCTCTTGATACGTCGTATCTGAACGCCGATGAAAAGGTGGGGGCACCCGCGTAGAGCAAGAGGGTAGACAGTGCGCCCAGGACCGCGTAGCGCAAAGCAGAGTCGAGTGACTGGCGACGCATCTCCTCGTCGTTCACTGCCCGCATGACGTGATAAAGCGCCTGAACGGTGAACGTAACCAGGCCCAAGACCAGCACAAGCATGATCGTCAGGGAGAGAATCCGCACCGGCAGAGATTTCCCGGGCTTCCGACAACGAACCTGCCAGAGCCGGACCGTGAATCAGCTTCCTTTCAGGCATGGCTCCTAATCTGAAGCCATGCTGATCGGCGCCAACCTTTTCTCCGCCAGTCCGTCCAATCTGGCCACCCGGGTCAGTCGGGCCGGAGGTGACCGCTATGAGTCGGGCCAGTCCGGCTATGACCAGGCCCTGGCCGAAGCGCAGGCTTACATCGCGGCCCAGAAGGCCGAGCGGGCCCGCAACCTGGCCGCCGTGGAAGAGCTGAAGACCCTGTCTGGCGAGGCCATGCTGACGCGGGGGCGTGAGCTGGTGAGCCAGATCCCCTCTCACGAGCCGGAGCTTCGCTTGCAGGGGGCCAACTTGTTGTTCCAGGCTCTGCAGGACCGCCCGGTGGCCTCGCTGGCCCTGGCGGTGCTGGGCGACGCCTCCCAGCTGCCCCAGACCGAGGGCCACAGCCTGGTGCGCCAGAGCCGCGAGCAGACCCAGCCACGTTACTGCGCCGGTCGTCCCGTGGATCTGGCCATGCAGGCCCTGGACAAAGAGCTTCCCCCCAGCGAGCTGGTGCAGTTGGGGCGCGACATGGCTGCCTCGGTGGAGTCGGATCAGCGGCATCCGGAGCAGCCCGGTTTTGCTCACATCCGGGCGCTGGCCAACCTGGTGGCGCGGTTTGATCCCGAGCAGCAGCTCGATTGCACCGGCAAAGCCATCGACTTTCTCACCAAAGGGTTCAGCAACTACAATTTCTGGGAAGAGCACGAGGGCGGCAACCAGTTGACCACGATGGTCGCCGGATCAGCCATGCGGCAGCTGCAGGAGGTGCTGGCTCTCAAGGAGCTGCACCAGCCTCCGGGCAGCAGCATCGGAGCGTTGGGCCGCGGAGTTGCGGTGGGCGGCGTGGTGCTCAAGCGGCGAGGCGGTTGAGAGGTCCGACCGGACCGTAGCAGGGCTGAACCGCCCCCCGAGGAACGCTCCCTGAATGGCGAGCAACAAACTCAAGCTGTTTCTGGTCAGCTTTCTGGTCCTGTTTTTCGAGCTTCTCTTCATCCGCTGGCTGCCAGACGCGATTCACTTCTTCGGATTCTTCTCGAACTTCGTGCTCCTCTCGTGCTTTCTGGGCCTGGGCATCGGCCTGGCCCGCCCGCTCAAAGAGCGCGACACCGACGATGCGCTGCTGACGCGATTCGTGCTGTTCTGCCTGGTGCAGATGGCCCTGTTCGCGGTTTTCCTCAAGTATGAGATCGAGGTGCGGCCCCCCAACGAAGGGGTGTTCTTCAATGACGACGCCTTCATCGGTAACCGTGAAGGGCACATCGACATGTACGTCACGCTGGCCCTGTTCACCACCCTGGTGGCCATGACGTTCGTGCCGCTGGGGCAGCTCTTGCAGCGCTACTTCGACAAGTTCCCGCCGCTGTACGCCTACACCGTCAACATCCTGGCCAGCTTGCTGGGCATCGCGGGCTTCTCGATCCTCTCGTTTTTGTGCACCGGTCCGGCCGTCTGGGTCACCGTGGGCATGCTCTTGTTGCTTCCTTTCACCCACCGCAAGGCGGCCTTTGCTCTCTTTGCGATCTTCCTCGGCATGGGGCTCTACGGATTCGAGGGCCACCTGGAGAAGTCCAAGAACTACGAGAAATACTGGTCTCCCTACTACAACATCCGCTTTCACACCGAGCCCAACGGAAACGTCTACATCCAGATCGGCAACAGCTGCCTGTTGACTGGCCTGGACCTCTCGCCCGAGACGGGAAGCCCGTTCTTCCGACGGTTTTATGCCTTCCCCTACATCTTCAAGCCCCACCCCAAGAAGGTGCTCATCCTGGGCGGCGGGATGGGAAACGACGTGGCCATGGCCCTGCTCCAGGGGGCCGAGCAGGTGGACGCGGTCGAGATCGATCCCATCGTGGCCCGGCTCGGGCGCGAGCGTCATCCCATGAAGGCCTACCAGGACTCCCGCGTGCGCCTCATCAATGACGATGCCCGCTCCTATCTGCGCCGGGCCACCGAGAAGTATGACCTGATCATCTTCGGCACGCTCGACTCGCACGGGCTGTTCTCACAAATGTCCAGCATCAAGATCGAGAACTACGTCTACACCCGCCAGTCGTTCGAAGAGGCCCGCAACCTGCTGGCCAAGGACGGCGTAATGTACGTCAACGTGGGCTACATGGGCGAGTTCGTGCCCATTCGACTGTTCGTCACCCTGCGCGACGTGTTCGGCAAGGATCCCGCTTTCTTCATCTACAACAGCCAGTACTCGCAGTACATCTGCCAGGAAGCCCCCGTCACCCAGGACGTCAAGGTGGAGGGCGAGGTGCGGCTCAACGTCAACGTCGACAACGTCCGCGCCAATATGCCCGGGGCACTGATCCAGGCGACCGACGACTGGCCCCAGCTCTACCTCAACAGCAAGACCATCCCCAAGGACTACCT
>CAZWUN010000262.1:0-7806 GCA_964637145.1 uncultured Burkholderiales bacterium
CGGGCAAGCTGCTGCGCATCCTCAAGCGCGACCGCTTCACCTGCTGCGCGCCGGGGTGCACTCGGCACTGCAACCTGCAGGTCCACCACATCGTGTTTCGCTCGCACGGGGGCGGCCACGAGGAGGAGAACCTCATCATGCTGTGCGCCGCGTGCCACCTGCGGCTGGTGCACCGGGGCTACCTCAAGATCAGCGGTCTGGCCAGCCAGCCTCGCTTCGAGCGGGTGGGGGAAGTGCTGCGCGGGGAAATGCTGGAAACCACTCGGGGTCCATGAGCTGCTCCAGCGGGCGAGGTCCGCTCAGCTCGGCCGCCGTGCTCGGAGGCAGGACCTCTCTAGAAGTCTGGCCGCCTACCACAGGGGCGGCCCCACTCTAGATGGCGCAAGCAACGTCCCGCAGCGTTTCGTAGCGCTCTCCCTCCCCGACAGCTTTCAACAGAATGCGGACGCTTTCGAGGTCGAAGTCGCGAGGAAGGCACCGAAGCAGACCGGCAATCTGGGTCACGATCAGCGGCTCGGGGCTGAGGAGCAGCTGTGCCAGAACGTAAGGGGGGGCGACCAGGGGCACGGAGCCCATGAGCGCGGGACTTGAGACGTCCTCGCGGCTTCTCAGCATGCTTGGTCCAAATTCTTGGGCCACCTTATCCTGGCTCAAAAAGGCCACTGCGTGAGGGGGGTCGTGGTCGCTGACGATCTCGAGCTTCCTCGGCCATGGTCTGGCCCATTTCTTCCAGCGCTCGACAGGCAGCCTGTCCAGCATCCAGAGGCAGCGAGCCGTGTCTCCGGCAAAGGCATAGCCCGTCAGAGTCTTGCGCGCCTCTTCGATCTGACCGAGAAAGCGGTCGCCGTCATGCATCGAAAACCTCCGGATACCTCTCGACCTGAGCGTTCAACAAGGCGAGGCCCTGCTCGTCCAAATATTCGCGCACGGGGGCGAGCTGCACTTTCTGACCTGCAGAGCTCAACGATGCGCAGAGGTTGTCCAGGTCCACAAGATCCTTGGCCTGGTTTCCCTTTCGCGTGAGCTTCGTTCCGAAAAGGTCCTCCAAACTTGCGACTTTCAAGTACAGCCAGCGATTCTGTCGGCGCAACTGCACTCTGGTAGCGCGCTCAAGAATCACATCGTAGAGCTCTGCGAAGCCCGTGACGTCTTGGGGCTCGAGCGTCAAGTTCAAGGAGATTTTTCGGAGCCTGGCTGCGCGCGGCGACAGGACCTCCGCGGGTGGGCGAGCCGTCGCAGCGAGCCGGTTCCAGGCCGAAAGGGCCTCCTCGGGTTTGGCCCGCGCCGAGAGGTCCACATCCCGTGTTGACCGGAGCATGTATTCCAACTCGGAGACGTCTGTGATGGACAACTCCCCTGAGCTGGTGTACAAGACAGCCATCCAGACCTGTACGGCCGACCCACCTACCACCACGCAGTCGATTCCAGCCCTCTCCAGGCCCTCGACTGCGTCACAGAGCGCCGGGTCGAGCAGGTTGAATTTTCCTCCAGGCATCCCTGGAATCATAGCCTATCATCACCGACTCTGTCACCACAGACCTGGCTCAAGAACGCGTAGAACCTGGACCAGCCGACTTCAAGGCAACAACACCGCCAGCAGAACTCCCTGGCGCAGCCGAACCCTGGCCAGCGGGTCGCGCACCACGTTGGAGAGACCGCGGCTGTGGTGGCGCAGCAGCGACTCCTCGACCAGGGGATAGCGGAAGCCCTCCAGCGTGATGCCGGTGGTCTCGCCCTCGAGTGACAGAAACGAGGCCGTCCAGCCCTCTCGGGCCACGATCTCCACCTCATCGTGCACCAGGAACACTTCCCCCACCGAGCTGAGCAGTCGGGCCTTCAGCCGCAGCCGATGGGCGTACTCGAGGGCAGCGATCAGGTTGAACAGCAGGTGGTCGAGCCGCCCCTCGAGGGCCGCCAGCAAGACGACCTCCCGCGCCCCCCAGGAGGCGGCCAGGTCGAGGGCCAGCTCCAGGTCGCTCTTGTCTTTCTCGGGCGGATAGCGGTGAACGGGGATGCCCGAATCCTCGAGCCGGGCCACTTCCTCGGGGGTCAGCGAGTCGAAATCGCCTACCACCGCGTCGGGACGCACCCCCAGCTCGTGTGCCAGGCGATAGCCGGCGTCAGCGCACAGGACGCGCTGGGCGGCCTGGAGCTGGGCCCGGCAGTAATCGGGGTCGCGCTCCACCCCCGCGGCCAGAATGGCAACTCTCACGTTCGAAACTCCTTCGGCAGGCACGATCGGTCAGGCGTCAAAACGCAGCAGTCGTGTTACACCTCTTCTGCTACGGCTCGCTCAAGCCTGGCGAGCGCAACTATCCGCTCATCGAGCGCTGGGTGCGCCGGGCTCGGACGGCTCACGTCTCAGGCCAGCTCTACCTGCGTGAGACCGGTTACCCGACCATGGCGGCGGGCCAGCCCCTGACTCTGGGCACGTCCGACCATCAGGCCGACCTGATGCGGGCCGGCCCTTCGCCCTCCGAGACCGTGCCGGGGCCGCCCGTGCCGGGCTTGATCCTGAGCCTTTCCGAGGGGGTGCGCCTGCTGCACCTGCTCGACGACTTCGAAGACTTCTGCCCGGTGGGGCCACGGGCCAGCGAGTACGAGCGCTGGCTGGTGCCGGCCCGCGACGAGGAGGGCCAGTTCTGGCGGGTCTGGACCTACACGGCCGCGGCCGGCCAGAACCTGTCGGCCTGGCCCCCCATCCCCGCCTGGGGTACATGACAAGACAGAGGTCGCACGGAGCGCCTCTGTCTTGAATGACGACGGGGGTGCGTCAGGCCTTGCCGGCCACCTTGCCCTTGTAAGAGCGCAGGCAACGCGTGCAGATGCGGGCCGTAACCTTCTGGCCGCCGATCATCAAAATGGACTTCTGCAGGTTGGGCAGCCAACGGCGTCGCGTCTTGCGGTTCGAGTGGCTGACCATGTTCCCGTAGCTGGGACCTTTCCCGCACAACTGGCAAGCTCTGGCCATTTTTCCGAGTTCTCCTTACCGGGGTTTACGAAACGATGAGTATCCTACCATGAACCGTTCAGGCTATGCAACCGGGGCGGGCGCCTCCGGCCCAGGCTGCAGCGGGAACACGCCCACCCGGAACTTGCCGTCCACCATCCCGTTCTCGTCGATGGTGTGGCCTTGCTCCTGCAAGAGCTTGATGTAGTCGCCCACGAACTGCTCGGGAGGAAGGTCGGTCTGCACCTGCATGGGCGGCACCTCGGGGTTGGGCTGGCCGTTCTCGTCGAACAGCCCCACACCCCAGGTCTGGGGGCCCATCTGCACCGGCATGACGGCCACCTTGTACTTGCCGTCCACCAGCCCGTTCTCCACCGTGTGCTTGCCCTGGCTGATGAGCATCTCCACGAACTGGCGGGCCACCTCTTGCGGGGGCATGTTGCTCTGCACCTGCACCGGCTGCACGCCCGGGGCGGGCTGGCCGTTTTCGTCCACCAGCGCCAGTCCCCACACGTTCATGGGGCCCAGAATGTTGGGATTGAGCTGCAACGCCCGATCCAGGTTCTTCTGGGACTCTTCCTTGAAGCCCAGGCGGTCCTGCAGGCGCCCCATCATGAAGAAGGCCTCGGCCCGCTCGGGCTCGATCTCGAGCCAGGAGCGGATGGCGTCCAGGGCGCCCGAGAAGTCTTCGGTTACCTCCAGGGCCACCGCCTTGTTGTAGAAGATGATGGGGTTCCTGGGCTCGATGGCCACGGCCCGGTCGTAGCACTTGAGGGCCTCCTCGATGCGGTCCATGTTGGCCAGCACCAGGCCACGGTTGCTCCAGGCCTCCCAGTCGTCCTCCTTGAGCTCGAGGGCTTTGTCGAAGGCCTCCAGGGCACCGGCGAGATCGCGCGCCTCCAGTCGGGCCTGGCCCAGCCGGGTCCAGTTGCGCGACTCCTTGGGGGAGAGCTCGGTCGCCTTCTGGTAGGCCTTGCAGGCCTCCTCGAGGTGGCCCAGGCGGGCCAGCAGGTCGCCCCGGTTGAAAACCGCCCGCAGGTGGTCGGGCTCGAGGTGCACCACCCGATCGAAGGCCGCCAGCGCCTCCTCGAGGTTCTCCAGGCGCATGTGGGTGGCGCCCTTCTCAAACCAGAGGTCGGCGTCGTCCTCATCGGCCTCCAGGCCTTTCTCGAGCGCCTGCAGGGCGGGCTCGAACTGGTCCTGGTCCAGCAGCAGCTCGGCCTTGACCAGCCAGGCTTCGGGGTCGTCCCGGACCAGGTCGAGAGCTTTTTCGATCGATGTCAGGGCCTTGTCGGGCTCACCCAGCTCGCTCTCGGCCTGGGCCCGGGCCCGCCAGGCGGGGGCCGAATCGGGGTGCTCGGCGGTCAGCGCCACCAGCTTCTCGAGGCCTTCCGACTCGCCGGCCTCGCTCTGCTCCAGGGCCTCCTGGATGCGGGTTTCTAAATCAGCGCTCACGCACGAACCTCCGGGGGGAATGTGGGGCGTGCTGATTCGCGAGCGCCCCGGCTACTCCTTCGCCTCTCCCAGCCGCTGCATCAGCTCGGCCGTCCATTCCACGCCCGAAACCAGCGAATCCACCGTGACCACTTCGTCCGGGCCGTGGGCCCCGTGCTCGGTGAACACCACCGGCACGAAGGTCAGGGTCTCGCTTTTGGGGTTCACCTCCTGCAGGAAGCGAGTATCATTGGAGGATGTCGTGTTGCCGAACAGGATCGGCCGCTCGGGCCCGTAGACCTCGCGGCAAGCCTGCTCGGCGGCCTGAAAGAGGGGCTCTTGGAGCTGAGCCGGCGCACGCTGGCGTCGCTCTCCTCGGGAGCATAGAGCGGAGTGAGCTTGAACTCGGGACCCACCACCTCCTGGATGTCGGACAGCACCTCCTGGCGGTCGTCGTCCACCGTGACGCGAAGGTCCAGGGTCACCTTGCTGGTCACCGGCCCGGAGGCGCCCTGGCTCTGGTTGCGGCTCTTGGAGGTGTAGAAGTCGGCCGGGCATGGCAGCGGTCAGGGGAGTGATCCTCATGGCCGGCATGCTAGCTTCTGGCGATCGGGAGAAGGATGCCAGAATGTTACCTGTTGAACCCGTCCTCCAATGCTTGGATCGGCCCGCCGCATCGTCGTCCTCACCGGAGCTGGCATCTCGGTTGCCTCGGGCCTGCGGCCTTATCGGGGTCCGGGCGGGGTGTGGACCGACAACCCCCAGGCCGAGCGCGAGTCGGCGGCCCCCGACCTGCCCCAACATCCCGAGCGCATCTGGAAGTTGTTCGGGCCGATGCGCCAGGAGGTGGTGCAGGCCCGGCCCAACGCCGCCCACCTGGCCCTGGCCCGGCTCGAGGAGCGTTCCGAGGTGACGCTGGTGACCCAGAACGTGGATGGCCTGCACCTGGCGGCCGGCAGCCGAAACGTGCTCGAGCTGCACGGCAGCCTGCTGCGCAGCCGGTGCTCGGCCTGCGAGCTGCCCGCCTTCGAGGACCCCCACGGAGAGATGCGCCCCTGCCCGGCTTGCGGGGCCCTGCTGCGCCCGGACATCGTGCTCTTTGGGGAAGAGCTTCCCTACCGGGTGTCGCGGGCTGCCTTCCGGGCTTGCTGGGACTGCGATCTGTTCCTGGCCGTGGGCACCTCGGGCAACGTGGCTCCGGCCAGCCGCCTGGTGCGCGAGGCCCAGGCCAACGGGGCGCGCACGGCTCTGGTGAACCTGGAGCCGCTGGATCCGCCCAACCCGTTTTTTGATCAGGAGCTCCTGGGCCGGGCCGAGGAGCTGCTGCCCAGACTCCTGGAAGGAGCCCGCTGAAGGATATGGCGAATCCATATCCTATGTCACAGAGAACCACCCTGATCCTGGACGACGAGTCTCGCCAGGCTGCGCGAGAGTTGGCGGCGGCTTTGCAGGTTCCGGTCTCCGAGGCCATTCGCCGGGCGATTGTACGCTATCGCGACCAGCTCCGGGGGGTGCCTCCCGAGGCCCGCAAGCGTCGCCTCGAGGCCCTCCGCGAGCTTCGCGAGCTTTTTGCCGGGTATGACCCCACCGAAGAGCTGCGGGCTTTGCGCGAGGGAGACATTTGACCCCGGTCCACCTGGATGCCAGCTATCTCATTCGGGCCCTGACCGACCGCAGCGAGTGGCGCAAGCTCGAGCAACTGGCCGACGGTCAGCGGCCCATCCAGATGAGCGCCATCGCGTGGTATGAGTACTGTCGCGGTCCTCGGTCTCCTCAGCAGGTAGCGGTGGCCCGTTCATTCTTGATGGAAGACGGGGTTGTGCCGTTCACCGAGGATCTGGCCGAAGTCGCTGCGGAGATTTTTCGCAACCTGGGGTCATCGAGGACTCGCGCCGCTGACATCGCCATCGGAACCACCGCTGTGGCCCACCGGGCCAGCTTATTGACCCGGAATCAGGCCGACTTCCGCATGATACCCGGCCTTCAGCTGGAAGACTGACGGCTTTGGACGAGCCCTCTCCCAGGCTGATCGACGGCTTTCTGGTGCTCGACCTGCTCGGTCAGGGCGGATTCGGTCGGGTCTTCCGCGTGCGCTCGCCCGACGGCCAGGAGCTTGCTCTTAAGCTGCTGCGCGGGGTGGCCGGTTTGAGCCGGATCGAGGTGTTGCGCTTCAAGCGCGAGTTCAAGATCGCCGCCGGGCTCAACCATCCGGGCCTGGTGCGGGTGTTCTCCACCGGGCTCTCGGAGGGGCAGCCCTACTACACCATGGAGCTGGTGCTGGGGATCAACCTGGTGGAGTTTCTCAACCGTCACCGCACCAGTCTCGAGCGTCTGCGGACGGTGGTGGCCCGACTGCTCGAGGCCCTCAGCTATCTGCACGAACGCCGCATCGTGCACCGCGACCTCAAGCCCGAGAACATCCTGGTCAATGACGAGGGCCAGCCCCGGTTGCTCGATTTCGGGCTGGCCCGGGGTCTGCAGGCCACCCACCAGCTGACCGAGTCGGGCCAGGTGATGGGCACCACCTACTATATGGCCCCCGAGCTTTTGAGCACCGGCAAGGCCGACGCTCGGGCCGACCTCTACAGTCTGGGCGTCATCCTGTACGAGGCCCTGTGCGGCAAGCTCCCCTTCGCCGGCAGCAACCCCGCCCACGCCATCCACAACATCTTGCTCGATGACCCCGAGCCTCCCAGCAGCCTGGTGCCCGGCCTCCCCGAGGCCCTCGACCGGCTGATCCTCCGGCTGCTGGCCAAGGATCCGGCCGACCGCTACGACTCGGCCGAGCAGGCGCTGCACCACTGGCAGGCGATCTTCCAGGGCGATCTGTCGAGTGAGTTCCTGGGCCCTGATGTCCCGCGCCTGGAAGCGAGTGAGTTCGTGGGTCGCCAGCGCGAGCTCGAGCGATTGCTCGAATGGCTCGAGCCGGCTCCCGGCCGGCCGCTCTTGGTGCTGGTGGCGGGGGAGAGCGGCCTGGGCAAGACCCGGTTGCTGCAAGAGGTGGCCGAATACGGCTCCAATCTGCCCGGGACGGTCACCTGGGGCTACGGCTACGAGCACGAGGCCCTGCCCTACCAGGTCTGGCTCCCCGCTCTGCGCCAGGCCAGCCTCAAGGGGCTGCCTCCCGAGCTCGTCCCCTTCCGCCGTGCTCTCTCGGTGCTCTTGCCCGACCTGGGCGACGAGGAGGGCCCGCCACCTTCCAGCTCCGACCCGATGCAGAAGTTCCACCTCTTCGAGGGGATGGCCCGTCTTTTGGCCAGCGGCGGAAGGCGGCTGTTGCTGCTCGACGACCTGCAGTGGGCCGATCCCACCAGCCTTGAGTTTCTGGCCTACCTGGTGCGGCGCCACGAGGCGCCCAACCTGCTGCTGGTGGCCAGCTACCGGGTGGAGGCGGCCGACCTCAACCCCAACCTGGCCAAGCT
>CAZWUN010000263.1:0-7796 GCA_964637145.1 uncultured Burkholderiales bacterium
AACCCTGGACCAGGAATCGCTGCAAGCCGAGGAAGAGCACCAGAATGGGCAGGGAACCAAGCATGGAGGCGGCCGCAAACAGGGTCCAGTTGGTCGAGAAGTTGCCCGAAACAAAACCCTGCATACCCACCGCCAGGGTATAGCGTTGCTCGTCGAACAGCAGTACCGATGGGAAGATGAAGTCCGAGTAGGGAGCGATGAAGTTGAAGACTGCCACCACCGTGAGAACCGGTCCCAGGAGTGGCAACACGACGAGCAGGAATGTTTGTGTGGGGGTGGCTCCGTCGATGCAAGCGGCCTCTTCGAGCTCGCGGGGAAGCGAGTCGACATAGCCCTTGATCATCCACGAGTTGAAGGGGATTCCAGCTCCGATATACACCAGAGAGAGTCCCAGCAGGCTGTTAAGCCCGATCCAGCCTCCGGTCGCGGCACCCATCGACTGCAACAGGCGGAAAACGGCCACCATGCTCATGGCGGCTGGGAACATCTGGAGCAGGATCATGACCAGCAACCCGTTCTTGCGGCCGTGAAAGCGGAAGCGTGAGAAGGCATAACCGGCCAGGGTCGTGACCACCAGGGCCACGGTGGTTGAGAGCAGCGAAACCAGGAGCGTGTTGCCCATCCATTCCAGGAAGGGCGTCTGGGTGAGCAAGGCCTGGTAGTTGGCCAGCGTCCACTCGTTGGGGGGCGGTACCAGGTTGCGCGATACCAGGGTGGCTTTGCGGTTAATGGAGGCGAACAGCACGAGCATGGCGGGCATCAGCACGGCACCCAACACGAGGGTCAGGGCGATCTGCCAGCTCCACAGGTTGAGTCGGCTCGATCGCATCAAGCGTCCTCGAAGGCGCCGGTGAGGCGGAAGTTCACCGCCGAGAGCCCGGCCACGATCAAGAAGATGATGATGGCATAGGCGCAGGCCATGCCATACTGGAAGAGCCCGAAGGCCAGCTTGTAGGAGTAGGTGATCAGGATGTCGGTGGCGCCGGCGGTGCTGCCCGAGACAGCCGGCCCGCCGTTGGTCAGAAGATAAATTGCCGTAAACTGGTTGAAGTTGAAGGCGAAGCTGGAGATCAGCACGGGTAGAAGAGCTGAGCGGAGCATCGGCAAGGTGATCTGGAAGAACTGGCGGGGTGCAGGGGCTCCATCCACCGAGGCTGATTCATAGAGCTCGCGGGGAATCGACTGCAGGGCACCCAAACAGACCGTCATCATAAACGGAAATCCCAACCAGACATTTACCACCAGGACCGAGATTCGGGCCCAGAATGGGTCGTCCAGCCAGCGAATGTTCAGACCCAGAAGAACGTTGATGGCCCCCTCGTTCGAGTTGAGCAAGCCCTGCCACATGAGAACCGAGATGAAGGCTGGGATCGCCCAGGGCACGATGAAGAGCGTGCGGTAGAGATTGCGGAAACGGATTTCCGGCTTGTTGAGGCCCATGGCCAGGAAGAGGCCCAGACCCAGGCTTAGAATCACCGACCCGCCCGCCCAGACCAGCGTCCAACTCAGCACTCTGACGAATTCGCGGATCTCGTCGCCGGTCAAGATGGTCAAGAAGTTGCGCAGCCCGACGAAGCGGAAGTCGGAGTAGTGGTAGAGTGAGAAGTTGGTGAAGGCCAGGTAAACTGAATACAGATTGGGCAAAAGCGAGAGCAGGCTCATCAACACGAGAGCGGGGGCGATGTAGGCGTAAGGCAGAAGAGTGCGGCGCTCGTTCACGGCTTACTCCATCATCTGTCGAATGCGTTTCTGGATGCGCTGCCGGGTGAGCGGTAGCTGAACCGAAGGTTGAACCTCGCCCTTGGTGATCAGCTCAACGGTCTGCTTCATGTCCTCCCAAACCGCGCTGACGGCTGGATGGTTGGGCATCGGGATTCCTGCCTCCACGACGCGGGCAAAAGCCAGCAGATCGGGGCCAACCTGGGGATCGCGACCGGCCTGCTCGAGTGCCAGTCGGTTGGCGGGGGGCCGGCCCGAGGACAGTGCGATCTCCACCTGGACCTGGGGAGTGGCCAGAAACTTGAGAAAGTCGAGGGATACCTGGCGCGCCACGGCCCTGTTGTTCAGCATGACCCCCTCGACCGTCACCAGGCAAGGAGCCGGAACCTCACCCAGTCCGGGCACAGGCTCGATCACATAGGGGACACCCGCCTGGCGCAGGTCTTTCAAGAACCAGGGACCGTTCACCGTCATGGCGGCCCGGCGCTCGAGGTAGAGACTGCGAGCCAGGTCGGTAGTGGCGTCGGAAGGCACCAGCCCTTCGGCGGTGAGTCGGCGCAAGAATTCTCCCGCCTTCTGGGCCCCCGGATTGTCAAGGCCCAGGTCCTCGGGGTTGAGCTGACCGTTGCGGGTGCCGAACAGATAGGCTCCGTGGGTGGCGAAGATGGGCCAGGTGAAGTAGAGGTCCTTGAGTTCCCAGTAGATCCCGTAGCGTCCAGGCTGGGGGGGGAGCTCGCTCGCCAGGCGCGCCATTTCTTCGAGGTTGGCCGGGCTCCGTGGTATCAGCTCGGGATTGCGAATGAGAGCCACGCACTGAGCCACCAGAGGAACGGCGTAGAGCTGGCCCTGAAAGGTCAGAGCCTCGATGGTGACCGGCAGGAACTCCTCCGAGCGAGGGATCGCCTCGGGGGGGAGGGGCTCGAGCAGGCCCGCCGTCTTCAGTATCCCCACCCAGTCCTGGGGTCCGATCAAGAGGTCGGGTCCCTGGCCGGCCGGAGCGGCGATGAGATACTTGTCGCGCAGGCGCTGGAAGGGCACCTTGACTACTCGGACCTTCTTGCCGCTCTGGGTCGAGAATTCGTTGGCCAGACGGATCAAAGTGGGCAGCTCGGACTCAAAGCCAGTCCACAGGATCACTTCATCGGGACTGCGCTGGCTCTGACTGCACCCTGGCCAGGCGACCAGCAGGCAGGCAGCCAGCAGGATGAGCCGCAGGGCGCGCATGGCTGTGGGGTTTCCCGCATTCTGGAGGGGTTCCTCCCGCGGGCCAGGCAGAGGAATTTGGCTCAAGTTCCCAGAAGGCCAAGACCCGCGTCCTGATGCGATGCGAGGGAGGTTTCGAGGTGGCGTTTTCGCCTCAAGTCCTGGGTCAGGCCGAAGTTGTGTTGCTGCAGGGGCTGGAGCATGCAGCGGTGCTGGCTTACACCCCCGGCGAAACCCCGGTTACTCTTGCAGCCGTGCGGGGTAAAGAGGTTGAAGAGCTACTCTGGTGCGCCCAGGAGATGAACCTTCCTCTGGTGGACGTGCCCCTGGAAGAATTCAGTCTCAGCCAGTTTCCCATCGATGAGGAGATTCCCGAGCCCGCCTACCGGGTGGTCGCTCAGTGTCTGGCCTTGATCCAGCGAGCTCGGCCGGGTCCGACTCCGGTGCGACTGATCCGCTCTGTGGGCAAACTGCCCACCGCTCTCAGGAAGCGCCTGGCCTGCAAAGCCGATGAAGTGCTGGGCCAGCTCGAGGTCGCTCGCGTCGCGCTCCAGGTCGGCTCAAATTCGGATTCGGCCGAGTTGCGCGAGGCCCTGCTCAAGCTCACTCCCCGCCTTGAGCTCGAGCTGGGGATCATCTTGTCGGATATTTCCCTCAGGGTCCTTCCCGAATTGACCGAGGGGCAGTATCGGCTGGCTCTCAGGGACGTGGTGGTTTCTCAGGGCAAATTCGAGGTCCAGAATCTTGAGCCGCTTTTGCGGGATATTGCCCGGGCCGTGGAGCAGAACGCTTGGCGCCTGCTTGGATACCGGGAGACCGAGGCTCTCCTTGACAATCTTCGCAAGACTCACGCCGGGCTGGTCAAGGAGCTGTTCCCTCAGCGTTTTTCCATTACGTCCTTACGAGTGATCCTTCGCAATCTGCTCAGGGAAGGGATTTCCATTCGCGATCTGGCCTCCATCCTGGAGGCTCTGGTCGAGTTCCGCGGTCACTCCCAAGATCCCGATCAGCTCACCGAGTTCGTTCGCTCCAGTTTTTCGCATTTCTTGTGTGCCAAGTTCAGTGACAGTGAGGGGGTGCTCCACGCTCTCATTCTCGAGCCGAGCGCCGAGCGCTCGGTCCTGGCCGGCCTGCGGGAGTCGAGCTCGGCACTCTGGTTGGATCTGGACCTGGATACCAGCCTCAAGATTCTCACTTCCGTTTCTCGAGGGTTGCAGCGTGCCGGCGAGGTTGGTGTCCCCGTGGTTGTCTTATGCTCACCCAGGCCCCGGCGGTTCCTGCGCCGCCTGATTGAACCTTCTTTTCCCATGGTCGCCGTGCTGGCTTATAGCGAGGTGGCTCCGTTGGCTGAAGTCCGCACATTCGGACTGATCGGGACCTAGACGCCTGTGGCTGTTCAGCGTTATCAGCGCAATCAGCTCGTCTACCTGCTCATTCCCAGCGATTCGCATCGCGACCTGGGGCTTTTCTTGATCTTTCTGGGGCTGGTAGGAACGGTCCCCGGCTTCTATATTCTGAATCGTCTGTTTCTTCACTGGGAGAATTGGGATTGGCGACTGGGAGGCTTTGTCGGGTTGGCTCTGGTGGTCATGGGCATGGGCTTTTTGTTGGGGACTCGCAAGAGCTTTCGGGTTGGCCAGGGCGAGATTCGTATGAAGGATGGCCTGTTTCGCCGCGTTCTGGTTTATCGCTGGAGGGAAACTCCCCGGATTCGCATGCGTTCCGTGGACGAAGACCGCGGTCCCAAGCCGACCGAGGTCTTCGAGGTGCACCTGGTGGACGGCCATTACGACTACCTGCTCGACCGTCGGCCCGGTCAACAGATGGAGAGCCGCACACTGGCCGAGATGCTGGCCAAGGCGATCGGGTGCCCGGTGATGGAGAAGAGCCGCGAGACGGGAGAACTCACCCTGGAGGCCGGTGAGCTCGATCTAAGTTTCGTCGAGCGGGTGAAACGCCATCCGGTGCTGCTCGGGCCGGCTCCCGACCAACCGGTACCGGCGGCCGTGCTGGTAAAACACGATGGTTCAGCTCTGGTTCTGGCCTGGAGCTCGTTCAACAAGAATTTGCTGTCGGAAGTGCTCGTGTCCTCTGGCTTGTTGGTGGGACTCGAAATGCTGCCCTTCCATGGTCGAGAAGACGCACCCACCCAATCGGTTTTCGACATGATGCGCACCAGTGGTGACTATACCGGCCTGTACGCGCAGTTCGCCATCCTGGCGGCTGTCTTGCTGTACCTGGCGGGGTTGCGCCATGAGTTCCGGCTCGAGCCGTCGCGAGTGATATGGCGTCAACGTGTTTGGGGGGTGACCACGCGCCGGGCCACCATTCCCGCCCAAGAACTCGAGCAGATTTCGGTGCGTGAGTCCTCGCGCGGCTCATTCCTGCAGCTGATCTCGGATCGCCTGATCATCACCCGGCGACTGGTGGACACTCGCACGGCCAGTTGGTTGGCCAGCACTGTGCGCCACTATTACGTGGGACAGGTGTCGACCGCTCCTGTCGCCGCTAAGAATTCCTGACTCAGACCGAATCGATGGAAAGAGAGTCTGGAGCAGGCCTGTAAGCCGGGTTCTGTGTCGCCGAAGCGACGGTGGCCATCTATCTGGGCCGCCTGTTTCCAGGCGGCTCGAGCGACGTTCGGGAGGACCCTGACGGGCCGCCAGTGGCCGATGGGCCTGTCCTCGCCTGTCTTGCTCCGAACGGGGTTTACCTAGCCAGTGCGTCACCGCACTGCTGGTGGGCTCTTACCCCACCGTTGCACCCTTACCGGCTGCCCGAAGGCGGCCGGCGGTCATCATTTCTGTGGCACTTTCCTGAGGGTCGCCCCTACTGGGAGTTACCCAGCGCCCTGCCCTGCGGAGCCCGGACTTTCCTCAGCCGCTCCCGCGGCCGCGGCCACCCGGCCTGCTCCAGACCTGGTCGAGCCTACCATAGGTACGCGGTCGGGTCAATTGTGGTTAATTTGTCTGGCCGCGGACGCGCAAGCTTTCGGTTCGGTCGATGGCGTTGAGAGTTCCGGTTATGATGTAACGTCCTGACTTGACCGGGTTACCGGCGGAATCGGTCTGGTCCCACATGGCCGAGAAGACCTTCTTCTCGCCCGGAGGGACGACGATCGCGTGGGGTTTCGGCTGGGGAACATTCTTGGCGGAGAACTTCCAGACGTCCATGGGCACGTCCACGAAGAGCATGTTGACCTCGCGCTGGACGATGAAGTCGAATTCCAGACTGTCGGCAAACTGCAAGGTGACAGCCTTGTCGCTCATGTTCTGGACCGAGAGTTGGACCTTGATCGGTTCGCCCCGACTGAATGTGGCTCGCTCGATCTCAAGTTTGTAAAAGAGCCCGTTGGCTTCGTGGCCAGCGGAGACTCCCAGGTCGCTCTGACGAGCCCACACCAGATAGCGCAAAACCAGAATGAACATGACGAAAACGATGGCCAGAATGGCAACGAAGTAGCGCATCTGGTGCCTGGTATTTTGAGGGATGCGCCTCTTGAGGCGAACTTTCTTTTCCGCCATTTGCCACCCTCGTTGTCAGAGTGCGCCTCGATGATGCATAATGAGAGCATCCACGGGTTTTGCAGTTCAAGGCTGTTCCACGGTTGACGGGAGGGTTCCTTCCCGGCAACCGTGAGGAGGAGAACGATGATATTGAAGCTTCTATTGTTGACTCTGCTCTTGGGAGTCACCGCCCTGGCCAATCCCGGTACGGGAATGGTGGTCAAGAGCAGCGGCAGCGAGGTGACGCTCAATCGGGGCAGTCAGGACGGCATGACTCCCGGGGCTCGCTATCAGGTCTACCGGAACGGACAGTCGGTGGGCGAGGTCGAGGTGACCCTGGTCGATCAGTACCAGTCAGCCGCTCGCCTGCTAAGCGGCTCGGCCCAGGCAGGCGATGCCTTGCGGGCGGCCGACCTGGGTGGACCCCCTCAGGATGCCGTAGTGAACCAGCCGGTGCAGACAGCCTACTCGGCCGAGCAGCTCGAGCAGTACGAGGAGCGCTATCGTGAAAAATTCCGGGGGCGAACGGCGCAGCGAACGTTCACGGCAGCGTCCCAGACGCCTCGGACCGATTCGGGCATGGACGCCATGATGTGGATGAACATCGCCTCCCTGGCCATCACCAGCTTCGGTCCCTATGGATTTACCGGCAGCCCTCAGATCATCGCATCCACGGTGGCTGACTCGGTGGCCAGCAACGTCTGGATGGGCGATTACTATCAGGATGCAGAGGTGGAGATCACCTTGACCAACTGGGACGGTCCGCTGATGGATAGCTTCTCTGACTATACTGCCTATCGCGAGGCTCGGGGAAACCTTCAGCAGATGGCGGCCGTGAAGTCCATTCTCTACTCCCAGAAGGGACTGGACCAAAACCAGGTGGTCGAGGTAAAGATTCGCAATACCGGGCCCGTCATCGCTCAGCTAGCCCCCTTCAACTTCCACATTTTCATGCTGGTGGACGGTCAGCGGATTCAGTGCCAGCGCTACGATCAGATCCTGGACAAGGCGCTCAATCCTGGAGAGGAGGTGCTCGGATTCGTCTACTTCCCTCGTCTGGAGGAGCCTGGTCCCACCCGCATCGCTCTGGATGATATTCTTGGGAATAGTGAGGAGATTGGCTTCGACCGCTGAGTCGGTCGGATATGTTACCGTTTCGCCGGGCCGGTTGCAGCGGTCGTCCGGATCGGCTAAACTCCCCCTGTCCCCGATCGCAGGTCGGGAAAGGATTTTCGATCTTTTCTAGAAGATCCTTCAATCAGGTCGAGTCTGTTCACCGCTGTAGAGCCATTGTTCATGGCCCAGCCTTTGGGAGGAGAATGCCGTGATGAAGTCCTGGAAGCACTCCGTGGTGGCCCTGTCGGCCGC
>CAZWUN010000264.1:0-7785 GCA_964637145.1 uncultured Burkholderiales bacterium
ACCCCCCACGGCCAGATTGCGGACGCTTCCAAGGAAAAGGCCTGCTATGCTCAGCAAGAGCATAGCGTAAAGGATCGTCTGCGAGGGCCTCCGACGCGCCTTGAGCAGGTAGACATTGGCCAGGAAGATCATTGTCAGGATCAGGCCGATGACGATGGAGTTGACCAGCCAGGTGGATCCGAAGAGCAGGCCCAACTCAGTGATACTCTTGGTTTCGAGGAGCATGAAGCCAGCGCCCAAAAAGAAGTAATGTCCGTTGAGCTTGAAGCCCGTGGAGCCGGGTACCCCGACCCAGACCATAACGAGAGAAACGGCCAGCAGCAGGCCTAAAGCCCTCAAGTACTCCTGGGGAATGGACTTTCTGGCCAGGTAGAGCTGCGGCCAGTCGTCGGTCGGGGTCAGGCCCGCCTCGTTGCTGCTCTTGATGTCGCCGATGCGGGCTCTTACCAGGTCACTGTTTGGCTCGGCGGCGTCTTGCACGCCCGGGTTTCCGGCGACGAACATCGAGTAGAGGTTCTTGAAGACATAGAACTGGGGCTCTTTTCCAAAGGCCCTCTCCAGACTGTTGTTCAGCCGGCCCGGCACGAACTTACCCATGAAGCCGACGGTGAGATACAGCACCCCGTCCGGGGCGAGCAGCCGCCGGGCCTGCTCAAAGCTCTCCTGTGTGTACACATAGTTCTCCATCTTGAGCGAGGACATGTGCGAGAACAGGCCGTGAGAGTCGAGCGTGCCGAAGATGATCAGGTCGTATTTTTGCTGGCACGAGTTGAGGAAGTGGCGCGCGTCGTCATTGATCAGCGTGACGCGCGGGTCGGCGTACGGTTTCAACGGATGACGCTCGAGCCCGATCCGGGCCACCTGAGGGTCGATCTCCACGGCGTCCACGTGCTCAGCCCCCTGCAGCAATGCTTCGGCGACGTCGTTGCCCATGCCCGACCCGAGCACCAGCACTCGTTTGGGATGCGGATGGAAGCGGTAGGGGAACGAATAGAACAGGTGGTGAGGGTTGTCGAGAGTGCGATTCTGGCTCAGGTCGACCGCCGTCAGCAAGCAGCTGTTGCCTATGTAGATTTGCAGGTCGCCGCGGGGTAGTGTGAAGAGCCGCAGGTTGTAGTAGGGAGACCAGAACTTCTCGTAGCCGTGGGCCTTTTCGAGGATGGGGTCGAGCATGAAGGTGCCAAGAATGAGCAGTCCTGAGAGAAGTCCCAGGGCGGTTCTTTTGCCCCCACTGAAAGGGATGAGCAACAGTAGGCCCAGGGTCAGCCACACCGGAGGGGGCGTGCTCAGGTAGCTCAAGAGTGAGAAGAACGCGATGCCGGCCAGGCTGGCCAGGATGTTTAGAGAGTAGCCCTCCAGGGGGGGGCGTTGGTCGAGGTAACGGCGCAGCAGCGTTCCCAGGGGAACAAACAGTGAGGCCATCAAGGTGCAGAAGACCAGGATGGTCAGATACAAATTGACGTGCAGCGGTCGGGGGCCCTGAATGAAGGCGTCATCGTTGAAGAATACATCCACGTTGGGTGGCGGAACATCGATTCGATAGTAGAGGAAGACGGTTAGAAGGACCACCAGAGCGCTGGCCAGGCTCAGGAAACGCAGGATGAAGCTGGAGTCGGGGCGCTCCCCCGGAGGGCGCGCCAGGCCAACGCCCATGCCCAGAAAACACGAAAGCAGCACGAAGTTGCCCATGAATGCCAGCACGTGGACGGCATCGGGAATCCAACGAATGAAGAGGAGCTCAAAATAGAGGATCAGGAAGCTGACGAGAAACAGGCGCAGACGGGGCATTTCAATCAGTGCCGGGGGGCAACCAGGCTCATGCAGCGTTGAGTTCCCGCCACAGGGCCTGAACCCTGCCGTCATATTCTGCTGCTTATTCAGGCCCTCAGCCCAGGGAAGAGCTCCTGGAGGGGCCTGGTGCAGGTGCTCGGCGAATCGGGGGCCTGCCGGCTCACTCGGGCCGGGGGGCGTCCTCGGGGTCGAGCTGGCGGGTGACTTCGGGCAGGAGCTCCTCAAGGTCTTCGGTTAGCTGCTTCTTGCCCGGCTTCTTGCCGCGCAGCTTTGCCGTCAGCGCTTTCTGGGTCTGGGAGGCCACCTCCAGCATGTCCTTGTGGGTTGGCTTCTGGCCTGTCTCGAACCAGCGCATCACGGCAAAGCCGATGGCCACCGTGGCCGAGCTGGCCACCGAGGCCGAGAGGGCCCAGCCCGGCACCCCGCCGAATTTCGAGAGCTGCTGGAAGAGCGTGCGGCCCAACAGGCCGGCTCCGAAGGTGGCCAGGATCTCCAGCCCTCGCTTCCAGGTCAGGTCGCGCCCGTAGATGCGGGCAAGCGTCAGCACCATGGCGGCCTGGATGGCCGTCAGGGGGATCAGGTCCAGGATCGGGATGGGCGAGAGGGCCACCAGCCCCGAGGCCACTGCCGCCCGGCGCACCGCCTGCCAGCCCAGCTTTCGCCGCAAGGGGGTGAGCACCTCACCCAGCTTGCCCAGCAAGCGCGGCTCGGCCGCCGCCAGCTCGAGCAACAACCGCTCCACGCCGTTGCCCTCCTGAGCCGAGACCGGCACCACCGACTCGGGGTCGAGATCCAGCACCTGGGCTGCCGAGCGGATGACCTCAGCCTTCAGCTTGCCGGTCACCATGTCGATCTTGTTCAGGCAGACCAGGTAGGGCTTGCCGAGCGCCTTCAGCTCGCCGAACAGGCTGCGGGCCGAGGTGTTCACGCCCACGGTGGCGTCGAACACGATCAAGAGAAAGTCGGCTCCGGCGGCGGCCTTGAAGGCTCGCTCGCGCTCTTCCAGGCCCATGGTCTGGGGTCGGTCAGCCCCCGGCGTGTCCACCAGCGCGAACAATCCCTTGTCCGAGCTGAGCGCCGCCCGGGTCGTGCCGGGAATGGGCGAGACCTCGGCCTGCAGCTCAGGGTCGTTGACCAGGGCGTTGAACAGGGTAGATTTGCCCACGTTGACCGGCCCCACGATGGCCACCTTCGTGACGGGCGCATAGACCGGGGCCGCCAGTCGGCGGATCAGCTTGACGAGATCGGCCGCCGTTCCAGGTTTCTGACGCAGCAGGCCCACGAAGGCCCCCAGTGTGAGGGTCAGCTCGTGGCGCATGTCGGCCGGCATGCCGGCCCAGAGGGCCCGGGCCGTCTCGCGCGACTCGGGCGGCAAGGTTTCCAGCAGGATGTCGAGATCGCTCTTCACAAGGCTGTTTTCGTGGACCCGTTGGGGAACCCTACGGACCCGGGAGGAAAACTCAGCGACGATCGCTCCTCGTGTCGCGGCTCGCTGATCAGCCGGAGCTCGACCGTCGGTAACCTGCCGTCAGCGCGACAGCGTGGGCCGCATCCCCAGCGACCCACGCTATCAGCGCGCCTACTTGCCCGCGTCCGCGGCCCGGTTCAAGGCCGTCAGATGGTTCTTCAGAACCTTCTGCTGACCGGCCGGGTCGCCGCCCTTGATCTGCCAGGGCAACTCGTCGTCTCCGCTCAATTGCTCCACTTTGCTCTCGAGCACTTCGCCGTTGGAGCCCTCGCGGATGTAGGTTACCCAGATTCCCCGGCGGAAGTCGCCCGAGGCCACGGCATCAGCCGTTTTGTCGGCATTCTTGATGATCCTGGTCAGAGGGATGCTATCCGCCACCTTCTCCAGCGCCGACAGAGCCTTGTCTTTCAGCCAGTCCTTGATCGTCTGCTGGATCTGCGCGGTGGTCGACTTCGGCTCTTCGCGGTCCACGGCGTAGACGCGCCAGCGAGGCTTACGAACCACCACGGGGGCTTTCTTCGTATCCTGGTAGTAGCCATTGCGGTAACGGGGCAGGTCGGGCTCATTGTTCTCCATGGGCTCTTGGAACAGAATGCGGGGCGCGTCGACCGTGTGAGGACCGCCGCAGTCCGCTGGCCCCTGGGGGCTGGCCTTGGCTATGGGAGAGAGCAGAGCTCCAAACAACAAGATGGGGAGAAGCATCTTCTTATGCATCGTCTTGAACCTTCCTTTCTGATGGCCAGAGCATAGCCGACCCCGAGGGATCTCTCTGTGGGCCAGCAGACAATCGGCCGGTGATTCAGCTCACAGCCGGGAAACCAGCCGGGGCGGCCGAAGCGAGCCAAGGTGGATCAGCCCATCAACCCGGCCCGCCATCTCGAGAACCTGGTCGAGGAGGTGCTGGCCCAGAAGATCTTTGCGGTCGACTTCGCCTATGGCTTTACCCGCCTGGAGCGACATCTGGTCGAGGTGCGCGAGTGGCTCGCCGGCCGCCAGCTCGACGGGATGGACGAGCTCGAGCAGGCCATGGCCTCGGTGCGAGCTTTCGTCGAGCACAAGTCGCTCGGCGATCTCGACCGGGGGCTGGCTGCCGCCCGCAAGGCCACCTGGATGCTGGAGCAATCCATGGCCCGGGCAGAGTTGGAGGGCAATGAGCTGCCAGCTCGCCTGCGAATCGACCCCGGCCTCCAGCGCGACTGGCAGGAGCGCTGGTCGGCCCGGGTCTTTCGCCACCAGGGCGAGTCGCGCATGGTCTTTGCCTGCAGGCAATGCGATTTCGAGCTCACGTACGTGGCTGAGGCGCCCGTGGGGGAGGTGGAGCTACCCTTCTCCGAGCTCAGTTGCCCGTTCTGCGACCCGGCTTAGCGGTACCAGCCGCCGTGATGCCCGTGATGACCATGATGTCCGTGCCCCCGGTGTCCGTGATGACCCTGATTGCCCGGAATGACGATGGTCGTCCCGTTGTAGCCCCAGCCGGGCACGCCGGTCTGCTGCTGGATGACCACGCCGTTCTGGCTGATCCCGACCGTGTTCTGCTGGACGGTTCCGTTGCAGGTGTTGACGCTCTGCTGGGTGGTGTAGATGCCGACGTTGCCGCGGTGGTCGATGCTGATGCCGGTCTGGCTGCCGGTCTGGACCTGGCCACAGACGGGCTGGTGATAGTAGTAGCTCTGGGCGTTGGCGGCGGGGACCGAGGCGCAGAAGAGGGCGGCTCCCAACCCGAGCACCACGGCGGTCTTTCCCAGCGCCTTGCCGAGCCAGCTCTTGCGGGCGGGGGCTTCGCTCAGGCTCACCGTCTCCTGGGGGGCGCCGGTCTCGGCCGTCTGGCCCTGGTTCTGGGAAGCGGCCACGCTGGGCCGATGGGCGAGGTTTGCAACGGAGGTGTAGCTGGTGTTGATCATGCTGGAGACCCTCCCTGTTTCTTTGCCAACAGGTTACAGCGAGTGTCTGAAAAGCGTCCGAAAGTCCTCGCGGCGAACGAAACAGCTAGGCGACTACCGTCCACGAGCTTCTATCACCCTGGATGAGCCCGGTCGGGAGATGGACCTTGCCCGTGTGCGGGCAGACATAAGGGCGAGGCGGCCGCTCATCCTCCAGATGGAGCTTTCCCGTCTCCACGCAGACGTAAGGCCCAGACGAGGGCCGGCCGTCAGGGCTCAGGCTCGGGGTGAAGGATTCCCGGGGATCGCCGCATGGCTCATTGCCCTGAGAAGCGGCCACGCCGGGACGACAGGTGACGCTTGCGTTGGACCAAAAGCTCGTTTGGATCATCCCGGCATACCTCCAATTGTGTTGCCATAAAGTTACCGGGAAGGTCTGAAAATCGTCCGAAACGCCTCAGCTCAGGCGAAGCGCAGCTCTCCGCCCGTCCTCTCGATGGCCTGCTCGCGGCTTACCCCCGGGGCCAGCTCGACGCACAAGAAGTGATCCCCGCAGCAGTCGAACACGCCCAACTCGGTGATCACCCGGTTGACGCAGCCCAGCGCCGTGGCGGGCAGGCTGAGCCGCCCCATCAGCTTGCTCTCGCCCGACTTGGAGGTGTGAGTCTGCATGACCAGCGTCTTCTTGGCGCCGCCGGCCAGGTCCATGGCGCCCCCCATGCCGGTGACCATCTTGCCGGGGATCATCCAGTTGGCCAGGTCGCCGTTCTGGGCCACCTCCAGGCCGCCCAGGATGGCCACGTCCACGTGGCCACCCCGGATCATGGCGAACGAGAGAGCCGAGTCGAACAGGCTCGCGCCCGGCGCCAGGGTCACGGTCTGCTTGCCGGCGTTGATGATCTGCGGGTCGAGCTCGTCCTCGTAGGGGAAGGGGCCCATCCCCAGCAGCCCGTTCTCGGAGTGGAACATGACCTGAATGCCCTCCGGCACGTAGTTGGCCACCTCGGTGGGCAGGCCGATGCCCAGATTGACGATGTCTCCGTCCTTCAGCTCGGCGCCGGCGCGCCGGGCCTGCTCCTCTCGACTCCAGCTCATCTCGCCTCCCTGGTTCGCACCGTGCGGTGCTCGATGGGGTTCTCGTGGCTCGCCTGGAAGATGCGGTCGACGAAAAGTCCCGGCAGGTGGATGTCATCCGGGTCAAGCTCGCCCACCTCCACGAGCTTGTCCACCTCGGCCACGGTCACCTGGGCGGCCATGGCCATCAGGGGGTTGAAGTTGCGCGAGGTTCGGTAAAAGCGCAGGTTGCCGAACTTGTCCCCCACGGCCGCTCGCACCAGAGCGAAGTCAGCCTTGAGGGGCTTCTCGAACAGATAGAGGCGCCCGTCGATCTCGCGCAGCTCCTTGCCGTCGGCCACGGCCGTGCCCACCCCGGTGGGGGTGAAGAAGCCCCCCAGCCCGGCCCCGCCGGCCCGGATGCGCTCGGCCAGGGTGCCCTGCGGGTTGAGCTCGACCTGCACCTCGCCGGCCAGGTACTGGGTCGCCAGGTCGGGGTTGCCCCCGATGAAGCTGCAGATCACTTTGGATACCTGGCGATTCTGCAGCAGGGCCGCCAGCCCACGGCCCTGATTGCCGCAGTTGTTGCTGATGATGGTGAGGTCCTTGATCCCGCTCTCGGCCAGGGTCTTGATGCACTGCTCGGGGTTGCCGCACAGGCCAAAGCCCCCGGACATCACGCTCATGCCCGACTCCAGCCCCTGCAGGGCCTCGCGGGCGTCCTTGACGACTTTCATGCTGTCCCTTCGTCCAGCGCCTGCTCGAGCAGCCCCACGACCTCGTCGAGCTGCTCCTGGCCGATCACCAGCGGAGGCGCCAGGTAAACCATGTTGTCGCGCCGATGGGTGTAGACCCGGCGCTTTTTGAGGGCGTTGTAGACCCCGGTCGCGTCCAGGGGGTCTCGGGTGCCGGGCCGCACCAGCTCCACCGCCCACAAGAGGCCCAGTCCGCGCACGTCGCCGACGCAGGGCCGCTGCCGCAGACTCGCCAGGCGCCCTCCCAACCACGCACCGAGCTGGGCCGCCCGCTCGATCAGGTTGTCGGCTCGGTAGGCCTCGATGGCGGCCCGGATGGCGGTGCACGAGAGCGGGTGGGCGTAGGCGGTGAGCCCGCACAAGAGCACCTCTTCGTCGAAGTGGCGAGCGATGCGCTCGTGCACCACCACCGCGCCTCCGGGAGCGTAGCCCCCGGTCAGCCCTTTGGCGCAGGTCATGAGATCGGGCACCACCGGCTCGTGATCCACCGCAAACCACCTGCCGGTGCGCCCGAAGCCCGAGAGCACCTCGTCGGCGATCAAGAGCACTCCGTGGCGGTCGCACAGCTCGCGCAGACGGCTGAAGTAGCCGGGCGGGGCGGGGAAGACCCCGTTGGCGCCCGTCACGCCCTCCACGATCACGGCCGCCACCGTCTCCGGGCCGGCCTCGAGCAGCGCTCGCTCCAGATCCTGAGCGCACTCGCGCTGGCAGCTCTTCGGCTCGAGGTCGAACGAGCAGCGGTAGCAGTAAGGGTCGGTCATGCGCACGACCCCCGGATAGCCTGGCTCGAAGGGCTCGCGGCGCGGATCGCCCGAGATGGAGAGGGCGGCCAGGGTGG
>CAZWUN010000265.1:0-7784 GCA_964637145.1 uncultured Burkholderiales bacterium
AGCCGGGCCTGGCCCAGGTGAGCCGCGAGAATGGGCAGCGCCGCATCGTGGTGGAAGCCAATGTGCGCGGGCGCGACATGGTGAGCTTCGTGGATGAGGCCCGGGCGGCCGTTCAGCCACTCCTGCCGGAGGGCTACTTCCTGGACTTCGGGGGGCAGTTCGAGAACTACCAGCGAGCTCGCAACCGCCTGTTGGTGGTCGTCCCGGTGGCCCTGGCCATGATCTATTTTTTGCTTTACGCCAGTCTGCGCAGCGCTCGCCAGTCCGGATTGATCTTCCTCAACGTGCCCTTCGCCATCACCGGAGGGGTCGCCGCCCTGGCCGGGCGCGGACTGCCTTTCTCGATCAGCGCCGGCGTCGGCTTCATCGCTCTGTTCGGCATCGCCGTCTTGAACGGGCTGGTGCTGATCAACGCCCTCAACCTCTTGCGCGCCCAGGGACGCGCCCTGGATGAGGCGGTCGAAGAGGGCTCGCTCTCGCGCTTACGCCCGGTCATGATGACCGCCCTGGTGGCCAGCCTGGGATTCATCCCCATGGCCCTGTCGCACGGTGCCGGGGCGGAGGTGCAGCGCCCGCTGGCCACGGTGGTGATCGGCGGGCTGATGACTTCGACCCTGCTCACTCTGCTCGTTCTCCCCAGCGCCTACCGCTGGATGGAGCGGGGCCGGAATGCCAAATGAAATATTAATAGAAAAGGCCCCGGTTGGCCGGGGCCTTTCTGTTTCTGGCTGGTTGTGGTCGCCCTTACAGGGACTTGGTCGGGAACTCTTTCTCCTCGAAGTCGATGGCTTCTGCTGCCACTGCGGTCTGACCCTCGAAGTCGTCATCGCCGAAGGCGAAGGTGCCGGGGCACTGCTGCCCGTTGATGCTCACGAAGCGAACGTCGCTGACCTTCCAGTGCTGGCCGGAGCCAGTCATCCCCAGCTCCATCACCACCGGCACGGTGGGGGCACCCGGGGCGTCGGTGCCGTAGAAGTTGCAACGAACGGCGGCCTGGGTCGGGCTGATGCGCTTGGTCACCGGGGAGCCAGCGAACTGCAGGCGGAAGGTCTTGCCCGAAACGGGATCTTTCTGGATGAGCACCGAGCCGATCGAGTTGGCGGCCACGTAGTTGCTCAAGGTCTGGCGGGTGAACGAAACCGCGTCGATAGTCTGGAGCATGGGCTTGCGGCGGGTCACGGTCGAGGGGCGGAAAGCGGTCGAGCGATTGACACGGAAGCGAAGGCTCAGCCGACTCTTGACCTGAGTCCGCTGGCCGAGGCGGACACGGCGTTCGCTGCGATTGATGGACATGGCCGAATGGGGCCGCTGGCCGCCGAAGAAAACCTGCTGGCGCATCGGGGTGCGGGAATTGGGGCTGTTGACGAAGCGCCCGGTCAGCTCGCGTGTACGACGGTCCCGAAAGAGCCGACCTCCGGCGCCCTTCTCACGAAGCGCGAGCTGCAGACCCTTCGTTCGATTGATCAGTCCGGCTTTGCCTTTCTCTCTCTGCAGCCGATTGATGGCTTGGAAGGGCTTGAGGCGAGTGCTGCTCGATGAGCGTTCTCTCCCAAGTTGTGTATTTGAGGGCGTAGCCGATACGGGCTGCGCCCAGGCGAGCAAGAGCCCGGCTGTCAGAGCACCGATGATCATCTTCTGGAGTCGCTTCATCTTAAAAATACCTCCGCTATCTTACTGGCCTGGCTCGAGTATATACGTCCCACCTGAAAGGCTCCTGAAAGTTTGATGAAAGGTCGCTGAACATGGTGGTCGTCGAGAGCATAATAGCCAAACAGCCGCCAGGCGTCGAGGGGTTTTTGTAAATTATATGTTACACGGCATTGTTTCTGTTGCTTTCTTGGTATGGGACGTTTCAAATCCCCCGCGCGTTCTGATTCTGAACAAGTCAACGCGCGGGACTTTAGAGCCCATTTCGGAACTCTTTCAGTCACCTGTCGTTTACTCGGCCAATGTCGCGATCTTTTGACCGCCTCACCCTTTTCGGCTTGCTGGGGGCGGCGGTGACTTCCTCGGCCGTCACCGGATTGGGCGCCGCTCTGCCGTTCCTGCGCCAGGAGTTGACACTGACCTATACCCAGAGCGGCATGCATTCGAGCGCTTACGCTCTGGGCGTGATCTTGGCCGGGCTCTATGGCGACCGCCTGGTGGCCCGGCTGGGCTCGCGGGCCACCCTGCGCTGGTCCTGCCTGGGACTGGGCCTGGGCTTCACCAGCCTGGCCCTGGCCCGCCATCCCCACCTGACGCTGGCCAGCTCGCTGGTCATGGGCACGATGGCGGCCTTGCTGAGCACGCTGGTGATCACCAGTTTTTCGGGACGTCCCGCCGAGGAGCGGCGGCTGGCCTACACCAGGCTGAGTTTCGTGGGTTGCCTGGCGGCCGGGTGCCTGCCTCTGGTGGTGGGCGTGGCCGAACGTCACGGGGCCAGCTGGCGGATCTTGCCAGCACTGGGATTGCTCGGCCTGGCCGCTCTGCTGGGGTGGAGCTATCGCGACCCCTCGTTGCTCCCCGAGTCCGGCAGTCTGGCCAGCTCTGGCTCCTTGCCGGGGGCCTACTGGTTCTGCTGGACTTTGTTGTTGTTGGGCATCTCGGTCGAGTTCTGCACCATCTTCTGGGCCGCTACCTTTGTCGAAACAAGACTCCAGGTCGCCCCCGAGGATGCGGCCGGCGCGGTCACGCTCTTTTTGCTGGCCATGCTGGTAGGGCGCGGTCTGGGAGGAGCGGTGCTGGCCCGATGGCCGGCCCCGACCGTCCTGCTGGGGACAATTCTCCTGGCCAGCACGGGCTTTCTGGCATACTGGCTAGGGTCGAGCCCGGCCCCGTTGCTGACGGGCCTGTTCTTGACCGGGTTGGGGTTGGCCAACCTGTATCCCCTGCTCGTCTCCCTGGCCATGACGGCAGCCGGCGATCAGGCCCCCGCGGCCAGCGCTCGCATCACCCTGGCGGCCGGGTCGGCCATTTTGCTGGCCCCCTTCCTGCTGGCCGCGCTGGGCGAGCATTACGGCCTGGGTCGCGCCCACGCCTTCGTTGCCGTGCTGCTCCTGGCTCTGGCGGTGGGAGCTCTGAGAGCGGCCTCTACTGAGGGACGGGAAAGCTGAGGCAACGAAACAACCCGTAGGAGCGTCCTACCCGGGTGCCATCGATCAGTTGGGGCTGAAAGCCAAGTTCCTGAAAGTAGGATTTCCAGCGCTCTTGATAGCTGGTATTGAGCTGACGATAGCTCTCCGGGAAGCCTTCGGCGGAGAAGGTGGGTAGCAGAACCGATCCCCCCAGAATCTGGCCGTTGGTGGGCGAGTAGAAGGCCCCCTGCCAGCCATTGGGGCCATCGGTCAGGTAGACCGGGGCCAGCATCGGAAGGCGGTCTACCTCGAGCCCGCGGGCCTCCAGGGCGGCTGCCTGCCGGTCCAGGAAGTCCTGCACCTGGCCACCGAGCCACTTTTCGTGGCCGTAGTCGAGCTGCGCCAGGGCTTGAGACTCGATGCGGGGCACCATCACCCGACTCGGGCCCACGGCCATCACGAAGAGGTCGGCGTGGCCCGTGCGCTCGCCCGGCATGGTCGGCAAGACCACGATGTCCTCCGGGGCTCGTTCCAGGGCGCGGGCGAAGACCTCCACCACCTCGGAGGGTGAACGGCTGGCGTTGTCGCGCAGCAGTTTGTCGGTCACGATGATGTGGCGGCCGGCGCTGACCTGATTGCCGGGTTCGTGCAGCAGGGGAACCGATTCGGTGGTCAGCCACTGACCCCGCTCCTGGCCCGGAAAGCGAAAGAACTTCTGGCCCGGTGGCCCCTGCACGGGCACCGAGGTGCTGCCGTCATACTGGCTGCGGGTGGGGTTGGGGCTCTGGAACTTGACCGCTTTGCGGCTACCGTCGGGAAGCTGAACGAAGATCGGTCGGTAGTCTTGCATCCAGACCAGGTTGGGGTCGCGGCTGAAGCCCTCGCGCGGGCCCTGGTAGCCAACGCTGGCCTGCTCCACGCGTCCGAAGCCGAGCTGATCCATGGCCGCGCTCACGAAGGCGGGAGCCAGATCGCTGGCCAGGCGATGCACCACCAGGGCGGCCACGGGGGCGTAGTCGGGCATCGGGCCGGGGCCGATAGACACCCGGTCGGGCGGGTCGGCTGGCGCTCTGGTAGCCAGCGAAGGGCGCGAGGCCAGGACAGGGCCAGGGCTGACAGTTCGAATCTGCATCCCTGCGAGGCTAGCCGTTCGGGCTGAAAGGAGGCTAAAATTGGCCGACCTCTCGTGGTTACAATTCAATGATTTTTCAGGGCGATGGGTTACAACCGGGCGGCAATATCCTAAATTTTATGGGGAGGTCCATCCAGATGATCCAGAACGTTCCTTCGTGGGCTCAGGGCCACGTCCAGTCTTTCCGCGACAGCCAGACTCTGCCGGGCGGGCAGCGGATGGACATTCCCGCCGGTCAGGCCCGCGAGGTGGACGGCAAGATCAGCTCCCAGATCGAGGACGGCATCAAGATGGATGAGAGCGAGATGGACCTCGCCAAAGGCCAGATCGGCGTCATCAAGGCCGACATTTTTGGCACCAAGACCGAGGTCTATTACAACGGCAACTCCACCCAGGGCGAATTCGTGCAGACCGTGGCCGACAACATGGCCGCTTACGGCAAGTTCTCCCCGCAGGGCGTGGACGTGGTCGTGGCCCAAAGGGATGGCGAGACGGTCAACGGACAGGCCTTCCACATCGACCGCCAGTCCCCCGAGAAGAGCTTCGCCATCATTCAGGGCGACGGCTTCAACGTCTTCTAAGTTTCCGGCATACGAGGCACGATAAAGGGGAGCCTTCTGCGGCTCCCTTTTTTCCGTGCTCAGGGCGGATCGGGGGGAGGCTCGCAGCCGCGCCCGTGGGCGTAGCTCCAGATCTCCAGGGAGCGCTGGCGATAGTTCTCCGCGTCCAGCGGGCGGGAGCGCGCGCACAGCAGGGCCAACCGATTGAGGATGGGCGTGAGCTCGGGATGGTTGGGCCCCAGTCGCACCTCGCGCTCTTGCAGCAGGCGCACCAGATAGCCCCGTGCCTGGCCAGGATCCTGGCTCAGCTCGGCCAGTTGATTCAGCGCCTGCTCCAGCCGTGGATCCTTGCGGCCGAGCCGGGTCAACAGCTCGAGCAGTTTCTCCAGGACAGACATCCGTTCTTCGGCGGGCGCATAGCGCTGGCGTAGAATCTCGCTCAGTCTCCAGAGAAGCTCCAGGCTGCGGGAGCGGTCCGGCTGCAAAGCCAGAGCCTCGCGCAGGTGCATTTCAGCGCGCGCGATCTCTCCGCACTGCTCCTCCATCGTGGAGATCTGGATCAGGGTCAGAGCCCGATCTTCCAGGGTCAGAAGACAGGCCAGCACGGTCTGCAAGAGCTCGACCCCCTGGGAGCCCCCCCTCAGGGCGGCATAGTGGCGCACCACGTCGGAGGACTCCGGCATGCACCGCTGGCTCAGCTCCTCGATCAAGGTGCCGAGCTGGTCGAGCAGCTCCTGGGCCAGGGCACGCAGCTCCTCGGTCTCCACGACGGCCGAGAGGGAAAGGTCGGGCCGGGCCAGGGGCGTGATCAACAGCCCCCGCACCCAGTAGGGTAGCAGGCCCTGGGCCGGGTAAGCCACCCCGTCCACCAGGCACAGCAAGTCGTTGCGGCTGGGGGCCAGCTCGGTAGGTCGAGCGTCAAGGACCCCGAGGAGATCCAGGGGTTGTCCGAACCGGGGGCCCGGCACCAGGACCGCCCGATAGTCCCCCCGCGGTTCGGCGTGTTGCACCACCACCTGCTCGACCTGCTCCACCTCCATTTCGCCGAGCACCAGGTAACCCAGGCGCGTTTCGGGCCGGTAGGGGCGATTGAGCGGCCGGCCGTCCACCCGGATGGGAATGGGCGCGTAGCGAGCATACTGAGCCAGCACGCGGTCGGGAGGGTCGCTCTTCTTGCCCACCCTGAGCCACTCCCGTTTGGGCTGCAGCTCCACCACCAGGCCATTCTGGCCGGGGGGGGAGCGCTCACTGCTCGTCTTGCCCTTGCGCAGGACAAGCCGGGCCCCCGAGCTATCCAGGGTGATGCGAGCTGGTTCGAGCTGCTCGGCCATCAACAGGCCCAGGGCCAGGTAGCGCAAGGGCCCTTCCTCCAGCAGGTAGCTGAAGAGCGATTCGACCTGCAGCTTCGTAATCGTGGCTCCCTCGAAGACGAACCGCCGGCCTTCCTGCAAGTCGAGGCTGTGGGCCCCCAGAGTGCAAGCGGCGGACACGAAGAGGAGGGGATAGCGGTGCGGATCGGCCGAGAGGTAACGGCCCATGACCTCGCGAGCCCGCTCGGGGTGGAGCGTGAAGCGCCCCGACTCGTCGGACCGGCCCTCCTGGCGCAGGCTGGCGAGCAGCTGCTCCATCTCGTCGGCCACTCAGCGCTCCAGGAACTGGCGAATCTCGGCCGCGTCGTGAGCGTCCGGCTCGAGCACCAGATAGCTCTTCAGGAAGTCCTTGCCTTCGAGCTTGCCCTGGCGCAGCAGCAGCACTCCCAGCTGGCGATGGGGGAGGGCGTAGTGGGGCGCTGCCTGGATGGCCTGCCGGTAGTAGTGCTCGGCCTTCTGGAGGTTGCCGGCCTGCTCGAACTCGCCCCCCAGATTGTAGAACGGGAAGCCGTAGAAGCTGGTGAGCAGGTATTCGAAGCGGCGCGGATTGTAGTGCGCGCCCAGGCTGCGCTTCTCGTAGCTCTCCCAGACCTTGAGCACGGCCTGCTCGAGCTCTTCGGGGGTGGGCTTCTCCCTGGGCTCGGCCACCCGCTGGGCCAGCCCCGCCGGCAGCAAGCGAAAGCTTGCGCTCACGCTGGGATCCAGGGCTCCCCAGAGCAAGATCGGCCGGGTGCCGTAGTTGGCCGCGATCAGGGCCGCCATGGGGGCGGTGCGCCCCTCGTCGTAGACCTTCCAGGGGAAGCTCACGCTGGAGTGGTTGCGCCGCTTGCTGCTGACATACCAGGGATACTTCAGCTTGTCTTGATCCAGCACCACCACGTCGGGTCGCTCACCCAGCGCGAACTGGGCGTACTCGAGCAGCATGGTGGGCCCATCCCCCACGGTCAAAAAGAGCGCGTTCTCGGGCAAAGTGGCCAGCAGGTTGCGCATGTAATCCTCGGCCACCGTGTTGCGGCGCTGATCCAGCTCCTTGAAATGACTCAGCCCCAGGGCCGCGATCAGGGCGCAACAGACCAGGGCCGCGGCCTGTCCTGGCAGCCCCCTGCGGGCCAGGAAGCCGACTCCGGCGCCCGCCAGCAGGGCCAGCGGCACCTGGGGCAGCACGTAGAATCGCTCCACCACGCCCAGGTAGTAGTCGTGGGCCAGCGGGCAGTTGGCCATCATCAGGAAGACCGGGCCGGTGAAGAGCCAGGCCAGCGCGACCGCCAGCGTCGACCAGCGGTCCTTCATGGCGCTGGCCACCAGGCCCACGACGATCAGGGCCAGGAGGCCCAGGGCCGGGCCCTGGAACAGGTTGGAGAAGTAGAAGGGCAGCTGCGACCAGGGGGAGTCCACCCCCAGCGCGGCTCGCGCCTCCTCGGGCATCAGCGAGAGCGTGCCATAGTCTTTGCGCAGGAAGAGGTGGAGCAGGTTGCTCAGGTTGTGGGGATCATCCCAGTTCTGCCCGGGATTGGCCTGCGAGCGGATGAGCGGGTAGAGGTAGGGCGAGAGGCCCAGCGCGAAGAGGACCGGCATGCCCAGCAGGAAGCGCCGGTCGCTCCAGGGCAGGCGGGCGCGCCAGAAGAGCACGGCCGTGGCCGGCAGCAGAAAGGCCAGGGTGTGGTGG
>CAZWUN010000266.1:0-7775 GCA_964637145.1 uncultured Burkholderiales bacterium
CACGACGAAATCGCTTTCGTTTCTACTATCCTCTTCAGTTGTCAAAGAACGCAGAGGGAAATTTAGCAGACCCTGCCGGGCCTGTCAAGGCTTTGAGGCCGAAGGATGCCGGCCCCCGGCGGCCGAAGTGGCTCGGGCCGTGCTGAACTTCCTGAAAAAGAAGGATGAGGACGGGCCGGCCGTCCAGGTGCTCGGATACCAGAATCAGGTGGTGCGAGTGCTCTCCCCGTCCCGCCTGTCGATGAACGCCGAGCTCACTTTGAAGCTGGTCCTGCCCGATGGCAGCGCTATGCGGGTCAGCGCCGTCTTGCTGACGGAAGAGAACGCCCCCGGCCGTGGTGTGATCTACCAGGCCGAACTGCAGGGTGGCCCCGAGGTGGGCGATACGCTCGTGAAGCGTTTGCAGGCCCCTCCGCCCCAGGCCCAGACCCCGGCTGGAGGCGAGCGTCGGCGCTGGCCTCGGGTCGAGCAGCAGGTTCAGGTGATCTCGCGGCAGTTGCCTGGATTCGTGGCCATGGCCTCGGATCTGGCCGAGGGAGGGATGCGGCTGCACCTGAGCGCCCCTGTGGCCGAGCGCACCGCACTCCTGGTCGCTTTCGACGTGGACGATACCGCCCCGGCCCCCATCCAGGTGCAGTCCGAGGTGGTCTACTGCCAGGACAATCGCGACGGCTCCTTCTGGGTGGGAGTGCGCTTCGTCGGACTCCCTCCCGGCCAGGAGAATGCCGTGGAAAAGCTGCACCGCGCCCTGCAACAGATGCGCAAGAAGCCCGGGAGCAAGGCCTACTCCATCGAGCCATGAGCCTGGCCCCTCGGCTCTCGCTGGTCTTCTTCTTCCTCTCCGGCATCACCGGCCTGGTCTATGAGGTTCTCTGGACGCGCCGTCTGACGCTGACCTTCGGCCACACCACACTGGCCGTCAGTACTGTGCTAACGGCTTACATGATGGGCCTGGCGCTGGGCAGCCTGATGGGTGGACGCTTTGCCGACAAGAAGTCGGCCGACCCCGCCTTCCCTCCAGGCCGCTTCTTGAGCCTGTACGGGGTGCTGGAGTTCTTCGTTGGTATCTGGGCCCTGCTCTCTCTACCCTTGCTGGGCCTGGTCGAGAAAGGCTATCTGACCCTCTCGCATCAGGGTTGGAGCGGTTCGCCCCTGCACCTGGCCTGTTTCTTTGGCAGCGTACTGGTGCTTTTGCCGCCCACCGTTGCCATGGGGGCCACTCTACCGGTTATGAGTCGCTTGCTGGTACGTCAGAACCAGGACCTGGGCTCGCTGCTGGCCCGCATCTATGGCATCAACACCCTCGGCGCATTCCTCGGGGCGGGCCTGGCAGGATTCATATTGCTACCCACCCTGGGCTTGCTGATCTCGCTCTGCCTGGCGGCGGCCGTCAACCTGGCCATCGGCCTGGCGGCCTGGTACGTCGGTGGGCGCGAGAGTGCCGCCGAGCGTTCAGCCGAAGAGCCCTCCGCTGAGCCACCCGGGGCTCCCGGCCTGGGCTGGCTCTTGCCGGTAGCCTTCGGGCTGGCCGGCGTGACCTCCATGACCTACCAGATCGGCTGGACGCGCGGGCTGGCTCTCTCGCTGGGCTCCTCCGTCTACGCCTTCAGCGCCATCCTGACCACCTTCCTGGCCGGTTTGGGGCTGGGCAGCCTGCTCTATCCGCGCCTGGCCCGGGGACGCCAGCCGCGCCTGGAGCACCTGGCCTGGCTGCAGATCGGGGTGGGACTGCTGGGCGCTGCCACCATCCCCATCCTGGGCCAGATGCCCCGCATCTTCTTTCACCTCGCACCAAGCTTCGGAACCAGCTTCGGGGCGGTGCTCTCCACCGAAGTTGCCCTTTCGGCCCTGGTTCTGGGGGGGCCGACCTTCCTGATGGGTCTGGCCTTCCCCTTGACCAGCCACCTCTACACCCAGGACATGCGCCTGCTGGGTCGCTCCATCGGCGAGGTCTACGGGGCCAACACGCTGGGCTGCATCGCAGGCTCGTTTCTGGCCGGCTTCGTGCTGCTGCCCACCCTGGGCACTCAGCATGCCCTCAAGTTGGCCGTGGTGGTCAATCTGCTGGTCGGTGCGCTGGTTCTGTTCGCTGCCGGCCGGGGCCGCAGCCTGGCCACGGCCCTGGTGCTGGCAGGTCTGGCGTTAGTGGCGCTGTTGCCTCGCTGGGACCCGGGCGTCATGGCCAGCGGGGTCGTCCTGCAGGCCCTGCGCCATCAGGGCATGTCCGAAAGCGAGCTGCGCCGGACCCTCTATCGCCCGCCCGCCTTCTACAAGGACGGCCTCTCCTGCCTTGTCAGTGCCAACGTGTTCTCAGACGGATGGCGCAGCTTTCTGGACATGCGCGTGAACGGCAAGGTGGACGCCAGCCTCGAGCAGCTCGATCGCCAGACGATGTACCTGACCGGCTATATCCCGGGTGTGCTGCACCACGGCCCCGAGGACGTGGTGGTGATCGGGCTGGGGGGCGGCATGACCGTGGAGGCCCTGGCCAATTTGCCCGGGGTCAAGAGCATCGACTGCGCCGAGCTTGAGGGCACCGTGGTTGAGGTCAATCGGCTCTGGCAGGACTACAACGGCCACGTGCTCCAGGACCCACGCGTGCGCATGGTCATCACCGACGGCCGCACCTACGTGCTGGGCTCGCCGCGAAAGTTCGACATCATTGCCAGCGAGCCGTCCAACGTCTGGATCGCGGGCGTGGCCAACCTCTTCACCCGCGAATTCTACGGTAGCTGCCGGGCCCACCTCAAGCCTCGCGGGATCATGTGCCAGTGGCTGCAGGCTTATGGCCTCTCCCGCGAGTGCCTGGGCTACGTCCTGCACAGCTTTTTCGATGTGTTCCCCAACGGCATGGTATGGCAGAGCAACTTTGGCGACCTGATTCTGATCGGGTCCAACGAGCCTGTGCAACTCGATCTCGAGCGATTGCGCCAGCTTTACACTCAGAGCCCGGGAATGCAGCGCAACTTCTTCGCCATCGACCTGTTCCGGCCCGAGGAGATGATGGGCCACTTCGTGATGACCCGCGAGCAAGCGCTCGAGATCTTCGGGCAGTCCCCCTTCAACACCGACGACCTGCCTCTGCTCGAGTTTCACGCTCCCTTGCGCCTGTATGACAAGAGCAGCGAGGCGGCCAACTTCGAGCTGATGCGCCGCACCAACAACGGCGCCCTGCCGCCCGGCGTGGCTGTGACCCCCGAGCACCTGCTGCTGGCCGCTCACGCCTGGCTCAACCTGGGCGACACCACCCGGGTGGGAGAGTTCCTCAAGACTTTCCCCAACGCTCTCTTGTTGGCCCGCTGGCTGGCCGCTTCAAACGCCCCCGCACCCCAGGTGCAGGCCGCTTTCCTGGCAGCCCAGGGTAACAGCGAGTTGGGCGCGGGGGTGCCACCCTGGCTTTACGCCCGCTGGCTCCTGTTCAAGCGTGATTTTGCGGCGGCCCTGCCCTGGCTGGGGAAGGCCGCCCAGGCGCCGCCCTCGGGCGGACGTCTGGAGATCCTCTACTGGCTGGGGGCCAGCCTCATGGGCACGGAGCAACCCGAGCGGGCCGCTCAGGTCTTCGAGCAAGCCACCAAGCCGCCCCTGGACAGCCGGGCCTTTACCGGCCTGGGCCGGGCTCTGCTGCGCCTGCGCCAGCCCGAGCCTGCCTTGAACTCTCTCAAGCAGGCAATCGACCGCAATCCGGCCGACATCGAGGCGTTCCTGGCAATGGGCGAAGCTTTGACGCTCCAGAAGCGCTATCCGGAGGCGGCCGAGGCCCTCAACCAGGCCTATCGGCTGATGCCTGACCACGCCGACTTGCTCGTAGCGCTCGGGGTGCTGGCTTTGCACCAGGGTCAGCTCAGTGAGGCCATCGAGCGGTTTCGCGAGGCCGCCGAACTGCAACCAGCCCATCCGGTGGCCCGTAAAGCCCTGACCGAGCTGGGTCAGCCCCTGCCCGCTCTGCCTCCTGTCACTCGTAGCCCAGAGAGCGCAGCCAGTCCGGGCGCTCCCGCCAGTCCTCCTTCACCTTGACCCACAGCTCCAGAAATAGCTTGCTTCCAAGTAGCTGTTGCAGCTCCTCACGAGCCTGTTGACCGATCTTCTTGAGCAGCGTCCCGCCCTTGCCGATCACGATGCGCTTTTGCCCCTCGCGCTCTACGTAGAGGTTGGCCGCCACGTAGAGTGTGTCGGCCTGGGTGCCGGGACGCATCTCTTCCACCTGCACCGCCACGGCGTGTGGGATCTCCTGGCGAGTGTTGAGCAGAACTTTCTCCCGGATGACCTCCTCGATCAGCAGCCGCTGGTTCTGATCGGAGACCTGTTCGGGCGGATAGAAGGGCGGCCCCGGTTGCAGGCGCTTCACCACGGCCTGGAGCAGTCGGGGCAGGTTCTTGCCTGTGAGGGCCGACAGGCTCACGGCTTCCTCGAAGGGGGCCAGCTGGAGGTACGCCTCCATCGCATCTTCGGCCCGTTTGGCGCGATCGAGCTTGTTACCCACCAGCAGGCAGGGCGCCTTCGTCTTGCCCAGCAGGCTGACCGCCTCGCGGTCGGCCTCGGTGGGGGGGTGGGTCAGATCCACCAGGAACAGCACCAGGTCGGCGTCGCGGCTCTCGCTCTGGGCGGTGCCCACCATACGCCGGCCCAGCTCGTGGCGGGCCTCCGAGAGCCCGGGGGTGTCCACCAGCACCACCTGGTAGCCGGGGCGATGCACCACGCCCAGGACTCGGCGCCGGGTGGTCTGAGGTTGGGGCGAGGTGATGGCCACTTTTGTGCCCACCAGGGCGTTGAGGAGAGTCGATTTGCCCACGTTCGGCTTACCCACAAGGGCCACGAAGCCGCTCTTGAAGTCGGCCTTCACGCCAGCACCCGATCGTAGACGGCCCGAGAGAGCCGGGCCAGGGCCAGGTCTACCTCCCAGGGAGCCCCGCCGCCGCGAGTCAGCAGGGCCAGCGAGTAGCGATCGGCCACAACCCCCGCGTCGTGGCGCACCCCCTCGAGCTCGCCTGTCTTGTGGGCTATCTTGGTGCCCTCGGGCAACATCAGGGGGATCTTCTCGCGGTACTGCTGGCGCAGCAAAATGGCTCGGGCCTCGGGGTGGGCGTTGGCCGCCTCCAGGCAGATGGCGGCGTCGCGGGCGCTCATAAAGTTGTCCCGTTCGCCTTTCGCTGGCTCCATGAAGCGGCGGCCAAGGAGGCTCTGAGTCATTCCCAGGGCCCGAATGCGAGCGTTGATCGCCTCGAAGCCCAACCTGTCGAGCAGCGCGTTGGAGGCGACGTTGTCCGAGACCACGATCATGAGCCGGCACAGGTCCAGCAGCTTCAGCCGGGTCCCGCAGGAAAGCTCCTGCAGCACGCCCGCCCCCCCGACACGGTGGCGTTCCTGCAGCTCGAAGGGCTCTTCCAGGTCGATGCCGCTCTCGAAGAGCTCGAGCATGATGGGTACTTTGATCAGGCTGGCGGCCGGAAAGCGGACCTCGGCTTGAACTCCCCAGCAGGTTCCTTCTACCAGGTCGCGATAGAAGACGGCGGTGTCGGCGGGAACTGCCGCCACCAGCCGGGCCAGCTCAGTCGGTGGCGTCGCGCAGGAGGTCGATGACATAGTCGCCCAGCAGGCGTACCTGCGACGGCGTAACCGAACCGAAGCGGATGCTGGTCAGATAGCCTTCGCTCTCGTCTTGCTTGCGGGTCGAAATGATGACCCCTTCCAGATCGAGCGGCTTGAAGCGCTTGTAGGGCCCGACCCGGAGTCGCAAGCTGGAGCCGGGCGCATAGGAGTTGGCTGACTGAACCAGCGCGCCTCCCACGCCCAGGTTGAGGATCGTGCCCGGGATGGTGGTCTGGCCATCGCGCATCTCGCCGGTAATGGAGGCAGGGGCGCGGATAGCCTTGCGGCGCGTATAGATGGCGCGCTCGTCGAAGCCGAGCTCCTTGAGCAAGAACTTGACCCAGGAGCGGCGCATGTTGCCTGGAGTGTCAGCGTACTGCACGCCGACCTCGAGGTTGGGGCTCTTGGGCTTGCGCCGGCACCAGCGCACCTCGCACAGCACGTGCTCGTTGTCGAAACGGTGCGACGGCTTGGGATGGTGCACGTAGAGCGAGGAGCCGCTGCGCAGGCGGTCGCGCATCTCCAGGCGCATGCCGTAGAGGCCGACATCGATGACCCGGGCGGGCATGGTGCGATCACCCACGATGGCGGTGACGTCATAGCTGCACTTGAGCCGAATCAAACGACGTCTCTCCTCGGGCGTTTTGCCGCCTCTGCCCTGGAACAGGGCCATCAAGCCGCCGATCAGATCTTGTAGCGCGTTGAGCATGTTGCCACCTGCCGCCCGAGAGCACCTCGGGATCCCATCCTCCAAATTTTCTTCAAGAAACCTCGGGAAGGTCGGCTGCCCGAACTCCGGACACGACCTCAAAGTACAGGCGAGCCCGTTCTTCGCCTTCCAGAAGACCCACCACCGCGTAGCGCCCGGGGACGTCGAGTCGGAGGTCGAAATCGCCTGAGAACTGCCAGCGTTGCTCGCGTCCCGGGGTCAGCCCGGGCGGGCGTCCCACCTCGAACTCAGCTCCCAGCGACTCGAGCACCTGGCCGTCTTCGGTGATGAACTCGATGGCGAACTCGTGAGTGATCTCGGTTTCGTGCCAGGGAACCCGAACCGAGGCGGCCACGGCACAATGTTGCTCAAGCGGGAAGCCGGCGTGCACCGTGAGTCGGTCCCAGCCGCCTCCCAGCAGGTAAAGTTTGTTTCCGACGACCTCAGCGGCGTCGGCCAGGATCAGCCATTCAATTTCCATCGGTAGGCGGGCAGCCTTCGTCGCACTTTCGAGGATCCCCTGGCAGGTGAATCTTTTCTGGAGGGGGCCGGTTTCAGGGGGAGAAACCATCATGACGGGTCACCTGCGACCCGTCATGAAACGTACGAGGTGTGGCTTGCGAACAGTTCTGGCGCTCCTGCTCCTGGTTCTTGTCTGTCTCCCTGTTCAGGCGGAGACGCAGGAGGTTCGGCCGGGCATCTTCGTCTCGGGGGTGCCCACCGAACAGTTCGTCCACTTTGCTGCTCCAGATGGGGGAGGGCGCCAGCAGCAATCCAACTGGTGCTGGGCGGCCTGCATTCAGATGGTGCTCAACTACCACGGGTTGTACGTTTCTCAGGAAGACATCGTGACCCGGGTCTACGGCCAGCTCGTGGACCGTCCCGCCCACCCCTACCAGATTCTCCAGGCCCTCAGCGGCTGGGCCCCCGACATGCGGGGCCGTTACTCGGCCGTCCACGCAGACGCCCAGAACATCAACGAGATGACGGTTATCGACGACCTGCACCGTCGCTGGCCGCTGATCGTGGGCCTGCGAAGCCTGAATCCCGGCGAGCAGGGTCACGCCTACGTCCTGACGGCCGTCTACTATCAGATGGACGAATACGGGGAGCCAGAGCTGCTTGGCTTCATCCTGCGCGACCCCTACCCGGGTCGGCCCAGTCGCGTCGAGATGGGCGCAGACGAGTTCCTGGCCCGGCTGAGTTTCGCGGCCCGCATCTACGTCGACACGCCGCCCAAAGTCCGGGAGAGCATGATCCCGATGATCGGCGGCTTCTACGCCGACAAACCGCAGGCCCGACGCGACGAGGCCATACGGTCCGCCTCGCTCGCCGCCATGACCCTCATGCTCGCGGCGTGCGACATGGGCTACGCCACCGGACCCATGATCGGCTTCGACCCCGCGGCCGTGAGCAAGCTCGCCGGCCTGGATGACAACCACATCCCCGTCATGCTCGTCGTGATCGGCAAAGAAACCGG
>CAZWUN010000267.1:0-7719 GCA_964637145.1 uncultured Burkholderiales bacterium
TGATCTTCATCTTGGAGCCGTGCACGTCGTCGTTCATCATGCCCGACAGGCCGGTCGAGGGGCCCTGCATCACGACCATGTAGCGCTTGGCCGGGTAGGCGGCCATGCCCCACTCGATGAACTCCTGCAGGGTCTGGGCCTTGCCCATGTTCTTGTCGCCCAGGTCCTGCACGACCGGCGAAGTGATCTTGGTGGAGCTGCCGGGCCAGAAGCCAAGGAGAGCGGTGGAGATGAGCACCGAGGGGGTCAGCTTTTCGCCGTTGTGCTCCATCTTGAAGCGGCGCACGCCTGTCCAGTCACCCTTCCAGCCGTCCACCAGGCCCTTGGAGCGGGAAGCCTGGGCAACCCAGTTGATGTTCTTGTCCGAGCCGACGTAGTCGAGCTGGCGCAGGTTGCTGATGACCGACGTCGAGAGGCCGTTGTTCCCGTTCATGTACATCAGCACGGTCCACTCCTTCTCGGGCTCGAGCGGAGTGACCGGGGCCTTCTGGCCGGCTGGCGGCTGGGCGGGCTGCTGACCCTGCCCGGCCGGCGGCTGCGCCGGGGCGGGAGCGGGGGAACTGCCGGCCCCGATGGGCTTCGGCTTGCCTTCCCCGGCGCCGATGCGGCGGGCTTCGGCTCCCGTGTATGCCAGACTGGCTGTGGTGACGTTCATGACGGGCCTCCCTGATGTGGCTGGGAGGATTATATGCGGGCACCGCGGGGGAATCGTTGCGGTGATGTTAACGCATCGGGACAGGCGTGGGAGCGGCCGGGTCGGGCAGACGCACCTGGATGGGCACGAACTCTTCCTGGGCGTAGAGCCAGGCCAGAGCTTGCCGGTCACGCGCCGACAATCGGGCGGCCTCGAGGGCCAGGGGGCGCCGGCGAGAGTTGACCACGACGGTGTACATCACATCGCCCGGGTCGTTGGAGTCGCTCAGTCCCAGGCAGTGGCCCAGCTCTTGCAGGAGCACCCGGGCACGCACCCCGTCCGACACCCGCCAGGCGCCGTCCACAGCCATTCCTTCAACCAGTAGATACCCCATGACCGGGTTCCACCACACCGCGCCGGCTCGCCCCGCGGGCAGGCGCGGTGAGCTCCACTCCAGGAGCACGTCGGCTTCCTCGGCCGGGGCGCGGACGTAAACGAGGCCCTGACCGGCCAGGTTCCACTGGGTCAGGCAGTGGTCCACCACCTGGTCATGGCTCGAGGAGTGGAGGCGGATGGGGAGCAAGTCACGTCGCCAGCGGGCTGGCTTGCCGAACTGGCGCATGACCTTGTAGCCGGGAGGAAGATCACTCTGGCCCAGCGCCGTCACGGCCAGGGCCAGAACGACCGCCAGGATGCGCTTCAGGAGCGGACCTCCAGCTCGATGCCCCGCTGGCGGCAGAGCTCACGCAAAGACTCCGGAACGTCAGGTCCTGCGATGACGCGCTGGATGTCCTCGAGATTCAGGGAGCCCTGGATCTTGCCTTCCAGATACCACAACCGATGCTTGTCGAGTACGGTCGGCAGTCGCTCCGGCGGGGCCTCGAGAAGCTCCCGGCGCACCTCGGGCGCAAGACTACCCAGCCGGCTGACGATCCCGGCCGCAACAGTCGCGTTGTAGTCGGGCGGAGTGACCACCCAGCGGGAGAATCGCTCGCGGGCCGCAGCCAGCTGCTCGGGGTCGACCCGATCATAGTCGGGAGATTGGCTGACCCTGGTCAGCGCCTTCCAACCCGAGGCAAAGGAGGCCCAGGAGCGCGACTTCCAGACCTCCGGGCGCAGACGGACCTCCACCGCACCGTAACGCTCGTCGCCGTGGCCGAAGCCGATGGCTCCGAAGGTGTACTCGTAAGCTCCGAACATCTGGTCCTCGACTCCGGGGGTGTAGGGCGCCACCGGTCGCTCGAGCAGTCGCTCGACCTGGCCGGTCGAAAGCAGCACTCCATCCTCGAGCACTCGCCGGAGTCGTGCTTCGGTCATGCGAAAGGAATAGTGAGGTTGGAGCCCTTTCAAGCGGTCAAAGAGGCCTCGTTCTGCTGCGCCAAGCTCTCCCATCTGCTGCAACTCGCGCTGGAGGTTCTCGCGCGACAGGTCGGCCAGCGAGCGCCCCAGATGCTGCTCCAGGGGGTGCTCTCGAGCCGCCTGGCCGGAGGTGAGCGCCTCGTAAACAGCCCGGGTGTAGCGGTGCACGTGGGCGTATTTGCGCGAGGCGTCCTGGCGGGTCAGATCCGCCTCGGGACTGAAACTGCGCTCGATGGGGAAGTCGGTGGCCAGCACCCCCACCCCCAGCGTCACGGGCAGGTTCTGCAGGGCGGTGGCCGCGTGGCCGAACTCCATGTCCAGGGTGGTGACCCCGCGGCGGGCGGCGTCGCTCAGTGCCTCCGGAGTCTCCGCCAGGGGGGACAGGACACTTTCGTGCACGAGGTTGGTGGTCTGGCTCGAGAGCAGGTTGGGAGTTACTCCGATACGGTCCGGAAAGACGATGTTGTAGGGGTCGCGAACGTGAAGCGAGCCCCCCGAGCCGGCCAGGAAGACCTGGCGGATAGAGGGATGGCTCTGGACCAGCCCCTTGAGCTGCTCACCCAGGATCTCGCCCTGAAACGTGCCCTGGCTGGTGAGCACAGCCAGACGTTTTCCGTTGGGAAGCTCGTAGAGGTCTGCCTTCCAGGGCGACCCCGAGCCGGAGACTCGCTGGCGGGGAACATCGGTCCAGCTCTCTCGAAAGCCGCGCGCGTAACCGATGGCCACGGCGTCGACCTGGCCGAGGCGAGAGGCGTTGCTGGCAAAGAAGTCCGTTAGCTGGGCATAAGACGGCTGGTAGGCCGAGGGTGCCTCCAGCACCGACATGGCGGGCGCATCGGGCTTTTCCATCAGGTGTCGTTTGACCAGCAGCTGGTAATGGCGATGCACCACCCGGCCAGGCAATTCGCCCACCACCAGAGTGCGAGTGCCGTCGGGGTGCTCGAGCAGGTCCAGGCTGCGGGTCCACGAGCTCACGGGCAGGTTGAGACGCACGGCCGCGCTGGCCGGCGGAAGCCCCTGGAGCGACTGCTCGAGGGGCAGGTTGGAGAACCTCACCCGGTCGCGCGGACCAAGGTCGTCGAGTAGAACCGAGACCGGGCCCAGCCGCGAGGCAGCGTAGTCGCCGACCCCTCTCCAGCGTAGCTGCTCGACGGCCACCCGGGCGACCTCGGGGTGGAACCCTGGCTCGAGCCGGGTATCGGCCGGGGGCGCGGCGGCCTGGACGGATCGAGGAGCGATCAGGAGCCGGTCGTCCAGGCCCAGGTAGTTGCTGGTCATGACCAGCGAGCGGGCCAGCAGCATGCTCTGCCTGGGGCTCAGCGGTCGGCTGTTGCGCAGCTCGTCGTAGAGCCCTCGGCCCAGTTCGGCCTGCACGGGGATGCTGTTGGGAGCTTTCATCTGGGCGATAGGCAGCTCCCGGGCCAGGTCGCGTCCGGACGCGGTGCGACGCAGATTGTAGTCAAGCTCGTCGAGCACGGTGCGAGTGGCTGCCTGCAGGGTGGGGCCCAGAGCACCGCCCAGCAGGCGGAAGGCCAGATCACTGGCCGGGCCGATGGAGGCCGGGAGGACGGTCGAGCTCTGGGCTACCGGCCGGAAGTCGTCGGCCGGGTCGATCGGAGTCTTGTTTGGCTCCACAGCGGGCGCTGCCGCCCGCGGAAGCAGCTCGGGAAATGGCATGGAACGACCCACGATCACGTCTGGAGTATGCCGGCAAACGTGAAAAGAAACCTGAAAGCACTGCCCAAACTCAAGCGACAACAAAGTGGGGGAGCGAAGTTGTCGACCGCTGGAAGAGCGCAGCCAAGCCCAAGCCCGGCCCCGTCGGTGCGCTGCCCGTCTCGGCCTTGTAGCCTCGAAGAAGGCAAGGTCGACCAGTTTCGTCGCATTGACGGTGCGCGATGAGGACCGTCAACCTCATCCTCTCTCGTTCAAAGGAATCTCAAAGAGTCCACGGTTAGGCTGCCATCAGGAGAAATCTGACCGGAGGAGTCTGTGACAGTCACCTTTATCGATCGGTCGCCCAGCTTGAAGTCTGCCCTGCCGGGCCTCCCCGTGGACACTCGGACGACCTCGGGACCGGCCGCAGGATGCGACGCTCTGACGTTGTCGGACGAGATGACCCAGGAGGCGGGCGGCTCGCTCGAGGCTCAGGTTCTGGTCAAGGCCCTCATGGAAGGTCAACTTGCCGATCAGGCGCTTGGCACCATCCAGGCACTGGCAGCAGGCTGCGCCACCGCCGAGCAGGTGGAGCGTTTGCTCGAGAGACTGGCCCAGCTGCGTGAAGCTCAGTTGTCACACAGCACCTGGACGCTTCTGCAGATCGCCCTGCAGCTGGCCTGGCAGCAGGGACTCATTTCTCCCGATCGAGCCGGCCTCGTGAGCGGCGTTGGAAACCCGTCGGCCGGGTTGTCGGGAGGAAGCCCGATACCGGGGGGCATCCGGTCCGCGCCGGCCTCCGGGGGAGGCTCAGCTTCAGAGACGTGGCTCGCGCCCGACACTCCGATACCGCTCCCGAAGGATTCTTGGGAGACTGCAGCAGCCGAGCCCGAGAGCAGCTCTCTGTCCCGGGCCTCCGACTCGTCGACAGGCGACCAGGTCATCCAGGGGTCTGAACTGCTTGAAGTCCTGGATGACGTAGCCCAGAACCAGAGGGAGAACTGCGGCGCCACCAGCATCATCAAAGGAATGATGCTGATCTTCCGAGACGATCCCCGAGGTCCCATGCAGATCGAGCCTTTGCCCGACGGCGGCTATCGGGTGACGATGCGGGACGGTTATCAAACGACTCTCACGGACGACCAGGTGGAAAGGGCTTCCGTGGCGACCGACTACGTGGGGGACGATCCGGAGGAGGTGGAGCGGGCCAACGTGATGATGGCGGCCGCCGCCCGGCGTTACGCCGAGGTTCACGGGATCAGCTACGAAGAAGCCCTGACCCGCCTCAATGATCGGAACCATCCCCCGGACGTGGGGTCCTACTTCGGAGTCAACGTGACCGAGCTGCCCCATCCCAATGATCTGAGTGCCTTTGAGGGAGAGAGCGCCATCATCGTTTCCAATGGCAATCACGCCGCCGTGGTGGCCGACACGGACGAGGGCCTGATGCAGGACAACTACGGAGAGGCCACCCCCTACAGCGGCAAGATCTGGGCAGGTCCAGAGGACGTGGGAGCCCCGACGCACGCCTATCAGATCCAGGATGTGAGCGGAGTGCAAACCAGCCGCCCAGCATCCGGGCTGTCGGCCGCCGACTTCAAGGCGATCAGTCGGCGCGTGCAGCCCAGGAGCTCGAAACCGACCGGCTCTTCTTCGCAGGCGGGTGACCGCTACCAGCCCGAAACCGGTCCTCGGAAGAGAGAAGGCTCCCTCCCGAGGTCGCGGTGAATCGCAGTGAAGTGCTGAAGAGTTGTACGCAGGCGCCCCCGAACCGCAACCAGGAGGGCAGCCGGAGAGTTTTTCGGCTGCGCGACGCCCAGGATCTTGCGTGTGGCCGAACTTTTAACCAGGATGACTCTGCAACTCGAATCCCCGAACGGTCTTGATGCTGCGCCTACGACCCTGGAGGTCGTTAGCCTGCGCGAGGATTCCAGGGTCGAGTGCTGAAGCTGGCCCCATGTGCGCCCTGCCGGAGGAGGTTTGAACCATGCGGTTTCAGTCGATCGTCCTGGTCACTGTGGTGTGTCTTCTCTGCGGACCCCTGCTGCCGCAGGACGCCCCCGCCCCCGTCAAAGTGAGCGACACCTCGGTCCTGCGCAGTCAGGATAATCGTTACCTCGACGGCCGGTTCACCCTCCTCAACCAGGGCTCGGAACCCATCCGCGCCCTGGAGGTGACGGTCGAGTTCCTGGATGGTTCCGGCCAGCCCATCAAGCTGCAGGACCTGAACGGCTCGATGGTGCCGATGGCTCACCGCGTGACCGATCTGCCCAGGGCGCTCGAGCCGGGCAAGTCGCGCCAGTGCTTCTGGACCTACAACTACCTGGGCACTATCGCCGTCATCCAGACTCGATACGAGGTCAAGGGCACCCAGAACGGCAAGGTCTTTACCGTGAAGACCGAGCCTGAGCGCCACAACATCCCGCTCTGGCCCGAACGGCAGCGCTGAAGCGCAGGCTCTCCTTGAGTTGGCGGAGAAGCTCTATCTGATGACCCTGCAAGTCGATCGTCACAAGGTCTGGACTTACGAAGACAGCCTCAGCCTGCCTGAGGATGGACAGCGCTACGAAATTCTCGATGGAGTTCTCTACGTGTCCCCTTCTCCTGGCAGCCTGCACCAGATCCTCTCCCGCCGCCTGCAGTTCTTCTTCTACCAGTTCGAGCTCGAGGGTAAAGGCTACATCTTCAATGCCCCCATGGATCTGCTCATGCCGGGTTGCACTCCCATCCAACCCGACTTGATCTACTTGCGGCGCGAGCAGCGGGGCCAGATCAAGGAGAAGTACCTCGAAGGCGTACCCTACCTGTTGGCCGAGATCCTCTCGCCCAGCACCCGCTCGCTCGATCGCGTGAAGAAGCTTAACCGCTTTGCGCAGAACGGCGTTCCCTGCTACCTTCTGGTCGATCCAGAAGCCTCCACCCTGGAGGTGCTGACCCTGCGCGACGGTCGCTACACGATCGAGTCCCTCGGGGTGGAAGATCGCTGGGAGTTCGAGGGTAAGGTGCTCGACCTGGCCGACCTGTTTGCGCCCCTGCCCGAGGAGGAGAGCTAGCCCGAGCGGCCCGAAGGGCCGTGGCATGCGCTGGTTGCTCCTGCTCTTCGTGTTTCAGGCGGCGCTGGCGGCTCCGCTGGAGGAGAGCGGCCTCGAGCTCTCGCGCCCCATCCACGCCGGCACCTTCATGGACGTATGCGGCCCCAGGGCCGCCCTGTTCGGCTACGAGGGGCGCACGCTGGAGGCCTGGGTCTATCCCATGAAAGTGCTGGAGGAGTTCCAGCTCCATTTCTCGCTCGAGGGCTATCCCAGCCCGGTCCCCTCCACCGAGCTGGTCAAGCAGATCACCGTGCGCCCCGAGGCCACCATCCTCACTTACTCCCACAGCGCCTTCACCGCCCGCCACATCCTGTTTGCCTCCCGCAACGAGCCGGGCGTGGCCATGCTGCTGGAGGTGGACACGCTGTTGCCCATAACCGTGACGGGCGAGTTCCGTCCCCGTCTCAAGCTGATGTGGCCGGCGGGCATCCAGACCGGCAACCTCTCCTTTGCCGACGGGCGCTACAGCCTGACCGAGGAGTCGGGGCGCTTTGCGGCCGTGATCGCCTGCCCCGGCTCGCGCGACATCACCCTCATGCCCTACCAGGAAGAGCCGCGCGATCAGCCGGCCCGCTTCCTGGTGGATCTGCCGGTGGGCTCGGGTCCGCTTCCCATCGTCATCACCGGCAGCGTGAAAGGCCTCCAGGATGCCAGGGCCGCCAACGACCGCCTGCTGCAAGGGCTGACCGCCGACTACAACGCCAACGTGGCCCACTACCGCCGGCTCTTGCAGGACACCGTGCAGGTGGACACCCCCGACCGCGAGCTCGACCAGGCCTACCAGTGGTCCAAGGTGGGCATCGACAAGGGGCTGGTGGCCAACCCCCTGCTGGGCACCGGTCTGGTGGCCGGCTTTCGCACCTCGGGCGACTCCGAGCGTCCCGGTTACGCCTGGTTCTTCGGGCGCGATGCCCTCTGGACGGTGCTGGCCACCACCGCCTACGGCGATTTCTCCACCACCCGCACGGCCCTCGAGTT
>CAZWUN010000268.1:0-7695 GCA_964637145.1 uncultured Burkholderiales bacterium
CCGGTGAGAAACGGGGCCCTCCAGATGAGAGCCATCGACCGCCTCTGTCGCCTCGACCGCCCCTACCAGCTCGACGATGAGCGCGAAGACCTCTTTCACGAGGCCATGCAGGAGGCGTTTGCCCACCACCGCCGCTCCTGCCCCGAGTTCGGCCGGTTCTGCGAGCAGCAGGGCTTTGAGCGCCTCGAGCGCCTGGAGGACGCCCCCTTCGTTTTCGTCAACGTGTTCAAGCGTTACGAGCTCCTCAGCGTGGACAAGAGCCAGGTCGTGCTGCACGTTCGCTCCAGCGGCACCTCGGGGCAGAAGAGCCAGACCTTCTTTGACCAGGCCTCGCTTGATCGGGCCCAGGCCATGCTCGAGAGTGTCTTTGCCGACCAGGGGCTGGTGGCGCCCGAAGAGACGACCAGCTCCCTGCTCTTCTCCTACGACCCCGCCGAGGCGCCCGACTCGGGGGCAGCCTTCAGCTCCGCCAACTGGACCCGTTTCACCCGCCAGGCCGAGGTCTTCTACGCCCTCAAGAAGGGCCCGGACGGCTTCTTCTTCGATGAGGAGGGGGCGCTCGAGGCGCTGGTGCGGATGGCTCAGAGCCCTTTCCCCACGCGCATCGTGGGCTTCCCCTCCTTCTTGCACCGCCTGATGAAGCGGTTGCACGCCCCCATCAGGCTGGCCCCCGGCAGCTGGGTGCTGACTGGCGGGGGCTGGAAGGGCCAGGCCGAGCAGGCCATCCCCCGCGAGGAGTTTCTCGACCTGGTCAGCCGGAAGCTCTCCGTGCCCCCCGAGCATCAGCGCGACAACTACGGCATGGTCGAGCACGGCGCCCCCTACGTCGAGTGTCCGGCTCACCGCTTCCATGTTCCGGTGTTTTGCCGGGCGTTGATCCGCCATCCCCTCGATCTTCGGGCGCTCGCTCCCGGCGAGCCGGGTCTGTTGCAGCTGTGCACCCCGTTTCTGACCAGTGTGCCCAACCTCAGCCTTCTGACGAGCGACGTGGCGGCCCTGGAGGAGGGATGCCCCTGCGGGCGTCAGACCCCGGTGCTGCGCTTTCTGGGCCGGGGCGGCACGCGAAAGCACGCCGGTTGCGCCATCGCCGCCGCGAGGTTGCTCGAATGAGCCACTTCGTGCTGGGGGAAACCTGGAGCGGCCCGCTTACCGCCGAGCGAGTGCGTGAGGTGCTGCGCCGAGCTCGCGAGCGCACGCTGGGCTACGAGCGCATCTCGGTGCGGCGCGTCATGCGCATTCTGGACCGGGCCGGGGCAGCCTGGGCCGATCCCGAGTTCGCTCCCCGCCGCCGGGCCGAGCGAGAGATCCCCGACCTGGTGGGCATGACCCGTCCCATGGTGGCGCAATCCCTGACGATGATGGGGAATGCCTTGCGTCGCGACGTGCTCCAGACGCGCATCGAGCGCGAGCTGGGGTCGGCTGACCTGCTCGATCGCTGGACTCCGCGCAAGAGCATCGGCGAGTACCTCAGAGCTCGTCCCCGCGGGGTGGTGCTGACGGTGGCCTCAGGCAACGTCTTCGTGGGGGCCGCCATCCTGCTCGCCGAGGCCCTGTTGACCGGCAACGTGACGCTTCTGAAGGCCTCCAGCGGTGACCCGTTGTTCGCGCGGCTCTTCGTGGAGAGCCTGGCTGACTTCGAAGAAGAGGGCGAGCTGACCCGATCCACCGCCGTGCTCTCCTGGTCGGGAGGCGACGAGAGCCTGGAATCGCTGTTCAAAGCAGGCTGTGACGCCATCGTCATCACCGGGGGAGAGGAGGCCGTGCGCCGCTACCGTGAGGGGGTCGATCCCCACGTGGAGGTGGTGGACTACGGACCCAAGCTGTCGCTGGCCGTGCTCACCGCCGACGCTCCGGGCTGGCAGGATCTTCCCGAGCTCGCCGGTCGCCTGGCCCGCGACGTCTCGATGTGGGATCAGCATGCCTGCTCCTCGCCCCAGGTTCTCTACGTGGAGGGAGCCGAGAACGCCGAGCGGCTGCTCGAGCCCCTGGCCCGGGCCCTGGAGGAGGTGGACGCCGAGCTGCCGGCGGCCGAGCCCGCCTTCGATACCGCCATCGAGGTCACCAAGGAACGCCAGATGGCTCTCTTTGCCCAGGCCGTGCGGCCGGTGCGATTGCTGACTTCCCGACGCCCCCAGGCCTGGACGCTGATCTACGAGAGCGACGAGAGCGAGCTCCGCTCCTCGCCCCTGCACCGCACGCTGATCATCAAGACGGTGGAGCAACCCGAGCACGACCTGCCCATCCTGCTCGAGCCCTGGCGCAGCTACCTGCAGACCGTGGGTCTGGAGGCGGGGCTTTATCGCTCGCGCCACCTGGGCCGGCTGCTGACCGGGGCGGGGGCCACCCGCATCTGTCGTCTGGGCGAGATGGCCGGGGGGCAGCCCGGCGAGCCCCACGACGGCCGCCTGGGCCTGCAGCCCCTGGTGCGCTGGGTGAGCCTGACCGCCGACGCCCCCGAGGGCATCAGCCACGACTGGGAGACCCGCCCCGCCGCCGAGGCCGAGGCGATCAGCTGGGAGCGCCTGCTCGACCTGCTCGAGTTCGTGCGCGCGCGCTCGCCCTATTACCGCGAGCGCCTCACCCCGGTGCGCCGCCCGGAGGACTTCCGGGGCCAGCCGCTGCTGGAGCGCTCGGTGCTGCACCTTCAGTCCACCGAGCTCTTGACCGCGCCTCTCAAGGACGCCGTGGTGCTGCGCAGCGGCGGCTCGACCGGCGACCCCAAGTACTGCTTCTTGAGCCCCGAGGACTACCGCGCCGACGTCCTGGCCGGGGTCAAGATGCTGCGGGCCCTGGGGGTTCGCCCGGGGGACCGCTGCGCCAACCTCTTCCTCTCGGGCGACCTTTACGGCAGCTTCCTGAGCATTCACCGCGTGCTGGAGGAAGCGGGCGTGGTCAACCTCCCCTTCACCGCCTCGGCCCCCCTCGAGAGCCTGATGCTGCACTTCGAGCGCTTCGAGGTGGGGGTGGTGTTGGGGGTCTCCTCCCAGCTCTCCCGCCTCTTCTCCGACCTCCACGAGCGCCAGGCTCGGCCCCCCATCAAGACGGTGGTCTACGGCGGGGAGCCCCTCCCCCCGGGCGAGCAGAGGCTCTTGCGCGAGCGTTTCGGGCTGAGCCGGCTGGGCTCGATTCTGGGCGCCAACGACGGCGGCCCCATCGGCTATCAGTGCGCCCACTGCTCGGGCTCGGTGCACCATCTGGCCAGCGATCAGGTGTGGATGGAGCTGTTGGACGCGCAGGGAAGCCCGGCCCCGGAGGGGGAGGTCGTGATCACCTGCCTGCAGCGCCGGTTGATGCCGCTCATCCGCTATCGGCTGGGAGATCGCGCCCGCTGGCTGAAAGAGCCCTGCCCCTGCGGTCGGACCACTGCTCGCTTCGAGTTGCTGGGCCGCTCCGACGATCTGCTCTGCCTGGCCAGCACCAACACCTCCTGGCAAGACGTGGCCGAAGCCCTGGTCGGACTGGCGGGCGCCGTGCAGTTGGTGGCCGAGAAGCGGGACCTGCTCGATCGGCTGCTGGTGCGGGTCGAAGGGCCGGCCTCCAGCGATCTGGTGCGAGCAAGGCTGCTCGAGCGCCTGCCGGTGCTGGGTGAGCGGCTCGAGCAGGGCCTGCTGGCCGAGCTGGTGGTGGAGGTCGTGGGACCGGGCGAGCTGGAGCGCAACCCGCGCAGTGGCAAGCTGCGCCACGTGATCGACCGGCGCGTCTAAGCGAGGCTCTCGCTGTCGAGCAGGATGTCGTGAGCGGGGGAGAGCTCCAGCCCCTCCTCCAGCGAGACCTCGTGACGAAAGCGTCGCTGCAAGAGAAAGAGGGCCAGTGGGCGCAGGTGAGGCTCGACCCGCTCGGCGTTGTCCTCGAGCAGCGCAGGACCCAGCTCGACCTCGTGGGGCACGTGCCAGAGATGGATCTCTCCCTGGTGCAGGGTGGCAAGGTAAGGCTCGGTGGGATGGAGCTCGAGCAAGGTGCCCGGGAGCTCTCGGTAGGGCAGGCGGTCGCCCAGGCGCACTAGCTCGGTGGCGCCCTCCTTCTCGGTCACCAGGCGCGCCCCCCGGGGATCGATCCGAAATTGAGCCGCCTCCGGCCTGGGCAGCGGCCGCAGCATGCGACCGTCCCAGATCTTCCAGTCGTGCGTGCACAGCACGCGCTCGTCCTCGAGCAGCACGACCTTACCCGCCACAGCCTGGTAGCTCCCGTCCGATTCCACGATCAGGCTTTCGGGCCCGGGCTCTCGGAGCTTGAGAAGCGGGCTCTGCTCGCTTCCATCCCTGGCCAGCAAGCTCAGCGGGTGCCGGCGGGCCACCCAGCGCGCGCCCCGAGCCGACCGCTTCCACTTTCTGGTCAGAGGCATCCTGACCGGGGGCGGGTTCAGGCGGGTCCCGCTGGCCAGGTCGAGGATCCGCAAGTCTCCGCCCTCGCTGACGATCGCCTGGCCCGGCCCCAGCCACTCGAATTTGGATGCAGGGGAGGACTCGAGCAGCTCGAGAGGGGAGAGGCGCCAGAGCTGCCAGCGCCCCTCATCACGAAAGGTGAAGTACTCCGAGCAGGGCGAGAAAACCGGCATCAAGGCTCGATTCTCGAGCACTCTCTGGCCCTCGGGGTCGTGCAGATGGCAGCCGCGCTGGCGCGACAGAAGGGCCCACCTGCCGTCCGGAGAGAGCAGCGCGCCCTGACAACTCCCCGACACCTGCCAGGCCACCCGATCTTGCTCCCAATCGATGACTCGCAGGCTTCGATTTCGGCTGACCAGAAGGCGGCGTCCGCCCCAGCCCAGCCATTTCCCGCGGGTGCGGTAGACCGGCTGCCCGGTCGGCTCGATCTTGATGAGCTCCACGGCTCGCGCGAAGTCCTGCCCCCCCGCAAAACCCCTCACGAGCAAGCTGCGGATGACCTCGCGGGCGCGCTCGGCTGACAGGAAGGGGCACAGGGTCCACAGGGCCTCGAACTGGCCCTGGCGCAGCAGCTCGGCCAGCATGGGCCCGTCGAGTTGCACTCTCTCGCGGGCGATGCCCAGCATGCGGGGTACCAGGTGGCCCCGCCCGCGCTCGCGCAATTGGGCCGCCAGGGCCAGGCGCCAGGAGGGGCGCAGCTCCAGGGCGCCCAGGGTCAGGTGCTCGCCCTGCGGGTCGAGCTCCTCGGCAAGGTCGGTCATTCCCATCCTGATCAGGTAGATCTGGCGCCGATGGGGCGCGCTGGGAAGAAAGCCCAGTCCGACCCAGACCTCCCGAGCGGCCGGCGAGCAGTCGCGAGAGAGCGCGTAATCGCACAGCAGATCGACCAGCTCGGTGCCCTTCAGGGCCTCCAGGGCCGGGGCCGAGACCTCCGGATCGGGGCAGGCGCTGGCCTCCAGGAAGAAGGGGGCGAGGTGAGCGTCGAGCTCGACCGGTTGACCCAGTTTCAGCGAGCTGACGACCAGGCATTGCGGGGTCGCCCGGCACAAAACCAGTCCTTCGGCCAGGCGCGGGTGGAAGGTGTGGCACCAGCCATAGGAGCGCTGCTCGGGAGAAAGAAAGCTCAGGTCCTCCCCGGCCTCGGCCAGGGCGGCCATCGCGTCGGGGTAGCCACTCATCGCTCGCTCTCGCAGTTGCATCCATCGCCTGGTTCGCCGGTCGGCAGGCTCCTCCCCACCGTCTGCTGCGGCGGTCTTGTTCGGCAGTTTCCGTTCCGCCGGAAGAGCCCACGGGGAAAACCACCCCTCCGGCGAGAATCTCCCGACCGCGATGCTGCAAGACCTGCAAACCCTGCGCGTGCTGGAGTTCCCGGCCGTGCTCGAGATCCTGGCTGGCAAGACCCACTGGCCGCCCGGGCGCGAGCGCATGGTGGCGCTCTTGCCTGCCACCTCGCTGGAGGAGCTGCAAGAGCGCCAGAACGACGTGGCCGAGGCCATCCGCCTGCTCGACGAAGGCTACAACCCCCCTCTGGGTGGGCTCGAGGACGTGCGCCCGGCCATCCAGCAAGCCCAGCTCGGCTCCAGCCTCGAGCCTGAGGTGCTGATGCAGATCCGGGAGGTGGCCGGGGTGAGCCGCCAGATCGGGCGGGCCCTCAGAGAGCGGGCCGACCGTTTCCCGCGCCTGGCCGACAGGGGCGTGGTGCTGATCCCCTTCCCCAAGATCGAGTCCGAGGTGGCCCGCTGCTTCGGCCCCGACGCCCGAATGCTCGACTCGGCCAGCCCCAGGCTGCGAGCCCTGCGCGAGGAGATCCGCTCTCTGGAGGCGCGCATGCAGCGCAGCCTGGGCGCCATCCTGCGCGAGAGCGACCTGGCCAAGATGCTGCAAGAGCCCATCGTCACGCAGCGCATGGGGCGCCACGTCGTGCCGGTCAAGTCGGAGTATCGCAGCGCCTTCCCCGGGCTGGTGATCGACCAGTCGGCCAGCGGCGCCACGCTCTTCATGGAGCCTTTCTCGCTGGTGGAGCAGGGCAACCAGCTACGCTCGGTGCGGCTGGCCGAGAAGAAAGAGATGGAAGCCATCCTGGCCCGCCTCTCGGCCCTGGTGGGCTATCACGCCAGCGAGCTGGCCATGGCCTGCGACGAGCTGGGCCACTTCGACTTTTTGTGCGGGCTCGGGCGCTACGCCCAGGACGCCCGGGCCCAGCTGCCCGAGATCAACAAAGAGGGCATGATCCGCCTCAACCAGGCCCGCCATCCCCTGCTCAAGGGGCACGTGATCCCCATCTCCATCGAAGTGGGGCAGGGGTTCGACACGCTGGTGGTTACCGGCCCCAATACCGGGGGCAAGACGGTCACCCTCAAGTGCGTGGGCCTGTCGGTGCTGATGGGCCTGTCGGGCTGCCCGGTGCCCTGCGCCTCGGGCTCGAGCATCCCGTTCCTGAGGGCGGTGTGGGCCGACATCGGGGACGAGCAGTCCATCGCCCAGAGCCTGTCCACCTTCTCGGCTCACCTGACCCAGATTCTGCGCATCCTGCCGGCGGCCGGCCCCGAGACGCTGGTGCTGCTCGACGAGCTGGGGGCGGGCACCGACCCCTCCGAGGGCGGAGCGCTGGGGATGGCGCTGCTGGAATACCTGCACTCTCGCGGCACGCGCACGGTCGTGACCACCCACCTCTCGGAGCTGAAGGCCTTCGCGGCCCAGAGCGAGGGGATGGAGAACGCCGCCGTCGAGTTCGACACCCAGTCCTTGCAGCCCACCTACCGGGTGCTGATGGGCGTGCCCGGACGCTCCAACGCGCTCCAGATCGCAAGCCAGCTGGGGCTGCCGGCCAGCGTGCTGCGCCGCGCGAGAGAGCTTCTGGGGCAGAGCCACGACGAGGTGGAAGGCCTGCTCGACGACCTCGAGCAAGAGCGCGAAACGGCCCACCGGCTGGGGCAGAAGCTCGAGCAGGAGTCGAGCCAGGTGACCCGGCTGCGCCAGGAATACGAGGCGCGCCTGGCGCTGGTGGAGCAGGAGAAGCGGGAAAAGCTGGACGAGGCCGCCCGCCAGGCCGAGAAGCTGCTCGGCGAGGCGCGCGACAACGTGCAGGGCTTGCTTTCTGATTTTCGCAAAAAGCTGGCCGCTCTGGGCCAGGCCCGCAAGGAGGCCCTGGAGGAGTCGCGCAAGCTGGCCCGCGAGCTGGCCGCCCGGTTGGTGAGCGACTCGACCGATGTGGAGGAGCTTTCGGCCGAGGCCGCCCGGCTGGTGGCCGAGGTGGCCGCCGAGCGGGCCCGGGTGGCTCCCCACGAGGACCCCGAGACCCCCTGGGAGGAGG
>CAZWUN010000269.1:0-5097 GCA_964637145.1 uncultured Burkholderiales bacterium
GTGGACCGCGAGCTGGAGATCCTCAAGTTCCGGCCCGAGCCCTTCTGGCGCATCCAGGCACGCTTTCAGGCGCCCGACGGACACCAGTACGAGGGCACCTGGTTTGATCCCAAATTCCTCGAGAACCCTGACAGCCCGCGCAAGGACGACTGGATCACGGACGCGGCCAAGCTGCAAGCCATCCTCGAGTCGCTCGCCAACCGCGTCCCCGGGGCCGCCTCCGAGAGCCGCAAGGCTCGGCGCGAGTCGCCGCCGGGCCTGTTCGACCTGACCACCCTGCAGCGCGAGGCCAACCGGCGCTTCGGGATGTCGGCCCGGCGCACGCTGGGGGCGGCCCAGAGCCTGTACGAGCGCCACAAGGCGCTCACCTACCCCCGCACCGACTCCAAGTTCCTGCCCGAGGATTATCGCCCCCACGTGGACCAGGTGGTGGACCTGCTCGCCCACGGGGGCACGGTCTACCAGAAGTCGGCCTCGCGCCTGCGCGCCAAAGGCCTGGAGAACACCAACAACAAGAAGGTGTTCGACAACGCCAAGGTCAGCGACCACTTCGCCATCATCCCCACCACCCAGATCCCCTCCGGTCTGCAGGGGGACGACCAGAAGATCTACGACCTGGTGGTGCGCCGCTTCCTGGCCGCCTTCTACCCGGCGGCGGTGTGGACGCAAGTGGAGCGGCTCACGCTGGCCCCCTCGCCCGGGGTCGAGCACCACTTCCGCACCCGGGCCCGGTTCTTGAAGGAGCCCGGCTTCTACGAGGTCTACGGGCGCGACGTGGAGGAGGACAAAGCCCTGCCGCCGCTGGTGGCGCTCCCACCGGGCACGGAGGAGCAGCTGGTCGAGGAGCTGCAGGGCGAGACCTCGCGTCGGGTCGTCGTGCCGGTGGGCGAGAAGGTGCCGGTCACGACCCTGGAGGCCGAATCCAAGGACGACCAGACCCGTCCCCCGGCGCGCATCACCGAAGCTCGCCTGCTCAGCCTGATGGAGCATGCCGGGCAGCACGTGGAGGACGAGGATCTGTCCCAGATCCTCAAGGGGAAAGGGCTGGGCACCCCGGCCACCCGGGCCGAGATCATCGAGAACCTGATCGGCAAGCAGTACGCCGTGCGCGCCGAGCGCTCGCTGCGGGCCAGCGCCAAGGGCATCCTGCTGATCGACCTGTTGCGGCGCATCCAGATCCGCCAGCTGGCTTCCCCCGCCCTGACCGGCGAGCTGGAGAAGCACCTGAGCGAGGTGGAGCTCGGCCAGCGCACCCGCAACGCCTTCATGGACGAGATCATGGCCTACGCCCGCGAGGTGGTCGAGAAGGCCAAGACCTTCCAGTACGACGAGCTGTATCGCAACGATCCCCCGCTGGGCCAGTGCCCGGGCTGTCGCAAGGCCCAGGTGGTCGAGCAGGCCCGCTTTTACGCCTGCCAGACCAACACGGGCAAGGACAGCGTGTGCAACTTCATCATCTGGAAGGACCGCAGCGGGCGCTACATCGACCGCGCCACCGTGGCCGAGCTGCTGGAGAAGGGCGAGACGCCCGTGCTGGAGGGCTTTCTCTCCAGTCGAGGGGAGGGCTACAAGGGCCGCCTGAAGCTGGTGGACGGCAAGCTGGAGCTGATCCCCGAGGGCCAGGCGGAAAGGGGCCAGGGGCCGGACGCAGACGGGGCGACGGCCACCGGAGAGCCCATCTGCCCCTGCCCGCTTTCTCCCGAGCGCTGCAAGGTGCTCGAGCTGCCGATGGCCTACCGCTGCGAGGCGCACTGCGTGGAGGACAACCCCCGCCGCAAGGTGGGCGCCACGCTGCCCCGCGAGGTTTGCAAGCGGGAGATCACGCGAGAAGAGGCGCTGGACTTCTTCCTTAAAGGGCAGACCGAGCAGTTCGACGACTTTGTGTCGCGCTTCGGACGCCCGTTCTCGGCCCGGCTCAAGCGCAACGAGAACGGCCGGCACGAGTTCGAGTTCCCGCCCCGCGAGGGGGGCGAGCGCAAGCCGCGCAAGGGGAAGGCTCCCGCCAAGGCCAAGGCGGCGCCGCGCAAGAAGGCGGCCGCCGGAGAGGCGCCGGCCAAGAAGAAGGCTCCGGCCGCCAAGAAGGCGACCGCGGGTGGGAAGAAGGCGAAAGCGGCCGGGGCCACGGCGGTGGCCGAGCCGCCCAAGCCAAAGGTGCGGCTGGTCAAGCGGGAGCAGTAGCTTTGTCGGCCAGGCCGCGATGGGTGGCCTGGTCGGCTTTGACGGCCGGGGCCGGGAAGAGTTGCCTGGTCGGCTTTGTGAGCTTACGGCTTTGTGCCCCGCTTTGCCCTCGATCCAGCTGAAGAATCCGTGCCGCTGGTCGCTCAGTCGCCGGCTACGAAGACCGTCATCCGCCACTGCCCCGACTTCTGGCTGAAGTAGGCCCGGTAATCGACGGGGCTGGAGAAGTAGCGAGCCGACACGTATCCCGTCCCGCCCCCGGCCAGCTGGACGGGAACCCAACCCTTCGTCCAGCGCTTCTTGCGATCGACCACCACCAGGTCGTAACTGAGCTCGCCCACCACGGGCGCATCGGCAGCGGGACGGGCTCGCACGCGCACGTGCTCGCCCATGATGGCGCCATAGCCATAGGGCTCGAGGTCATCCGGCCAGATGGCGGTCACGTAGGGAGCCGCGAAGCTACCGTCCTTCTGGAAGCCTCCGCCGTGGTTCAGGACATGCTCGAGCAGGGGCCACAATTCGGAGCCGGGCTGATCCAACTTCCAATACTGACGGAAGCCTTTCCAGCCGGGCTCGCCCCCTCCGTAGGTATAGGTGATGTGAGGATCGATGATGGGCTCGAGGGCAGCCGCATCCTGGCGCTTGACGATCTCCAGCAGCCGGGTGCGGAAAGCCAGGAAGGACGGATTCTTGGGGGCCTCGTCCACGGGCATGAGTTTGCCGAGCGGGGCGGCCAGGGCCAGGGCGGTGAGGAAGCCGACCATGAGAAGAGAGGGCATGGAGGGACCTTTTGGGGGCAGCTTGCCCTCTTCCTCTCCGGGTGCTCAAGCGATCGCGCTGCAGATCGCCAGGTTCGCTCGGTTCGACTGACGAACCGGGCTGGATGCTGCAAACCGCCGTTTTTCCCGGTCGCTACACCCAGGGCGCCGGGGCCCTGGCCCAGATGTCCGAAGCCGTTTCCGGACTGGGCTCGAAAGTTCTCCTGATCGCCGGACGGACGGCTCGCGAGAAGCTGGTGCCCCAGCTCAAGGTGCCCCACACTCTGGGGGCCTTCGGGGGGGAGTGCTCGGATGAGGAGATCGCCCGCCTGGCCGCCCTGGGCCAGGGCTGCGACGTGGTGGTGGCCATGGGGGGCGGCAAGGTCATCGACACGGCCAAGGCGGTGGCCCACCAATTGAGGGCCCGCAGCGTCATCGTGCCCACCATCGCCTCCACCGACGCGCCCTGCAGCGCGGTCTCGGTCATCTACACCCCGGAGGGAGCCTTCAAGCGCTATCTCTTCCTGCCCCGCAATCCCGACCTGGTGCTGGTGGATACGGAAGTGATCGCCCGGGCCCCGGTGCGACTGCTGGTGGCCGGGATGGGGGATGCCCTCTCGACCTGGTTCGAGGCCGACTCCTGCCGCCGCTCGCGCTCGCCCAACCAGTGCGGAGGGCTGGCCACCGGGGCTGCTTATGCCCTGGCCCGCCTCTGCTACGACACCATCCTGGAGTATGGCCAGAGCGCCCGGCTTGCCTGCGAGGCCGGGGTGGTCACCCCCGCCCTGGAGCACGTGGTGGAGGCCAACACCCTGCTCAGCGGGCTGGGGTTCGAGTCGGCCGGGCTGGCGGCGGCGCACTCGATTCACAACGGGCTGACCCGCCTGAAGGCGGCCCATCACACCTACCACGGGGAGAAGGTGGCCGTGGGAGTGCAGGCCGGGCTCTTTCTGACCGACCGGCCCGGGGCGCAGATCGCGCAGGTATATGGCTTCTGCGAGTCGGTGGGGTTGCCCACCAGGCTGGCTGACCTGGGCCTGAAAGACCCCGATCTGGCTCTGGTCGCGCGGACCGCGTGCGCCGAGGGGGAGACGATTCATCACGAGGCCGGCGGGGTCACCCCGGAGCAGGTGGCGGCGGCGCTGGCGGCGGCCGACGCTTACGGGCGGCAACGGCAGAGAGGGCGGTCGGCTTCGACCTGAGCGCTGGGCGTCGATCTCGATCTGGTCACAGAGATATCCGCTTCTTCGTCATTTTGGCTTGTCTGCAGACTGCGGTGGCGGCTCTATTGCCCATGGCCGGGCTGAAGTTGACGAAGTGCTTGCCCCACCGGTTCTTCGCCCGCCTGGCCCTAAACGTGAAGCCCAGGAAGTCGAATTTTTCCGTAAGATAGCTGCCTCGCCTATCGTCATCCTTGCAGTAGACAATCTTTGTCTTCTCAGGATGCAGTTCCAGCCGACATCGAGCCGTCTGCTCCCGAATGCTCACCAAGACGAGTTGGGCCTGGGCCTCCGACCTGCAATGCGCGATAGCATCATCGGCGTATCTCTCGGCGCACCAGGCCGCGGGCCGGGTTGTTTGTTGAAGGGAACAGGCTCTCCCATCTGGTGCAACAGTTCCTCGATCACCCCCCTGGCCGGATTTTTCAGGGAAGGGGCCGCCACATAGAGCGTCGGCGCCAGATGGCGACGAAAGTGCCTGGCCAGGGCCGTCTTGCCCGCCCCGGACTCGCCCGCCACCAGGGCCATTCCGCGTCGCGGCAGAGCCTCGAGCAACCGCTTCTCGGCTTGCTGGAAGCTCCGGAACTGCAAGAGGGCATCGGCGTCAATTTCAGGCGAGAAGGGGTTACGGAGCAGCCCGAAAGGCTCCAGAACAATGGAATGGCTATGGAGCCTGGCTCTACGGGATGATTACTTCACTGCAGCGTAGGCCGCCTTGAGCGCGTCGATCATGGGTTGACGAGCGATGTAGCTATCCACCGGAAGAACGACCCGGTTCTTCTCTCCGTTATAGACGCTGTCGGTAGTGGAGCGTCCTCCGGAGCGAGCGGTAGCGTAGAGCCCGAAGGCCTCCTGGGAGTGGTAGCCGTTCGGCATGCCGGGATCAGCCGGGCCGCCGTTCCAGGCACTGGCTACGAAGGGCGGCTGCTTCCACCATTCGT
>CAZWUN010000269.1:5107-7649 GCA_964637145.1 uncultured Burkholderiales bacterium
AGTAGCAAATGCCGAGCACCAGGTCGGAGGCGAAGGCCTTGGGGATCATGTCGGAGATGACCGCGGCCGCCTTCTTCTGGGTATCGTCGTTGTCGACCAGAGAGTCGAGATTGCCAGGGTTGCTCGTGCCCACGCCGGGCCAACCGAGCTCGGTCAGGATGACCGGCTTCTTGTTGGCCCCCGTCAGGCTGCCGTAGCGACCGTTCTGGGTTCCGAGCACAGAGTCAAGCGACTTGCTCTGGTAGGTGTTGACACCATAGAAGTCGATGTCGGTCAATTGGGCAAAATAGGGGTTGCCCGCAGGCACCGAGCCCCCGTAGTGGACGAAAGGCTGGTTGTCGTGGGCCGCCCATCCCACCAACTTCTTCTGGTTGGGGCCGCGCCCGGTGATGTCGTGAATCTTCTTGGAGTATGTCAAGAGCATGCCGTAGTAGAAATCGGAGTCTTCGTTCTGCACACCACCGGTCAGGTTGATCTCGTTGACGCCAGGCCAGGCCGACCTGTTCTCGTCGATCTCGTTGAACAGCGTGTAGCCGAGCACGGCCGGGTGGTCATGGGTATCCCTGACGATTTCCTCCAGAACGAAGTCCCAGTATGCCTTCTCGACCTTGGTGGCGCCGCCGTAACGATACAGCACCGTGGACGGCAGCGGGATCCCGATCAACACGTAAACCGGGTCGTTCCCGTTGTTCCAGCAGTGGTCCAGGAACTGCTTGTGAGTAAAGTGGGCGAATTTGTCGGGCGGGTCGGGGATGACGCCAGCCTTGAAGGTGTCCACCCCATTGACCTTCTCGATGACGAAGATTTGCCGGCTGATCATGCAGTAGGTGCGGATCAGATTGACCCCCATCTTGCGCATGTCATTGACGTCGCCGCGAGCCTGCTTGTCACTGTTGTCGGACATTTGCAGAGGCCCGCTGCCCCAGAGCGCAAACCAGTTCTCCTGGTTGCCAACCCTGTCCCAGAAAAGGTCGCCGATGGCCGGGGCGTCGACATTGCGGAAGTTGATGGGGGCGGGCGAATAGCACATGCCCTTGAAGCGGGTGTTGGCAGCCATCCTGTTCTGGGTCTTTCCGCGGACAGGGCCGAACTCGTGCCCCAGGAAGGTGACGTTAACAGAGTTCCCCACCACCTCGAAGCCGGTATCATGCAGTTCTACGGCTTGCTCGGTGGGATTGTCCAGGCTGAAGCTGCCGTCCGGATTGCGCGGGATGATGGCTCGGAACAGGCTGAAGCCGCCGTGGCGAAGGTAGTCGAGCTCCAGGGTCCGGACATTCTCGGGGACAGCGCCCACGTCGAACGCCATCGAATTCGAGAAGGGCTCAAAGAAGGGGCCGAAAACTAGATTTCCGTCGGCGTCGAAGCCTTCGAGCTCGAGTGTGTCAACCTGGTCGCCGTCGCGAGCGATGGGTGCAGGCTCGGTCACGACCAGTTGGCTGGTGACAGGAACAAGCGGTTCCGTGATACCCGAGACGCTCCCGTCGCCCGAGCAGGCCACCGCCAGCAACGTCATGGCCAGAAGCCCTCCACCCAGACTGTTACGAATCTTCATGATCGAACCCCATTTCAAAGCGTTGCGTGGCGAACTTTTTCCCGCTGCAGGGAAGTCCTGCAACCGGTCCTGTTCGCCCTGGGGAGACCGTTCGAGAGGTCTTGGAAGTTCCCACTCCACCGGGCCGTGGTGGCAGTGGCTCGGCAGGCTCCGGACGGGGCTCCCGCGCAGCTGACCCGGAACAGGCTCCGCGGCGTGAGCTGATTTTGATCATCGTGCCGGCCTGGTCCCGGGTGGACAATTACAGTATGCAGGAGACCACCAGGCAGACCGGCTGGGGCTGTATCGGGGCGATGGCCCTGCTCTTTGCAGGCATTTCGGCCGCTGCCCTGTGGCCCTTGCTGGAGAGGAACCCGAGCCTGTACTTTCAGATCGTTGCGGGCACGGGTGTGGTGGCCGGCCTGATCGGCTGGAACAGCGACAGGCGCATGCGCAAGCAGCGTTCGACCTGGCGGGATCTGGCCAGGGAGTTGGGTTGGACCGAGACCCTGACGCAGAACCATGAACGTGCCATTCAGGGCAATTTGGAAGGGTTTGCTGTCCGAGCTCACTACTCGCAAGGCCATGATTCCGATTCCACCTGGTTGAAGCTGGAGCTGACCCGACCGCTCCGGGGCGAGCTCACCATCGCCGGCAAGGAAACAACCTGGGGGATGGGCTTTCTGGATGTCACGCTGGGCGACCCTTACTTCGACGACAACTACGGATTCAAGGGCAGCCTGGACGGCGAGACCATCCAGCGCATCTTCTCGCCCGAACTGAGAGCCTGCCTGGACCGCACGCGCAGTAGCGCGGCCAGACTGCTCACCGGGCAGGGAATTCCAGTGATCGAGGTCTCGGGCCGGCAGATCGTCTACCGGGTTGCCGGGAAGCTGACCGACAAGCAGAATTTCCGCGACCACCTGCGGGCCCTGACATCCCTGGCCAGGCAATGTCTGCTCTACCTGGCCTGAACTAACCTGCATCATTGAGCCCACCCCGAGAGACCTC
>CAZWUN010000270.1:0-7588 GCA_964637145.1 uncultured Burkholderiales bacterium
GGAGCGCATCGCGGCCTTGGGGGCCCTCGAGAACGAGGCCGCTTCGAGGAAGCCGAAGGTTTGGGGGTTCTTCTGCTTGAGCGGAACCTGGATGATCATCACCATATTCTCGCCCTGAGTGGCTTCACCCGAGGCTTCGGCGCCGCCCAATTCGTCCGGTCGCTCGCTGATGCGTCCTCCCACCAGGCTGGCCCGTTTGCCGTTCTCGTTGAAGAAGAGCGGCTGCCCCCAGCTCTGGCCCCCGAACTTGTCGCGCTGGTTGTCGATCACGGTGGCGCTGGTACCTTCCGGAGTGCACAGGATGGTCAGCACGGCCGGGTCGTCCTTGACCGACTGGTAGTTGTAAACGGTGGGGTTGAATTTTACCGTCTCGCCTTCGCCCTGGGGAACGGGAAGGAAGCAGGCCTGAGCGGTGCCGAGCACGTGCGTTTCGTCGGCTTTGAGCAGTGACTTCGTGTCACCTGCGAAGGAGCTGGGGTCGGACAGATACTGGCGGATGTCGCCCAGATACTCGCGCAGGGTCACGCGCTGCGGCTCGCCGCCCCTTTCGTTGCCCACCAGCACGAAGAACTTGTCCAGGCTGATGTCCACCGTCTTGTCGGCAAAATTGGGATTGCGCAGCACAGGCAACAGGCTGACCTTGCTGTCGCCCCTCTTGCCCTCTTGCTGCACGGCCAGGGTCATGTCGGTGATGTTGCGCCCGCCGGACGAGTTGTCGAAGCGGTGGGTGTCTTCCCACATCACGTTGACCACGTCCATGCCGTGCTTTTGAGCAGCGCGCCCGATCTCCTGATTATCGACCAGGTTGAGCGTGCGGCTGACGACTTCGTCGTAGCTCGGTTTCTGGGGCCGCTGCTTCTTGAGCTGCTCGTCCCAGTCTTTCTCCGGAATGGTCACGGGCGGGCCCAGGCCGTCCTGGGGATCCGGCAGCCAGCAGCCGCCGGGCGCGATGCCCATGGGCTGCTTGCTCGAAGGTACAGGGGTAGTGCAGGAATTGGTGCTGGTGGTGATCACGGAATGCCTCCCCGAGTCTGGTCTGGTTGTGTGCGTCGTTGAGCAGATTAAGGTTCCAGGCTGAAGGATTCCTGAAAATCATCTCTCGAAACCCCCCGGGTGAAGTTCTGGATCCGTCTCTTTGTGGGGCTTGTTTTCCTGGCCCTGATCGCCTGGCTGGCCATTCCGGTCCCAGCCCTCAAAGCCCCCCGCCCTGAGTGGAAGGTGGTCGGCGAGGCCGACAACGCCTGGCCGGAGTATCACGAACTGGCGCTCGAGGCTCGCAAGGCCGAGACCTTCCCTGATGACGTGCTGCCCGCACCGGGCAAGAACGCCCAGGTGGACTCGGTGCGTCCAGTATTCGGCCGCCTGATCCAAGCGGCTGCCCGATCGGGCTCGCAAAGATTCGAGGAGCCCCCCTCGGTCAACTCTACTGATTTGATGTACGTCTACAAGGAAGAGAAGACCCTGGTGCGATTGGCCCTGGCCGAGTCGCGGCGGCTGGCTGGCGAGGGCCAGCTCAAGCCGGCTCTGGAACTGGCCCTGGCCTGCTACGAGATGGGGGCCGACCTGTCCGAGCCCGGGGCCGACTTGACGCCCACGCTGGTGGGCGTGCAGATCCGTCGCCGGGCCAGCCTGGTTCTCTTCGAGCTGTTGCAGGAGCCCGCGCTGACCGAGGCTCAGGCCCGCGCGGTGCTGGCGGTCGTAAAAAGCTGCAACCAGCGCATCCCTCTTCCGGGGCAGGCGGTGGCCTGGGACCGCGAGGCGGTAGCCCGCGGCCTGGAGGAGACACTGGAGCAGGATGCTCCGCCTCTCCCCGGGCTCAAGGCGCGACTGCAGAACTCTGTTCAGTACCGGATGGCAGCCCAGCAGAAGCTGCTGGTTGAGGCCATGGAAACCTGGGACCCGGTCAAGGTCCAACAGGCCCAGGAGCAGGCTGAGAAGCTGCGCACGGGCGGTCTCTTGATGCGCAACGCCGTCCCGGAGATGAAGATCAGCCTGAGAAACAGTCTTCGCCAGATCTATCTTGACCGGGTCAACGGCTCGGCCCTCGAGTGTCTGGCCGCGGTTGCGGTCTATGCGTGTCAGCACAAGCGCCTTCCGGCTCGGCTCGAGGAAGCTCTGGCCGAACCGCCCACCGATCCCCGCACCGGCAAGCCTCCCGGCTACAAGGTGGAGGGCGCCCAGGTGTTGCTCTGGTATCCCGGGCCTGATGGCACAGACGATCAGGGGAAAACGGCCGTCAACGTCGATCAGCCCGATCAAGACGCGGGGGCGGATGTGATCTACCGCTTCAAGCTGAAGTAGCCTGTGGACATCCTGAGCGCTCCCGAGGCCGCCTCCATCCGAGCCATCCGGGCCACCTGGTGCGATCTGGGCAACCAGATTCGGGCCAAGGCGGTGCACCGAGAAGGTTGGGCACGTGGTTTCGAGGTCTTCATCGCGGCCGGGGCCCAGGGGGCGCCGGCCACGGCCGACATGGTGTTGCCCGAGAGCGGGTTGACGCCCGTGGGTGAGGTGGCCCTGGTGCCTGACTGGTCCACGCTGCAGGCTCTGCCCTACGCCCCCGCGCACGCTCGAGTGCTCACTGACATGCATTTTCAGGGCCAACCCTGGAGCCTCTGCCCGCGTGGGTTCGTCCGTCGCCAGCAAGAGCGGCTGCACGAGCGCCACGGGTTGAAGCTGACGGCTGCCTTCGAGAACGAGTTCTACCTGCATCACCCGGATGGCTCTCTGGTGGATGAAAGCAACTTCGCCTCGGTTTACTCGCTCAACCGCAGCCGCCCGGTGCTCGACGAGCTACTCGAGGCGCTGGTGGCCCAACGGATGAGCGTGCAGCAGTTCCATGCCGAAGCCGGCCCGGGCCAGTTCGAGGTTTCCATCGGCCACGCCGAGGGTCTGGCGGCGGCCGACCACCAGGTGGCCCTGCGCGAGACGGCGCACGCCGTGGCCGAGCGCCACGGTCTTAGGGCTAACTTCCTGCCCAAGCCGTTTCCCTCTCAGGCCGGCAGCGGCTGTCACCTGCACCTGGGCCTGGAAGGGCTGAAGGCCGATGACCCCCGATTCCGTCAGTTCATGGCCGGAATCTTGCAGCACCTGGATGCCCTGCTGGCCATCACGGCCGGGTTGCCCAACTCGCATCAACGCCTGGTGCCCAACTCCTGGAGCGGAGCCTTCCGCTGCTGGGGGGTCCAGAATCGCGAGGCCGCCCTCCGCTTGCCGGCCAGCCCGGGCCACTTCGAGGTGAAGGCGGTGGACGCCACCGCCAACCCCTATCTGGCCGTGGGAGCCATGATCGCCTGCGGGCTGGATGGGCTGGAGCGCCGCCTGGATCTGCCCCCCGGAGTTGAGGTGGACCCGGCCACTCTGCCCGAGTCCGAGCGCCCCCCCCGCTTGCCCTCCACGGCCGGTCAGGCCCTGCAGGAGCTCGAGCGCGATGAAGTGCTGGCTGAGGCCCTCGGACCCGAGCTGCGCCAGGCGTTCCTGGCCGTGCGGCGGGCCGAGGTGGCCCGCCTCGAGGAACTGGGCCCCGAGGGCGAGGTGCGCTTGCTGGCGGGTCGTTTCTGACCCCCACGGTCACGGGAGGGCGAGGACTTTGGACCTGAGCGCCTATCCCCTGCTCGACAGCCATTGCCATCCCATCTGGCGCGAGTTGCCGCCCGACTATGGCGAGTGCTTCACCGAGGCCCACCATTCCGGCGGTCACGCCCGTCACAGCCTCTTCTTCCTGCGCAGCCAGCGCGACCTGGCCACCTTGCTCGGTTGTTCCAAAGATGAGGTGGAGCAGGCACGCAGTCGTCTCAGCGCCGAGGAGCTCTTTCAGCTCTGCCTGCCCGGGGTAGAGGAGCTGCTGCTCGACGACGGGCTCTGTCCCGATCGCTGTCACCCTCTGGAGTGGCACGCCCGGTTCGTGCCCGTGCGGCGCCTGGTGCGCCTGGAGCAGGTGGCCGAGCAGCTTTACGACCGGGGACCCTTCGCGGGCTTTCTGGAACGCTATGTGGCCTATCTCGAGAGCACGCCCGCGGCCGGCTTCAAGAGCATCGCGGCCTACCGAACCGGTCTTGCTATCGGGGAGGGAGAAGAGGCCGAGGCGGCCTATCGGGCCTGGAGCGGGGGAAGGCTGGCCCTCAAGCCGCTCAACGACCACCTGGTGAGGCTGGGGCTCGAGGTGGCCGCCAGGCGCGGTCTCCCGGTGCAGTTTCACACCGGTTTCGGCGACCCCGACCTGGACCTGGCGACGGCCAATCCGCTGGCCTTGCGCCCGTTGATCGAGCGGTTCTCTTCGACCCGGCTGGTCTTGTTGCATGCGAGCTATCCCTTTGCCCGCGAGGCCGGCTTTCTGGCCAGCGTTTACCCCAACGTCTACCTGGACTTCGGCCTGGCAGTGCCCTTCCTGAGCGTGCGCGGCATGGTCGGCGCGGTGGCCATGTTGCTTGAGCTGGGCCCCCTTTCCAAGCTGACCTGGTCGAGCGATGCCAGCCGCATCAGCGAGCTCTTTTATCTGGGTGCGCTGTGGGGACGGCGGGTGCTGGGCCAGGTTCTGGAGCAGGCGGTGCAGGACGGCGATCTGAGCGCGAGCCAGGCCGAGCAAGCCGCCCGGGATATCCTGCAGGGGAACGCCGCCGCTCTCTACTCCTGAGTTCCAGAGCGTGCGGAGGAACATCGGACGGCTGGCGAAACCTGCCAGCGGAAATGGCCACCGTCTCCCAGAGCACCAGCCGGGTCGACCCGTCATGCTGACGCCCCTCTCCGATTGGCTGGTCGACCCGCCCCCCGGGGGGCCGGTTACTTACACTTATCAGGGCTACTGTCCGAGTACCGGCCGGCTGCTCACGTTGGAGCGCACATCGCAGGCCGAGTCTGTGGCGCGCGAGCTGATGCGGCGGCTGGGGCGCCTGGAAAAGGGCAGGATGTACGGCGTTTTGATCACCGACCAGGGCGTCCTCATCGGCTTTTCGGGCCAGGAGCAGAGCGAGGGCTGGGTGCCGCCCATCCGGCCCCACGACCTGCCCGAGAAGGAGCTGGCCGAGCTGGCGGAGCTCAAGGCCGAGTTGGCGGAGCTGCCCTTGCCGCTGGCCCGCCACGCGCTCGACCTCCTGCAAGAAGAGCGCGCCAGCATGAGCGAACGCCATCGTATCAACAAGCAGATGCGCGCTCGCAAGCGCCAGGAAGGTTGCGACCTCGAGCTGCTGCGCCAGGAAAGCCTGGCCGACGAGCGCGAGCTCAAAGCGCACAAGGCCAGGGCCCGCGACCTGGCCGCCCGGTTGAAGGCGCTCGAGGAGCGCCGCGTGCAGATCGTGCGCCGCCGCCGGGCGCTGTCGCGCCAGATGCATCGGGATTTGCAGCAGCGTTTCCAGGCCAGCTTGTTCCCGGGTCAGGCCTGGTCGCTGGCGTCGCTGTTCGCGGGCAACGCCCCGGGCGGCACGGGCGAGTGTTGCGCTCCCAAGCTGCTGCACTATGCCGCCCGCCACGGACTGACCCCGCTGGGGCTGGCCGAATTCTGGTGGGGACCGGGTTCCCGCACGGCCGGTGAGTTCTATCCGGCCTGCGCCGAGCGCTGCCAGCCGCTCCTGGGGGCACTTTTGAGCCGGCAGGAGCTGCGAGTGCTCTATGAGGACGAGTTTGTGATCGCGGTCGACAAGCCGCCCGGAGTCCTGAGCGTTCCCGGGCGGGGTCCCCTGCAGCAGGATTGCATGCTGAGCCGCATGCAGCGCCTTCGTCCCGAGGTGCTGGGGATCCACCGCCTCGACCTGGAGACGACCGGGGTCCTGCTGTTCGCGCGGAACCGGGAGACCCAGAGCCAGCTGAACCGCCTGTTCCGAGACCGCCTCGTGCGGAAGACCTACCTGGCCGAGCTCACCAGGCGTCCCGATTGCCTGGAGGGGACCATCGAGCTGCCCGTCCGCGACAAGCCCGCCGTCACGCACTTTCGGGTCCTGGAGGGAGCCAGGGTGGAGTTTCGCCCCATCACGGGTCGCACCCACCAGTTGCGGGTGCACGCCGCGTTGGGTCTGGGAGCGCCCATCCGGGGCGACCGTCTTTACGGTCCCGAGGGTCCGCGGCTCTTCTTGCACTGCAGCGCCCTCGCCTTCGAGCTGGGAGGCCGCCGGCTCGAGGTTGCGTCCGAGCCGTCTTTTTGGAGATGAGGCCCGGGTGCTACTCCTCCTGAGCGCGTAGCTCTCGGGCCCTGCGAAAGCGAGCGTTGCAGACCTCTTCCAGGACCCCGCCGAGCAAGTGGCAGCCTGGCTTCGATCGGGCCGCCAGGTCGGCGGCCCGCAGGTCGATCTGCTCCCACCCGATCGACTGCAGGAAGGGGATCGAGCTGCCGTAGACCACCTGCGGGATCCCGGCGAACAAGATGGCGCCCTGGCACATCGGACAGGGCTCGGCCGTGGTGTAGAGCACACACTCCCCGAAGGGTGTCTCTCGGTCCAGGTTGGACAGGGCGTCCATCTCGCCGTGCCAGATGGGACTGTCCTGGGTGTGATTGCACCCCGAGGCCAGTGCCGACTGGCTGGGGGCGTGCACGATCACCGTTCCAAAGGGCGAGCGCGGGTTGCCCTGGGCCATTTCAAGAGCCTGCCACATCCAATGCTCGTGATCGCGCATGGCCCGCCATTCTACAAGTCCTTGACAACTCCATCCTCAGCGCGCAGGATCCTCCCCTCCCTCGACGGAAACCTGCCAGCCATGCCCCCCCAGGCTGACCTGTTGAAAACCGGAGCCAAACATCTGCGTGCGCTGGAAACGGTGCGCGCTCTGTCGGCATTTCGCAAAGCCCTGAACCGGGCCATCAAGGAGGGTGACCGCGAGCGTCAGGCCCGGGCTCGCAACTTCTGTTCGGAGGCGGCCCTGATTCTGGGGCGCTGGGATCAGGCCGAGCTGGACGCGCGCACCGTGCTCGACCTCCCCGGCCAGCCCGAAGATGTGACCGCCCGGGCCCACTTCCTGCTCGGCGAGGTGATGGCCAGCCGGGGTGACCCCGAGGCTGCCTTCGCCAGCCTGCAGCGAGCGCTCAACCTGGCTCCCGCCAAAGGCGTTCTGAGGGGGCAGATTCTCTGTCGGCTGGCGGCTCTGGCCGGGCGTACCGGCTCGGCCGACGAGGCCCAGAGCCTGGTGGACGAGACCATGGCCAGCCTCAAGCCCAAGACGCCCGAAGATCGCGAGCTGCTGGCCGGTCTGATCATCCAGTCGGGCCTGTGCCACCTGCGTCGCTCCCAGCTTCAGGCCGCCGAGGAGTCCTTTGAGAAGGCCATCGCCGCCCTCAAGGGAGAGCCCAGTCTGGAAGAAGCCAACGCCCAGCGCTACCTGGGCGTGGTCAACAGCTTGCGGGGCCGCCATCGCACCGCCTTACTCTATCATCTGGCCGCCTACGATCTCTTCCAGAAGGCCGGTTGCCGCTACGGACTGGCGCGCACCTACGAAAGCATCGGGCGCACCTACCTGGTGTTCAATCGGCTGGAGGAGTCTCTCTTCTGTCTCAAGCGCAGCGCCAGCATGTGCGAGAAACTGGGGGCCGAAGCCGAGCTGGCCACCATTTACGGCAAGCTGGGGCACGTCCACTTCGTGCGCGAGGAGTATGAGAAGGCGGCTT
>CAZWUN010000271.1:0-7572 GCA_964637145.1 uncultured Burkholderiales bacterium
AAGCAAAGTGGCGTTGTTGAGCCGATTGAGGAGAGCACAGAAGCCGCCCGAAGACACCAGGGGGCGCCTGTCGCAGGTCACCCACGAGGATCGCGTAACCGGCTACACGTACAATGGCCAGGGTTATCTGGCTTCGCAGGTTGATCCGCTGGGACAAACAACCCTTTACAGCTACGAAACCGACGGGCTTGTGGAGCAGGTTACCCTCCCGGATTCGCGCACCGTTGGTTTCCGCTACGACGCCAATGGGAACCTCCAGTTCATCCGACCTCCGGGCCGCCCGGAGTACGAGTACCGACCGGACAGTCGCGATTTGCTCCAAGAGTATCTGCCGCCCGCGGTAACTCCCGGGGGAAGCACACGCTACGTCTACAACCAAGATGCACAACTGGTCGACATCGTCCGTCCCGATGGGCAAGTTGTGCATGGCGATTACGATCCATCGGTGGGTAGATTGCGGAGCCTCACGGTACCCCGAGGGACGATGTCCTTCGGCTATGACCCGGTCACGGGCGATCTGAACGCGATTCAAGCCCCTGGGTCGTCCCGCAGCTACGGATACCAGGGCGGGCTGCTCGCGAACTTGACTTCGGGCGGAGTCACCCAGGGCACGGTCAATTGGACCTATGACAACGATTTCCGGATGAGTTCAACCAACCTCGACGGTGGACACGCACTGGCCTACCAGTACGACGCGGACTCTGAGACCACGGACATCGGGCCCATACACTTCACGCTGAGCCCGCAAACCGGCTTGGTAACTGGGGCGAGTCTGGGGGCCGTGACCGATGCTCTCAGCTATAAAACAACAGGCGAATTGACCGGCTACTCGGCCTCAGCAGGGGGGACCTCCCTCTACAGCGAGGCCTATGTGGTGGACAAACTCGGGCGGGTTCAGGGTCATACCGAGACCATCCAGGGAACCACGACGGTGTGGGACTACCGCTATGATGCCACCGGTCGCCTGGATCAGGTTACAAAGAACGGCGACGTCGTCCAAACCCTGGTCTATGACGCCAACGACAATCGGCAGGCCGAGACGACTCCGGCCGGTACCACGAGCTATTCCATCGATCCCCAGCAGGACCGGCTGCTTTCCCTGTCCGGACCTCAGGGTACGACTACCTTCCAATACGACGCTAACGGAGTGTTGCAGTCGAAGACCCTCAATGGAGAGACGACTCGCTACACCTACGACACTTTGGGGGCCTTGACCCGAGTAGAGCTGCCCGACGGCCGTGTCATCGAGTACGAAGTCGACGCGATGAATCAACGTTCGGTCAAGAAGGTGAATGGCGCGGTTGTCAGCAAGTGGCTCTACGATGGTGGTTTGTTTCCTTTGGCCGAGAGGGATGGGAACGACAATCTTGTCGCGGTCTATCGCGGCATGTTCATGGTCAAGGGCGGAGTGGTCTATCGCGTGCTGCGCGATCAACTCGGGAGCGTTCGCCTAGTCGTAGATTCGGCTACTGGTCAGGTAATGCAGCGGATCTCATACGATGCTTGGGGAAACGTTACGGAGGATACGAATCCTGGCTTCCAGCCGTTCGGCTTTGCCGGGGGACTCTATGACCCGGATACTGGCCTCATAAGGTTCGGCGCCCGGGACTATGTTCCAGAATTAGGTCGGTGGACCGCGCCCGACCCACTAGGGTTGTTTGCTGGGACGAACCGCTACGTCTATTGCAACAATCAACCGACCAGCATGATTGACCCAACAGGGCTTCAATCGACCAAAACCGGTGCCCAGAAGGTCGGTGCTGAGGCGATAGAGGAGGGCAGCGAGGCAGCCACAAGAACTGCCATTCGAAGAGCCAGCACGAAATCAGCATTTGGAATCGTGATCAGGAAGGTCGGTGGGAAGATCGCTGCGGGTCCCGCTGCGCCCCTTTTGGTTGCGGCCGACGTAGGTGAGGTGCTCGCTATGGTGTCGGCCCCCTTGATCGAAGCCGCCTACACCACGGTTCCAGATCCGGGGACCCCGCCGCGTAGGACCACCCCGCCACCTAAGACAGAGCCGGACTCGTCTCGCCGGAACGTTGGGCGCCACCGAGATGTCGATTATTCCTGCGAACAAGAGGATGGTGTCAAGCGCGTACGGGACAACAGGCGTCGGCAGGAAAGAGCATTTAGGCGAAACGAGCCTATCAGAGGAGAACCCGAACCAATGGCGGACCAGGCTGGAAGAGCCAAGAACAGACGTAAGATAAGTACCAGAGAGCAGACTTACCAATTCGATCCATGACCGCCTTATGAATTCTACACAGGATGGCTTTCATGAAGCTTTGGATGCGATGGGGCGGCGTGAAGATGCTAATTGTCTGGTTAGGATCCGCTGGTATGCCCAGAATCACGCCAGCGGGGTATATGAGCGCTTTGTTTGGGCACAAGCCCTCTGCTCTTTGGCGCGTTACTCGGAGGCATTGCATCTCTTGCGTTCGCACAGGACTCTCGGTGGCATAGCTGAGTGTCGGCGCGCATGGGTGGCGAGTCCTGAGAAGAGAGGAGAAGGACTGTCGGCCGCAGCAGGGATGGAGGAAGTACGGTGCGATTCTCTTGGAGACCTATACAAGAGAAAGGGCCAGTGGTGTACGGCTATCCGTTGGTATGAGCAAGCTCTTCGCTGGCACAAGAAGGAATTGCGATGGAATCCCTCAAGGAGCGAGCGGCTGAAGGAGCACGGGGCTGAGTTGCATCTCACATTGGGAGAACTCCTCTGGAAACAGGGTAAATGGAACCAAGCCCGTCGGCATGTCAGATATGCTGCGCGCACCCATCCGGATCCGGAAGCGCGGCAAGAGACTAGGTATGCCCTAGGACTCATATGCCGCACGGAAGGGCTTTACAATATCGCGGCCCGCTATTTCAAACAGGTAGAAGCAACGCCGGAACTGGAGGATCTGCAACAGGCTAAAGCGATGCCCGGCCATCCCAAACGAGACCAACTAACTACTCTGACTGGCCCAGTTGCCTGGGCTGTCGGTGCGCCTCGTTACTTGCGGACTCATCCGGAGGATTGGGAAGTTCGACTCAAACTGTGCTGCCATTTGGCCCAACTTTACCGCTTCAAGGAGGCCCTCAATCAGGTTAGCGCTGTGGAGCGTAGCCATCGAGCAGCATTGCCTGGCATCGTAGTTGAAAAAGGGGGTCCTCTGATTGCCTTGCTAGCGTCACACAGGGGTGACATCTATAAGCAGCAAGGGCGGTATCGAAGCGCAGGTCTCTGGTATAGCCAAGCCGCCGAGATTGAGCCTGACGAGCCTAGTCACTGGACAGGCCAGGGAATCTGTGAGGCGAACCGAGGGAATCTCTCAAAGGCGGAGCAACTTCTCCGACGAGCAACCCAGTTCTCGACAGGCTCATTGGCAGTTGCCTGGTATAACCTCGGTCTGGTACTGCGAAGTCGGGAGTACTTTCGCGAAGCTGCTAAGTCTTTTTCATTGTCGTTGACCCTCGATCCGAACAGCGAGGATGCGCGGCTTGCCTTGGTGGATGTGAAAAAGGCGATGGATTTTCTTGCCTCAGTAGCAGATGTTCCACCACCGGTGGCGCGCGCCCGCTGAATGCAGAAGGGGGGCGGACGCGCTCACCGGGCCGAAGCTTACCGCGGCGCGTCCTTCCTGCGACCTGCGACCTTTGTCGACATCTTCTATGTGCGCCGTCAAGAGGGCAGCTTGCTCTTCAACTTGAGCCAGGCGAGCTCGTCGAGTTGGTCGAGCACCTCAATGCGAGCGTGCAGGCCGACGACGAACTGGCCAAGGTCGTGAAGCGCCGAATGGACGAAGTAGAGGCCGGCACGGCCGAGCTTATCCCGTGGTCCGAGGTGCGCGCCCGACTGGAAGACGCCGCCGACTCTTGACTCTGCTCTTTCATGCGGAAGCGTTGGACGAGGTCGATGAAGCCTTCGCTTTCTACCTTCGCAAGGAGCCTCGTGCGGCCTGGGACTTCCTGGCCGAGCTCGACCACCAGCTGCAGCGCGTTCAGGCCACTCCGCAGCACTTCCCGGCCTGGCGTCACGGTACCCAGAGAGCATTGCTGAAGCGATTCCCTTACCAGATCATCTTTCGTCGCGCCAGGTAAAGGTCATCCGGGCCCCGGCCGGCGTCACTGCCGGCGGTCTCGAACCGCGCGTGCCACCGATCCCCGATGGCTCCAAGGGGGGTCTCGAGCGACGCCTGAGCGAACCCCACGCGCGTGTCGGTGCTGGTTGTGAACAAGCTCACCAAAACCTACGGCCAGACCCTGGCCGTGGACGGAGTCTCTTTCCAGGTGCGCCCCAACGAGATCGTGGGCCTGCTCGGGCCCAACGGCGCCGGCAAGACCACCACCATCAGCATGGTGCTCGGCGTGCTCGAGCCCAGCTCCGGCAGCATCGAGATCGAAGGCCTCGACATCGCCCGCCAGCGCTCGCAGGCTCTCAGCCGCACCAATTTCGCGGCCGTCTACGCCCCCCTGCCGGGCAACCTGACGGTGGAGCAGAACCTGCGGGTGTTCGGCCTGCTGTATGAGGTCAAAGGGCTGCAGCAACGCCTGGAGATCTTGCTCGAGCGATTCGACCTGATGAAGTTTCGCCGCACCCGCTGCGGACTGCTCTCCTCGGGCGAGCACACCCGGGTGTGCCTGGCCAAGGCAATGCTCAACGAGCCTCACCTGCTGCTGCTCGACGAGCCCACTGCCTCGCTCGACCCCTCCACCGCCCGCGAGGTTCGCCAGCAGATTCGCGATTTTGCAGCTCAAGGCTCAGGCGGTGTGTTGTGGACCTCGCACAACATGTACGAGGTAGAGGACGTCTGTCACCGGGTGCTCTTTCTCTCGCGGGGCAAGATCTTGCTCGAGGGCGATCCGCGCACATTGCCCGCCGAGCACGGCAAGTCGAATCTGGAAGAGCTGTTCATCACCGTGGCCCGCGAGCCGCTCTCGCTGGAGGCTTGATGTCGCTCTCGCGGGTCTGGGCCATCGTGCTGCGCCAGCTCTACTTGATGAAGGGCAGCCCCTCGCGACTCATGCCCCTCTTCTTGTGGGTGGCCATCGACATCGTGCTGTGGGGCTTCATCTCCCGCTTTCTCAACTCGGTCTCCCACTCCGGCCTGAACTTCGTGCCCACCTTGCTGGGGGCGGTGTTGCTGTGGGATTTCTTCGCCCGGGTCATGCAGGGGGTCACCATCGCCTTCTTCGAGGACATCTGGTCGCGCAATTTCCTGAACCTGTTCTGCTCGCCCCTCTCGGTGCCGGAGTACGTGGCCGGCCTGGTGGTGACGAGCATTGCCACGAGTCTGGTCGGGCTGCTGGTGATGCTGCTCATGAGCAGCTTGATCTTCGGCCTCTCGTTTTTCAGCTACGGACTGGCCCTGATCCCTTTCCTCCTGGTGCTGTTCGTCTTCGGCATCGCGCTGGGAATCTTCGCCTGCGGCATCGTGCTGCAACTGGGGCCTTCGGCCGAGTGGTTCATCTGGCCCATTCCCGGCATGCTCTCCCCCTTCGCCGGGGTCTTCTACCCTCTGGCCACGCTCCCCCAGTGGATGCAGTGGATCGCGCACCTGCTTCCCCCCTCCTACGTCTTCGAGGGGATGCGGGCGGTGGTGGCCGGGGGCGGGGCCCAGACCGGCCAACTGGGCATCGCCGCCTCGCTGGTGCTGGTCTATTTGCTGGGTGCCTGCTGGTTCTTCACGACCATCTACCGTCGCTCTGTTCGCAGCGGACGCCTGGCCCGCTACAACGCCGAGGGAGCAGGCTGAGCGCGAAAGTCCTTTACAGGATGTTCACACCTGTTACACTGGTGTAACCTGGGCAAAACAAACGGCTCGTCCAGAACCGGTAGTCTGATTGCAAGACCCAACTGGCGGAGGAATACTTGAGCATCGACCAGACCCAAAAGATCTCCGAGCTGGCAGCGACTTGCTGCGAGGGCCTGGCAGCGGCCAACTACGCGGTCCCCCAGGCAGCTCTCAACCGCATCCAGGGGGGCGCAGGCTCGGACAACACCGCCGTGGCGGCCCTGCAGCCAACGGACGGATTCTCGGGCGCAGGCTCCAGGGAAGCCAGTGGGAACTTCGAGTTTGCGAACAATTTTGCGGCTAACTTTGCCAATTTGTACGATACTGCCGGGTCGGGTAATGTCTCCCACCCTGGCGAAACGGCCCCCGGAACCGGCACCCAGGACCGCACCTCCAAGCCAGGCGAGCCGGCTCCCGAGACCGGCACCGAGCCCTCGACCCAGGACCGCACCTCCAAGCCGGGCGCACCGCGCCGTCGCCGCCGCTCCAGCGGAAGCCGGCGCTCGCAACGCAGTTCTACCAGAGCCCGAGGCTCGAGCCGCTCCGGCCGCTCTCGGCGGGGACAGCGCTCCCAGCGCTCCCAGGGCACTCGCAGCAGCCGCGGAGCGGGCCTGCCCAGCCCGCCCCTGACCGGCAACCGCACCGCCGACGCCGCCATCGGCTGGAACCGTCGCAACTTCAAGGCCGGCCAGACCAAACGCTGCGCCGACTTCGTCTCCTCGGTGCTGCGTCAGACAGGCACGGCTCCTCGCGGCTTCCAACACCAGAACACGGTGGCGGGACTGGCCAATTATGGACGCTCCATTCAGCGAGGCGACCTTCGCCCGGGCGACGTGGTGATGTTCGGCAACACCTACCGACGCGGGCAGTACACCCACACCGGAATCTACGTGGGCAACGGCCAGTTCGTGCATCGTCCGACCGCCAACGCTCCGGTGCGCATCGACAGCCTGAATCAGGGCTATTACAGCGGCAAGTACACCGGCGCCCGACGCATGCAAGAGTAGATCTCGAACGACAAAAGGAGTCGTTGCTCGAGGCCGAACGCTCCGCGCGAGAGCTGGTAGCAAAGGCTTCTTGGAACTTCGAGATTTTCTGCGAGCCAGCGGGTGCGGGCCTTTTGCCGGCTCGGGCCGATGGCAGAGATCAGAGGTCGGGGGCCTCATCGATCCTTCCGACAACAGGACTAATGGAATCATATATGGTATCGTATACGTGTGATCGCTACGCTTGATACCTCCGTCCTGGTAGCCGGGTTGCGCTCAGCAAACGGTGCATCCCACCAGATTTTGAGGTCTGGCTTCGAGAAGGCATTCCGGATTGCGGTCAGTGTCGCTCTCTTCCTGGAGTATGAGGCGGTCTTGGCGCGACCTGAGCACTTGCAAGCTGGCGGTCTTACAAAGCAGGACCTGGACGCCTTCCTGGATGCACTTGCCACCCTTTGTCTTCCGGTCCCATCCATCCGCTATCGCTGGAGACCCGTACTCAACGACCCGGACGACGACCTGGTGGTCGAGTGCGCGGCAGCTAGTCAAAGTCATTACTTGGTCACTCTAAACTACCGCGACTTCAAGCCCGCTCAGGGGAGGTTCTCTTTTCAAGTTCTGCGTCCGGGCGGTTTTCTTCAAATTCTCAGGAGGTGACCATGCCGCAATATCCGCTTCGACTTCCAGAGGATCTCTACCAGAGGTCCCAGCACCTGGCCGATCAACAGGGCGTCTCGTTGAATCAGTTTTTTCTCTATGCCGTCGCCAACATGGTCGCAGAAATAGAGACGCGGTCCTTCTTCCAGACGCGT
>CAZWUN010000272.1:0-7527 GCA_964637145.1 uncultured Burkholderiales bacterium
AGATCCTCACCCAGACCGGCGGCAAGCTCGACGCCTTCGTCATGGGGATCGGCACTGGCGGCACCCTGATGGGTGTGGGACGCGCCCTGCGAGCGGCCGGCTGCAGTGCCCAGCGGGTAGCTGTGGAGCCGGCCGAGTCGGCCGTGCTGTCGGGCGGCCCGCCCGGCTGTCACGGCATTCAGGGCCTGGCGGACGGGTTCATCCCCGAGATCGTGCGCCGCCAGGAGATCGACCGCGTGGTCCAGATCTCCACCGCTGACGCCCGCGAACGAGCTCGCCGCCTGGCCCTGGAGGAGGGCATCCTGGTAGGCATCTCGGCTGGCGCCAACGTGTTGGCCGCCGAGCAGGTGGCTCGCGACCTGGGTCCGGGGCACACCGTGGTGACGGTGCTGTGCGACCGGGGGGAGCGCTACCTCAGCCTGGCTCCGTCTTCATAACCCCCCCGCGGCCCTCCTGTCGTTGCTGAATTGATCAGCATCAACGCCCTCAGGAAACTCGGCAGGATATGATGATACCAAGTAAATCACACGTTAACCTCGTTAACAGTCTTTCAATATACTTTAAACTCTTTTAATATCCATCAAGACCCATGAACATCACCGACACGATATGCTCTCCCTGAAAGGGAGTGATGCAAGCGATGAGTGACAAGCCCGAAGAGGTCAAGAAGGTCAGCGCCGCCGAGCCGAATCGCAGCGAGCCAACCACCCAGGTAGCCCCGCCCCCGCAGAACGACCAGGGGGCAGCCGCCCGCGCCAGCAACGGAGCCCGCGAGCTGGACGCCGGCAAGAGCACGCAGGTGGGCAACACCGATTACTTCGACGGACCCTCCCGGGTCACCGATGCCGACACGGTGGTGGAGCTGGGCCAGATCCTGGCCAATCGGGGCAAGTCCGACGTCACCATCGACTCCATGGCCCAGGAGCTGCGCAATCGCGGCTACCAGGTCGAGACCACCACGGTGGACGGCAAGAAGGCCATCCGGTTCCAGAACGGGGACGTGTTCATCGATACCAGCGGGGACGGACAGCTGGGCACCCAGGACGTCAACTTCCAGAAAGCCCTCAGCGCCGTGGAGCAAAAGCACGGCATCAACCTGTCCGAGCTCAAGGGCGTGCTCAACGTGCTCGACCAGAAGCGCAAGCTCGAGCAAGCTTTGAAGAAGATGGGGGCGGGCGGCCTGGGGATGGCCAGCCTGCTGGGAGCCAACGGCGCCGAGCCGACCGAGCTCGCCTCCATCAAGCAGGTCCTGGCGGCCACCGACAAGGACATGCGCTGGGCGGGCTACGACAAATCGGCCAGCGCCTTCGAGCTCTGGCAGAAGAGCGAGCTGACCCCCGAGCTGAGCAACCTGGGCCTGAGCTGGCCTGGCATCCCCACGGCCGAGGAGCTGGCCTACCGGCAGTCGCTGCACCAGTCCGCCGGACTGTTCGACCTGGCCTATGAAGTCGCCGGTCTGGTCGGCACGGGAGGAGGACGCCAGTATGGCCTGTGAGACCTTGAGCCAGGAAGAGGTCCTGGACATGATGGCGGACTTCGTCGACTGCGCCCGACGCATCAAGGAGCTGAAGGATACCCTGCTCTACTCGAACTTCTTCGCGACTGCCGAGGATGAAGAGAGGCTCTGGCTCGAGTGCAGGGTCTACGACGAAACGATGCAAGAGATCGAGCGACTGCAGCAGGAGATGCTCTTGCTCCTGGACCGGGTGGCCGGCTTCCTGGGAGCCCATTCCGACCTGGTGCAGCGGGTTTGCCAGACCCGCGCCCAGGAGCACTGCCAGGCAGCCTGATGGCAAAGCCCCGAGTCCTCCTGATCTTCCCTCCCCAGTGGACTCCGCTCAACCCCCACTTTGCGCTGGCAGCCCTCGGGGGGCACCTGCGCGAGCAGGGCTACCCGATCAAGCTGTTGGACCTGAACGTGGGCTACTACCGCCGGGTCCTGAACCGACGCTTCCTGGAGTACTCGCTGGGCCGGGCCCGCAACACCCGCGACTACCTGATTCCCAAGACCCTGCTTAACCTGCGTCGGGGTGCCCAGACTCCCCAGGCCCGACGCGAGAACGTGCGCCTGGTCCACCTCGAGCAAGCTCTGGCTCGCGATCACAGCCGGACCCTGGAGCGCATCGACGAGGCCGTCTCCGTCTTCGACTCCCCGGTCAAGTTCTACGACCCGATGAAGCTGACCGAGGCTTACGTCACCATCGACCGGGCCCTGGACCTGGTCTCGCTCCCCTACTGGCCGGTGCGGGTCCACTTCAACGATTTCGAGCTTCCGGCCGTCCCTCTCACGGTCGAGGCGGTGCGGAGCTTTGCCCGCAACCACGAGGAGAACCCGTTCCTGGACTACTTCCGCTCCTGCCTCGGCGAGATCCAGGCTTTTCAGCCCGACGTAATCGGGATCTCCATCAACGGCCACGCTCAGCTCGTGCCCGGCCTGACCCTGGCCAGCCTGCTCAAGAAGGCCGGCGGGCCCCACGTCACGCTGGGCGGCAACCACCTGGTGCGCATCAAGGACGGGCTGCTCCGCTCGAGCGACTTCCTGCAGGCCTTTGCCGACAGCGTGATCCTGGGCGAAGGCGAGGCCCCGCTCGACCGCCTGCTCGAGGTGGTGGAGCACGGGCTCGAGCTGGCTTCCGTTCCCGGGCTGGTGCACCTGGGAGCGGACGGTCCGGCCTACACTTTCGACGTCCCGGCCCGTCCCCTGGAAGGGCGCTCCATGCCCTCGCTCGAGGGCCTGCCCCTGAAGGACTACTTCAGCCCCGAGCTGGTGCTGACCACCCGCACCAGCAAAGGCTGTTACTGGAAGAAGTGCACCTTCTGCGACACCGACTACGGGGTCTGTCCCGATACCCGATCCACTCAGGATCTGGTGGACGAGCTCGAGCACCTGCAACGCAACTGGGGAGTGGAGAACTTCTGCTTCATCGACGAGAGCCTGGTGCCGCGCTCCATGGAGCGCTTCGTCGAGACCCTGGAGCAACGAGGGCTTCAGTTTCACTGGTATGGCAACGGTCGCCTGGAGACCAGCTTCACCCCCGAGCGCCTGGCGCGGATGCGCCAGGGCGGGCTCACGATGCTGCTCTGGGGCCTGGAGTCGGGCTCCGATCGGGTCATGCAGCTCATCAACAAGGGCATCAAGCTGCACCGGAGGCTGGATGTGCTGAAAGACTCGAGCGCTGCCGGGATCTGGAACTTCTGCTACATCTTCTTCGGCTTCCCTGGCGAGACGTGGCAGGAGGGGCTGGCCACCATCGAGATGATCGAGTCCAACACCGACTCCATCCACTCCTACGGCCGCAGCGTCTTCACCCTCAATAAGCACGCCCGGCTGGCCACCGATCCCGCCCGGCTGGGCATCATCGACCTGGTGGAAGACACCGAGGAGCTATCGGCCAACCTGGACTACCGGCTGGCCAGCGGCGAGGGCAAGGAGCAGGCCCGCAGGCTGGCCGAGCTGTGCAAGCTCCGCTGCGCCCAGGCTTACGGTGACCCGCTCTGGATGCACCTGCGCTACCGCGAGGTGATGCACCTTTACCTCAAGCATCACGGCCGGGAGTTCGTGGCCGGCTACCGGTTCGACCCCGTGGCCAAAGCCGAGGCCCTGGGGCTCTGCTCGGCGGTGCTGGTGGGGGCGGACAATCCCTGATTGGCTTTACGCTTCTTCAACACGGTCCCGCCGACCATGACGTAGTCGTCGGCGCCCAGATGGATGGAGGCTCCCGACTCCAGCTCCTCACACCTGGCCTTGAGGGCATCGGGGCGCAGGGCGTAGACCTTCTTGCCACTGGACAGGTAGACCTGATCCGGGCCCAACGCGAAAGGAACGAAGCCTGTCCCTTCCTTGGGGGTCTTGAAGCTCCAGATGGTCTCCCCCTGGGGGCTCAGGGCGTGAACCTCGGCGGTGCTGGTGCCTCGCAGCGTGCCCGGCTCGAACACCAGGGAGGTGCCGACGGCATAAACGGTTCCCTCAGTTCCCACGTGCAGCGACTCCACCCGCAGCCCCTTGCTCAGGTCACGGGCCCAGACCAGCTGACCCTGGCGGTCGAGGGCCACGACGTGGCATTTGGAATCGTCTGTTGCGACCCCGCCGCCATAGAGCCTCTGACCATCGGGAGAGACCGCCGGTGGGCATGAGAGCGGCGCTGCCTGTCCATCCAGGTGCTCCTTCCAGGTCTCGGGGGGAAGCTGATCGATCCGGCGATGGGTCTTCCCCGACCAGACCCACTGGCTGTTGCCATCCGGGTCGAGCAACTGGAGCGTGGAATCACCGTTGGTCAGAATGTGGTTGTCCGGGGTGACGGCCACGTGAGCGTTGAACCAGATGCGCTCCGGCTCGAGCTCGCGAGACCAGAGCTTCTCCCCGCTCTGGAGATCGACGGCGTAGAGACGACCACTGCCATTGAGCAAGAGCCGTCCCAGTCCATCCTGCGCGATGCGACCTTTCACCTCTCGGTCGTAGCAGGGCGGAGGCTCGAGCTCACACAGCCAGACCGTCTCTCCTTTGGCGTCCAGGCGGTGGACCTGAGCTCCGCTGCAGGGAGTGGCCACGACCCCGCCATCCGGCGTGGGCAGCGCCTCGTTGAAGACAGAGCTCCCCAGGTACTTGCTCCAGGAAGACTCCCCATCGGGCTCGACTCGCGCGACTCCCCAGCTGCCCACCAGATACCCGGAGCCGTCCGCGTTCACGATGGGTGGAGTTTGCAGCAGCTCGTGCTCCTGGCTTCCCAGGATGGCACCCTTCTCGGTGGAGAGAACCGCGTAGCGGTTGGGCAGGTTGACCATCAGCGAGCCGTCCGGCGCCACCCGAAGATGCTGCACCTCCTGGCCCAGCTCCTGCTCCCAGGCCTTCACCAGCGAGTTGGCGACCGACTGGTCCTGAACGGCTTTCATGGCCACCGCCACGGGCACCGTTCCCGAATAACCATCTCGATTCTGCGGCTGCTTTCGGGCAGCACTCCGAGGGATGCTCCAGGAGGGCGCAGTCATGGCTTCTACACGCACGCAGTGAGGCTATCCGCACCGGCTGAAAAAATCCTGAAACCGAGCTTGACCCGGATCAATGCGCTCGGCCTCGGCCAGGCGTATTCTGAAGCCTGTGCAGGGGGTAAGCGCCCGGCTTTGCAGCTTTCAACTCAACGGCGAGCCGGTCCAGGTGGCCGTTCCGGCCCATTGGACCCTGCTGGAGGCGTTGCGCTACCGACTGGGCCTGACCGGCACCAAGCAGGGCTGCGATAAGGGCGACTGCGGCGCCTGCACCGTGCGGGTGGACGGTGAGCCCGTGCTCAGTTGCCTGACCCTGGCCAACCAGGTGGAGGGCCGCCGGGTGGACACCGTCGAGGGGCTGGGGGGCAACCATCCCCTGCAGCGAGCCTTTGACGCCTGCGGAGCCGCCCAGTGCGGCTTCTGCACGCCCGGCATGCTGATGAGCGCGGCGGCCTTTCTCGAGAGCAACCCCGAGGAGGTCACCCGGGAGAGCATCTCTCGGGCGCTCTCGGGCAATCTGTGCCGCTGCACCGGCTACACCAAGATCCTCGAAGCGGTGGAGCAGGCCTGGCAAGAGATGCAGGGCCAGACTCGGAGCCAGGCCGGGGGGGCCGGCATCGGGCAGCGCCACCGCCGGGTGGATGGCACCGAGCGCGTCACCGGGGCGACGCAGTTCACCGACGACCTCTGCCTGCCCCGCATGTTGCACTGCAAGATCCTGCGCTCTCCCCACGCTCACGCCCGCATCCTGGCGGTGGACGCGAGCCGGGCCCTGGCCCTGGAGGGAGTCCTGGCGGTGGTGACCGGCCAGGACTTCCCGCTCTCCTACGGCATCCTGCCCTGGACGCGAGACGAGCACGCCCTCTGCCTGGAGAAGGCCCGCTACGTGGGAGACGCGGTGGCGGCGGTGGCGGCGGTGGATGAGGAGACGGCCAACCTCGCTCTCGAGCTGGTGAAGGTGGACTACGAGGTCCTGCCCGCGCTCTTCGACCCCTGCCAGGCCGTGGAGAGCACCGGGGTGAGGATCCACGAGAAGGGCAACGTGTCCAAGGAGGTGGAGCTCGAGTTCGGGGAGGTAGACTCATGCCTGGCCCGGGCCGACCTGGTGGTGGAGGGAGATTACTCCTTCCATGGCAGCACCCACGCCCCCCTCGAGCCCCACTGCGCCCTGGCCCACTACGATGCCGGCGGGCTGTTGACCGTCTGGTCGGCCACCCAGGTGCCCCACTACCTGCACCGGGAGCTGGCCCGCGTGCTGGAGCTGCCAACCAACCGGATCAGGGTGATCGCCACCAACGTGGGAGGAGCTTTCGGCGGCAAGAGCGAGCCCTTCGACCTGGAGTTCGCGGTGGCCCGGCTCTCCATGCTCACCGGGCGACCGGTGAAGTGCCTCTACACCCGCGAGGAGGTCTTCCTGGCCCACCGCGGACGCCATCCCTGCCAGCTGACCATGCGGCTCGGCCTGAGCCAGGAGGGACGCATCCTGGGCCTGGATGCGCGCAGCCTGCTGGACGGCGGAGCCTACTCCTCCTTCGGTCTGGTCACCACCTACTACAGCGGGCAGCTGCTGGGCTCTCCCTACCGGATGGAGAGCTACCGCTTCCACTCCACCCGGGTCTATACCAACAAGCCCGCCTGCGGGCCCAAGCGCGGGCACGGCTCGGTGCAGCCGCGCTTTGCCCTGGAGGTCCAGCTCGACAAGGCCGCCCGGGCGCTGGGCCTGGACCCCATCGAGCTGCGGCGGCGCAACTTCATCGGGGCCGACGCCCGCACCATCAACGAGTTCCAACTCGGCTCCAACGGCTTTCTGGAGTGCCTCGAGCGCGTGGAGCAGGCCTCGGGCTGGAAGCAGCGTTACGGCAAGCTTGCGTCCGGCCGCGGGCTGGGGGTGGCCGGCAGCACCTACATCTCCGGCACCAACTACTGCATCTACCCCAGCGAGCTGCCCCAATCCGGCGTGCAAATCTGCCTGGACCGATCGGGTCGCGTGCGCCTGTTCGCGGGCGTCTCCGACATCGGCCAGGGGGCGGTCACGGTGCTGGCCGTGGTGGCCTGCCAGGAGCTGGGGGTGGAGTTGGAGGACGTCCGCGTGGTCACGGCCGATACCGATCTGTGCCCGGTCGACCTGGGAGCCTACTCCTCCCGGGTCACCCTGATGGCGGGTCAGGCCTGCCTGATGGCCGCCCGCGACCTGGGCGGCAAGGTGCGCCGGGTGGTCGCCGAGCGGTGGCAGTGCTCCCCGGCCCAGGTGGTTCTGGCCGGGCGGCGGGCCCAGCGCCTGGACGACCCGGACACCTTCATGAGCATCCAGGAGGCCTTCGTGCTGGCCGAGGAGGCGCTGGGCACGCTGGGCAGCGTGGGTCACTACCAGAGCCCCCGCAGCGGGGTGCACGGAGAGTATCGCGGGGCCACCATCGGGGCCTCCCCGGCCTATTCCTATACGGCCCACGTGGCCGAGGTGGAGGTGGACCGGGAGACCGGCCAGGTGCGCCTGATCCAGATCTGGGCTGCCCACGACTGCGGCAAGGCGCTCTCTCCCGTGCT
>CAZWUN010000273.1:0-7522 GCA_964637145.1 uncultured Burkholderiales bacterium
GGTCGGCGCAGATGAGGATGTCGTGCAGCTCCTCCCAGAACTCCTCGTCGATCTTCTTGTGGAGCCGGAACAGCCCCACCATGCCGCCCACCAGGTTCTTGCGGGTCTTGTCCAGACCCTGGGCCATCTTGATGAAAAACGGGTCGACCGGCGTGAGCGCGATCTGGACCGTCTTGTCCCAGGCTTTCTGGAAGATGTTCTTGCCCTTGACCGGGGACTGCTCGGTGGGGGTCTCTTCGGCCCCCGACTCGGATGCGGGTTCCTCGGCAGCCGGAGCGGGCTCCTCGACAGCACTCCGAGCGGGCTCCTCGGCAGCCGGAGCGGGCTCCTCGACAGCACCCCGAGCGGCATCCTCGGCCTCATGCTCGGCCTCGACCGCCTCTTCGACGGCCTCCATGGCCTGCTCGAGCTCGGGCTTGAGCTCTTTCTTCTTGAACCAGTTGCGGAACTTGTCCATGGGGGAAGGCTCCTTAGCCTGCCGACGCTTAAGCTCCTGCCAGGTTCCGCCAGGCCATCTCGCGTCGCTCCTTGTCCAGCCGGGCGAAAGCCGTGACCTCAGGGGGCGCGGCCTTGCTGTCCAGCAGCAGCCGATCAATCAGGTAGCCGAGCACGGCCCGCCGGTCCTCGGGGGTGAAGCCCTCCAGCCCTGCCACCCGCAGCAGCCCGGCCCCCAGGTCGAGCTGGAACACGCACTCGCCGCTGGCGCTGCGGTGAAAGAAGAGCTCGGGGCCCTGCTGGTAGATAAACCACTTCTCGCTTTTCTTGACCGGCACGCGCCCGCGGGCGATGCGGTCCAGCTCATCGGGCGAGAAGCGGCGCGGGAAGGCGATCTCCTCATAAGGATGAGCCAGCGGCTGGTGGGGCCAGTCTTCAGCTCGGGCGGTCATGACAGCACCGGCAGGCAGAGGGTGGCCACCACCGCGTGATTGGCGCCCAGCTGCTCGAGGGCGGCTTCCAGGGCGCCTCTTCGGGCCGGCTTGAGAGCCAGGAAGATGTGAGCCACGCCGTCGTGCCCCTCCTGCTGGCTGGCCTGGCGGATGGACAGGCCGTGCGAGCCCAACACCGCCGTGATGGCGCCAAAAACACCGGGCTGGTCTTGCACGGTGAAGCGCACCCACCAGGGGTAGACGTGCTCGGAGTGGGGCAGCACCGGCACCGGGGCACCCTCGTGGAAGGCCGGGATGTCCACCATGCGAAAACGCTCGCGGCGGGCCACCTCGAGCAGGTCGCGCACCACCGAGCGAGCCGTGGGCAGCGCCCCGGCGCCCTTGCCCACCAGGGTGAGGGGTTCTTCGCGGCCCTGCAAGCGCAGCGATACGGCGTTCGTCTCGCGGCGCACCGCATAGAGGCTGTGGCCCGGCTCGACCAGGGCCGGGCCCACCCACAGCTCCAGGCCCGCCGGATGGCGCACCGCTCGGCTCACCGGGCGCAGGCTGAGTCCGAGTCGGGCCGCCTCGGCCGTGTCCACGGCCCGGATGCTCTCGATCCCCTGCAGGCGGATGCTGCGCCAGGCCACCGGGGTGTGGAAGACCAGCGAGGCCAGGATGGAGAGTTTCTGAGCGGCGTCGGCCCCGGACACGTCCAGGGTGGGGTCGGCCTCGGCAAAACCGCTCTCCTGGGCCTCGCCCAGGGCCTCGCCATAGTCGCTGCCGTCGGCCATGCGGGTCAGGAGGTAGTTGGAGGTGCCGTTCAGGATGCCCGTGATCGCCTCCACGTCCTGATCGGAGGGCATCTTCTGAACCATCTCGATGACCGGGATCTCGCCGCAGACGCTGCCCTCGAAGCCCAGGTTGCGGCGATAGCGACGGGCGGCGGCGAAAATCTCCGGCCCGTGCTCGGCCAGCACGGCCTTGTTGGCGGTGATGACGTGCTTGCCGTTCTGCAGGGCCGTCAGGATGTGGGAGCGAGCCGGCTCGATGCCACCCATCAGCTCCACCACCACGTCGATCTGGCGGTTCTCCAGCACGGCCGCCGGATCTTGCGTCAGCTCGCCGTCGAAGGCCCGCGCTTTGTCCAGGCTCCGGACCACGGCCACCGGGAAATGCAGATCGACGCCCGTCTTCTCGCGCGAGTAGAGCTCTCTGGCGTATTGGAGCATCCCTCCTGCCACCGTGCCCAGGCCTAGCAGGCCCACGCGCAGCGCGTCGGGGTCGAAGAGGTCCTTGTAGAGCCGCACGATCAGCTCGCGCGCCCCTCGCTTCAGGGCCACGAACTCGAAGGTGGCATCGGTCAGAAGCTGGGGGCTCTTGTGCACCAGCGGCGCGCCCCACTTCTCCGGATTCTCCAGGGCGTCGATGGACTGGTGGATGCGCGCGAGCAGCCCGTGATTGGTCCCGATGCCGTCTCCCACCACCTTGATGAGCACCTGGTCGCGCGACAGGTGCGAGCGGGAGTAGCGGGTCTCGAGCTCTTCCAGCCCGGGAGACAAGCGGTCGAACACGAAACTGGCTCGCCCGGTGGCGTAGGAGGCCATCAGGAGGCGCCCCTCGGCCAGCTCGGCCACGTCGGCCCAGAGGCCGCGATAGTCCTCTTCGCGGTCGAGGTAGACGGTCAGCAGCTGGACTCCCTCCAGGGCGGTCACCCCTTTGGGGACGCCATCGGGCGAGCTGTGCCCCACGATCACCGTGCCCGGGTGGTAGGGGTTGAAGGTGTTCTTGACCACCATCTTCAGGTGGCGCCCGCGCCGGGCCGCCAACCGGGCAGCCGCCAGGCACTTCTGGTAGAGCACCCGCGAGCCGAAGGCGGCCATCTGGTAGGCCTCCTCGTGGGACAGCTCGCTGACGGTGATGGGCCGATCCACCACGCCCGGATCGGTGGCCGCCACCCCATCCACGTCGGTCCAGATCTCCACGTCGCGCTTGAGGGCGGCCCCCAGCACGGCGGCGGTGTAGTCGGATCCCCCTCGGCCCAGGGTGGTGCGGCGCCCGTCGTGAGTCACCCCCACGAAACCCGGCACCACCAGCAGCTCACGGCTCTGGATCACCTTCTGGGCGATGCTGTTGAGCGACTCCTCCAGCACTGAGGCGTCCTGGAACTGATCGCCCGTGATCATGCCCAGCTCCTCGGGCAGCGCCGCCCGGGCGTTCCAGCCGTCCTGGCGCAGGTAAGCGGCCATGACCTGAGAGGAGAGCAGCTCGCCCCAACCGGCGATGCGATCCAGACCTTCCGGGCCCGGGGGGCGCTCTTTCAGGTCCTGGGCCAGCTCCTCGAAGGCGTCGTCGAGCAGGTCGCCCTCCAGCTCGAGGCCGAGCAGAAGCTCGCGATGGTCCGAGCGCAGCGACTCGAGCTCGGTCTTGAAACTCTTGAGCTCGGCCAGGCGCAGCAGCCGGTCGGTGACCTTCAGCTTGCTGGCCTTGCCCTTCTCCTTGAGCACGCCCAGGGCGGACACTACCACCAGTGGCTCCAGGGCGCGGCGCTCGCGCAGGATGTTGCGCACCAGCTTCCAGGTGGACGGATTGGCCAGTGAGCTGCCCCCGAATTTGGCGATCAGGCGTGGACGCATGGGGGCGCCCCTTCGCGCTCCGGGGGGACCACCCTGTCTGGATCGAGAAGAGGAGCCCGTGGCTCGTTTGCTCTTGCTCCTGCTCTGTGTGTTGTGCTCCAGTTGCGTCTCCCCCGGCCCGGAGACGTTCGTGACCTTCATGCACGAAGGTGAGAGCCATACCTTCAGTCCGGCCAGTTACCGCAGACTGGGGAACGAGACCTACCTGGAGGCGGGCGACCTGAAGCTCGAGTCCAGCGCATCGGGCGTCTCGGGCCAGATCAAGCTCGGCGGCACCGATTCCCAGGTGGTGCGGGGCACCCTCACGCTGCAGTCTCTCAAAGACGGGGTGGCCCAGGGAAACGTCGAGCTGGTGCTGGACAGACAGCCCCCCCTGGAGGTGCGAGGGAGCTTTCGGGCGCGGGCCGAGGGACGCTGATTCGCAAACAGGGGCAGCAGGCGAGGGGATTGAATTCCACCGGGTGGATACGACGGTAGTCCGTGAATTCGCAGCCTCCGAAGGTCTGGATTTCGTGGTCCTGTTCGGGTCGCAGGCGCGCGATCAGGCGGGTCCGGAAAGCGACATCGACCTGGCCTTGATGCCGCACGGCGACGGGCAGGACCGCGACCAGGTCGAAGAGCGCCTGGTGGCGCGGCTGGCCCGGGGTGATCTGGACATGGTGTGGCTCCCGCACGCCTCCTGGCTGCTCGCCTCGCGGGTGGCTCTGGAAGGTAAGGTCCTGTATGAGAGAGAGCCCGGGCAGTTCCACCGCTTTGCCCTGCGCTCGGCCCTGCGCCGCGCGGACAGCCAGGTCTGGAGCCGTCGCAACAAAGAGTTCGTCGAGCGGGTGTTGAAACGCGATCATGTCGTGGACAAAGACCTTGTGGAGAGCAAGCTGGCCAGGCTGGCTCAGTATCTGGTCGAGCTATCCGATGTTCTCAGGGCCTCCGAATCGGAGTTCGTGACGGATTTTCGCCTCCACCGCACGGCCGAGCGCAGCCTGGAGCTGATGGTCGAAAGCGCAGCTTCGATCAACACGGAGGTCGCCCAGGCGATTGCCAAAATCCCACCCTCAGACTACTACAGCTCGTTTTTCTCGATCGCGAGCGCCGGCTGGGTGGACCGCGAGGTCGCGACGCGGTTGGCGACCATGGCGGGTCTCCGCAATCGGCTCGTGCACCAGTATGAGGAAGTGGACCTGAAGAAGCTCTACGGCGCGCTCAAAGGCTCATTGCCGGACTGGCGAGCTTATCTCGGATCGGTCAAGGACTCTCTCGGCTGAGGCAAAAGGAGCGGCTTTTCTAATGTGGCGCGGGGGCGGATACGGACTGGTCTTGGCGGGGCTGCTGACGCTGGCCTGCCTGGCCGAGCCGCGAGACCAACCAACGATCTGCATGGTCCAGTTTCTGACCGATCCACCCGGGGCAGAGGTCTTCATCAATGGGAGACCTGGCGCCCTCGGCAGAAGCGGACCGGAATTTCGTAGCGTGACGGTACCAGACACCGACCCCGTGGTCTTTGAATTCCGGCGCGAGGGCTATGCCAATCGAATTGCCAAAGTGGACAGGGCCGCGCTCACTCAGACGGATCAGGTTCGAGTGCCGATGGACGGAATTCCGCTCAAGCTGATGCCGAAGTCACCGCAAGCCTATCTTCATTATTACCGCTTTCACCTGGGCTTCTTGATCCTCCTCGGAGCTTTCGTGGGGGCCGCCTCGATGGTGGCTTTGCGCCAGAATCGGCGCGAGAAGAGGCTCCAAGACCTGATCGCCACCTCCGAGCCAAGCTCGCTGACCGGCAAAACGCTAGGTCCTTATCGCTTGATCGAGACGCTGGGGCGGGGCGGCATGGGCCGCGTCTACCGCGCGCTTCCCGGGGATACGCTCGACCCCGACCGGGCGGTGGCGGTGAAGATCATGTTCCAGGGCCAGGAGCTCGACCCGGAGCTGAGCCAGCGTTTTCGCCGTGAGGTGAAGATGTGCTTCGAGCTCGACCACCCCAACATCGTGCGGTTGTGCGACTGGGGCGAGCAGGACGGCCTGATCTACCTGGCCATGGAGCTGGTCGACGGCGGCACCCTGCGCGACCGCATACCATCAGGCGGACTCCCCCTGACTGAGGCAGCCGCCATCCTCGGGCCGCTCTCCCAGGCCCTGGCTCACGCCCATTCGCGCGGGGTGGTGCACCGCGATCTCAAGCCCGAGAACATCATGTTCACGCGCGGGGGCCAGCTCAAGCTGATGGACTTCGGGCTGGGCAAGAAGCACGACTCCACCAACCTCACCCAGTCCGGGGCCATTCTCGGAACTCCCGCCTATATGGCCCCCGAGCAGATTCAGGGCGCCGGGTTCGAGCCTGCCATCGACCAGTATGCCCTGGGCGTGATCGCCTACGAGCTGCTGACCGGCCAGGCTCCCTTCCGCAACGACGATCCGGTGCAGCTGATCTTCCAGCACGTGAGCGAGAATGCCCCGGCGCCATCCTTCCTGCGATCCGAGCTTTCCCCGGGAGTGGATCAGGTGGTCCTGCGCATGCTCTCCAAGGCCCCCGAGCACCGCTATGCCAGCGTGGAGGAGGCCGGCCGGGCCCTGGTCGAGGTCTTGCGATGACCACCCTGACCGACTCGGGTCGCCGCAACCTCTTCTCGATGGCGCTCGAGTCCATGAAGACCTTCCTGGGGGCCGAGCGCCTCCTGATCTTGTTCGACCCGGACGACTCCGGCCAGTTGACCGTGCAGGCCGCGCACGGGCTCAACGCCGAGCAGTTCCACCTGGACTCGCCCGTGAGTTTTAACCTGCTCGAGCGTCTGCGGGACCGGGGAACCCCATGGCTCTCGCAGGACGTGCAGCAGGAGCCCGAGCTGAGGGACATCGCCAGCCTGCTGCTTACCGGCATCCGCTCGGTCTTGTGCGTGCCCCTGCTCGATGCCCGCCACCGGGTGCGGGGGTTGCTCTACGCCGACCACTGCGGCCGGGTCCAGGCCTTCTCGCGCGGCGACCTGGTGCGTCTGACCTCCTATGCCCGCGACCTGGAGCGCCAGGTCTGGCCCGTCGCGGCTCCTGTGCCAGCCCCGGTGCCTCCTCCCCCTCCGCGGCCGGCCGCCCGGCCCATGCCCACCCCCCCGACCCTTCCGGCCGGCCCTCCGGTGCCCATCGACCAGCGCGCGCAGGTGATTTTGCTGCGCTCGCTGGCGGTCATGCTGGGGGCGGGACTTCCCCTGGCCCGGTCCTTGCACGTGCTGGAAGGACAGCCCGATGGCGGGGCGGTGGCTCAGCGCATGCGAGTGGAGATCGAGCGAGGCCAGGAGCTCTCGGCCGCCATGCAGGCCGCCAGCCCCAGCTTCGGGCCCTTTCAGCTCAAGCTGGTCCGGGTGGGCGAGCGCACCGGCGGCCTGGTGGAGGTGCTGCGCCAACTGGCCGACCACGAGGAGCGCCAGCGCGCCCTCCGGCTCAGGCTGCGCTCGGCCCTCACCTACCCGGCCGCCCTGCTGGCGATGTGCCTGAGCTTGCTGTTGCTGGGCCCGCCCTTCCTGCTCAAGGGACAGCTGCGGATGCTGGAGTTGGTGGGCGGTGAGCTGCCCTTCATCACGCGACTGCTCTACGCGCTCTCGGACTGGCGCGTGCTGGTCTTGTTGGCGATGACGGCCGGGGCGGCCGGTCTGGCCGGTTCTACCTGGCTTGGCACCGAGCGCGGCAACGCCCGCTTCGACCGCCTGATGCTGGCCCTCCCGGGTCTGGGCAGCCTGTGGCGTCGCATCGCCGTCACGCGCTTCTCGCAAGCGCTGGCATTGCAGCTTCGGGTGGGCCTGTCCATTCTGGAGGCCGTCCCCCAGGCGGGCGCCGCCACCGGCTCGCCCGTGCTGGTGAGCGCCCTGGCGCAGAGCACCGCGGCCCTGCGCGAGGGGAGCGACCTGACCGACGCCCTGGCCGCCTGCGACTTCTTCCCTGGACCCTTCCTGGCATGCTTGCGCGCCGGCGAGGAGTCGGGCAAGCTGCCCGACTGCCTGCAGTGGCTCTCCCGGCTCAACCAGCTCGAGCTGG
>CAZWUN010000274.1:0-7517 GCA_964637145.1 uncultured Burkholderiales bacterium
AGAGCAACAACCCAGCCGGGGCCATCATGGAGGGTCTGCACGCCGAGCAGCTCTTCACCGACGGCAAGGCCACCAACGCCCAGAAAGCGGCCGTTTGCTACACCCTCGGCCGGGCCTTCGAGGCCCAGCAGCAGGACGAGCGGGCCCAGGACTATTACAAGAAGGCCGTGAGCCTGGCTTACAGCGGAGAGTATGCCGCAGCCCTTTCCCGGGTGCGCAGTCGGACCGCGCCGGTGGTGGTCAGCGCCCCGCAGGTCCAGGAAGTGGAAGTCGTCAACAGCGTCCCCCAGGGGCCTCGCAATGTGAGGCGCGTCGTACGGCGCCCCGCCCCTGCGCCGCCCCGCGTGGTCGCCCAGCCTCCGCCCCCGAAGCGCCCCACGGTGGCGGCCCCACCCATGAATCGACGCCCTCCCAAGAGCAGCGGACCACCCAAGTTCAGCTCCGACAACGACCCGAGCAAGTTCAAATACTATTAACAACAATTTACAGCCCGTTCACATCCAACACAGAACGGCAACAAGTTCCCGCCCCCCGGCGGGAATTTCTTTTGTAGACTGAGTGCAAGAGAACTTGAAGCTTTGGAGGCCACGATGCACCAGCCGTTCTATCGCCGTCCTGCCCGCGAGCGCATCCGCAACGCCAACCGTCGCCTGCGTCAGGCGCTGCAGGAGCCGATGGACCGGATGCTGTTGCTGTCGTGCGCGCGCGACTACGTGCTGGGCCTTCTGCAACAGGCTCCCTGACCCGGTCCTCTCTGTCCTCCCAACCCTGAGCCGTCGTTCGCGACGGTTTTCCTTTTTTTTCAGGCCCGGTGGGGATCATGCCAGCATGCTGATCCACACCCACGAAACCGTCCGTCCCTCGCTGGCCTGGGGGGTCCACCTGTTCACGGCCAGCGGGGCCCTGCTGGGGTTCCTGGGCCTCTGGAGCGCTCTGGAAGGGGACTTCGCGACCGCCTTCCTGTGGCTGCTGGCGGCCACCGTGGTGGACGCCGTGGACGGCTTTCTGGCCCGGGCCGTCCGGGTCGAGGAGGTCCTGCCCCAGATCGACGGACGGCGCCTGGATGACCTGGTCGACTTCGTGACCTACGTGGTGGTGCCGGCTTTCATCATGGTCAAGGCAGGCCTGCTGGCCCGGCCCGAGCTGGCGGGCTTTCCGCTGATGGCCAGCGCGCTGGGCTTCTCCAACCAGGCGGCCAAGACCGAGGACCACTACTTCCTGGGCTTTCCCAGCTACTGGAACATCGTGGCTCTCTACCTGTGGAGCTACCAGGCTCCCCCCTGGGTTGCGGGCCTGGTGGTAGTGGTCCTCTCGGCCCTGGTGCTGGTGCCCATTCGCTATATCTATCCCACTCGCACGGCCTGGGGCAAGCCGTTGACCCTGATCCTGTCGGTCCTCTGGACCCTGCAGCTGCTCTGGCTGCTGCTTCACCCTGGCGCGGGGGGTTGGCTGCTGCACCTGAGCCTGGTCTACCCGGTTTACTACCTGCTGGCCTCGCTCTACCTCCACTTTCGAAAGGAGCCGAAATGAGGACCCTGTTGCTCGGCTGCATGCTGCTGGCGACGGCGGCCGCTCAGGGGATGTTCGACCTGATGCCGGGCCGCTGGACTGGCCCCGTGCAGGGGCTCGAGCTCAGCCTGGAGATCGGCCCTCCCGAGGAGAAGTCGATGGTCTGGTCCATCCGCCGCCCCGACCGCACTCCGGTCAAGGTGCGCGGACACTACAAGGTGACCTCGGCCAAGGGCCCCACCTTCGCCGAGTTCCGCATCCTCGAGGTGGACGGCTCGACCGAGGCCACGCTGCAGGGGGTGCGCCTGGCAGCCGGCAACTCGGTACGCATCGGCCTGGACTACCCCGAGGCGGACACGGTGCAGTTGGACGTTTTCCACGACGACCTGTCCCACGCGTTTCGGGCCAACTTGAAGAAGCAGCCCTGAACGGAAAGAGCGCCGGAGGTTGACCCCCGGCGCTCTTTGATTCGTCAGGATAACGAAACCTAGATGGCGACCTTGTTGCGCTCGATCTTCATCTTGCCGTCTTCCCAGGTGACGATCCCGATGTAAGGGCGACCGTCCTTGTCGAAGCGGTCGGCCGGCTTCATCACGTAGTTGGGCTCGTTGTAGCGGATGCGGCCCTCGGCGATGTAGCGCTTGAGGTTGTTCTCGGTGCGCTGGCGCAGCGAGACGTCCTTGCCCAGCGACTCGCGGCTGTCGACCGGAATCTTGAGCTCGGCGCCCTGGAACATGCCGAAGTCGTTGCCGCTGAGGGTGAGGCGCAGGTTGCGCACCGGGCCCTCGTCCTCACCGAGCAGGCTCTTGGTGGGCGGGTTGGGATCGGTGGGCGGATCGGTGGGCGGCTCCTCGGGCGGCGGCGGAGGCGGAGGTGGCTCGGCCACCAGGATCTCGCGCTTGACCATGACCTCCTGGATCAGGTCGGCGTATTCGCCGTTGTTCAGGTTGCGGTCAGAGGAGACGAACGCGTTGGCCATGTCGCGGAAGGTGAACTCGCCTCGCGGCGCCTCGGCCATCAGGTTGGCCAGCACCTTCAGGCCGTCGTCGGCGGTCTTGGCCAGCGCCTCGGCCGTGGTCAGGCCAGCAGCCTTGTTGCGCTCGTTGATGCCATTGAGAATGTCGTAGAACGCGCCCGACCAGAGGCGCGAGAAGTTGTGCACCTCGCTGCCGAGCTCGTCGGGGTTGGGCGGGTTGAAAGGAAGCTCGGACGGGTCCTTCCAGGTGAAGCTGTTGACCGCGTTGCGGGTCCAGTTGCCGCCGGTGCGATTCTTCTTGGTCTCGTCGTTGATGGCGATGCCCAGCTCTTCTCCCAGGGCCGACATGACGTTCTTCTTGGACAGGTCGCCGCCGGTCTCGATCAGGACGCGGGAACGGGTGCGCTCGTCCTTCAGGGCAAACAGCATGGCCAGCTTGTCGCCGAAAGACTCGTGGAAGGCGCCCACGTCCGGGGCCCAGGCGTCAAAATAGTCGGGGCGCAGGCCGTCAAGGATGGCGTGGCCGACCTCGTGGGCCACCACCTCGCCCGAGTCGCCCGAGTAGACGTCGCGGCCCATGACAGCGTCGTGATGGTGGAAGAAGTTCACCGAACGCTCGTCGCGCGCGTAGTAAGCATTGATCATGTCGCCGCCGTCGGCGTTGACCTCCAGCTTGTGGTCGCCAAAGGCCCAGGCGATGGGCTGGCCGGTGGCCTGCTCGAAAATCTCGACGGTCTTGGCCACGCCCGAGAAGGTGACGGCGGCGTGGTGGCGATGGTCACAGGTGGGGAAGTGGAAGCCGCCCTCCTCGTTGGCGGTCAGTCCGCCGTTGAGCTTGGCCCGATCGACCTCGGGTCCGTTCTCCCCGACCAGCACGTTCTTGACGGTGGTGGAGGTCGGTGCGAAAACGGCCGGATCCTGGGGATTGAAGCTGAAAACCGTGTCTTTGGGCTGCGGGGGAGCCGGCGGCTCGGGCTCGGGCGGGGGGGGCCGCCCAGCGCGGATTCTCGCCCTCCGAGCGGACGGGCAGATTGAAGTTGAAGTTCGTGCGAGCCAGTGACTGTAGCATCTCTCTATTTCTCCTCTGGTGGTGTCCGCACCGAGGATACCCTGAGGGGGCTCGCGAGTCGTGATCGGCCAGGTTAACAGGCGGTCAGGGGGTCTTAAAAATGCCTGAAAGGGGGCGGGAGGACCCACGGCAAAGCACCCCGGCATGTTCGCCCAGATCGTCGAAGGACTCCGCTCCCTGGTCATCTCTGACCGCGCCACCAGCCTGGAGGAGCGCCGCAAAATGGCGCGCATCCAGTGCAACTTCCCCGTGCGCGTGCGGGCCGGCTCAAAGTTCCTGCAGGCTCGGGTCACCAACCTGGGGGTGGAGGGGATGCGGCTCAAAGGGAGCCAGTCGTTCCCCAAGGGCACTCCCGTGACGGTGGTCTACCAGCACCAGTCCTCCTTCGAGGAGCTCAGCTCGGTGGACGGCCAGGTGGCCTGGGTGCGCCGCTCACCGCGCGCCAGCGAGATGCTGATGGGCATCCGCTACGAGTATACCCAGCGCAACTGGGTCGACTTCGTGCTCGGCCTGATCGGCATGACCGACGAGTCGGTCTTCCAGCGCCGCCGCTTCGTGCGCGCCGAGGGGCTGATGGCGGCCAGGCTTTCGGTACCGGGCCGCATTCCTCCTCAGAAGTGCTGGGTGGTCAACCTTAGCCTGGGAGGAGCTCTGGTGGACTCGCCCACCATGCTCGGGCCCGGGGCCACGGTGAAGCTCGACCTGGGGCCCGTGGGTAAGCTGCGACCGGTTTCGGTGCTGGGCCTGGTCAGGGAGTCGCGCGAGTCAGACAGCGGCCAGAGTTTCCAACTCGGCCTGGAGTTCAGCAACCTGGATGCACCCGGCACTCGCGCTCTGGGGCGCTACGTCATCTGGTCGCTCAAGGAGAGCGCCAACAACGCCCCCCCGCCTACATGAACCGATCCACGCCCTGTACCCCCTGCGAGCGTCGATCCTCGGCAAAGCGATAGGGCTCGTCGAGCAGGTCGTTGACCCGGTCCATCACCAGGTCGGTGACGGCTCGAAAGCGCTCGCCGTGCAGGCGGGCGGCTCCCCGGGTGAGAGGCATGAAGGGCTCATCGATGCGGTAAGGGGCCAGCTCCGGGCCGTCCGGCTCGATCGGCTTGCCGATGCGGTAGACGATGCGCCCCCCCCGTGAGATGGGGTAGTTGTCGGGGTAGACCCGATCCGAGCCATTGCAGCCGATGGGCACGATGGGCACCCTCAGGTGCAGGCCTGTCTGGGCGATCCCGGTGTGGCCCTCGGAGAGGCGTCGGCTGCGCGTGCCCTGGGGGAAGACCAGCACGTTGGTCTTGTGCTCGAACAGGGCCTCTTTGTTGAGCCGGTCGATCTCCCCCACCATGGCCTCCCAGCGCTCCTCGAAGCGCTCCAGGTAGCCCTCTCCCAGCTCCGGAGGAAGCTCGGACGGGTCGCCCGAGTCGAGAGCATCGCGGATGGCCCGGTACTCGCTGTCTGAGGGCCGCCGGCCAGCCGCTCGGCGAAAGTCGTGGGTCAGGAGATACCCCCGCGAAGGCAGGGGAATATTGTTGGTGCACTCGAGGAAGAAGGCCACCAGGCGATTGTGGTAGTACTTCCCCTTGACCCAGGTGGCCGTAAACGGGCGCTTGTTGAGGTAGAAGAGATACTGCAAGGGGAAGTAGTTGTACATGTCGGTGTGGTTCATCCCCAGCAAGCAAGGGCGGTCGGGCAGGTTCTCCAGGCCCTCCAGCACCAGTTCGGTCTTGGGGACGGCATAGTTCCAGCGCAACAAAAGATGGGCCACCATCAGGTGACCCCAGGGCACGCGACTGAGGCGCACTTTCTTCAGCCGAGCCAGATCCAGCATCCGAGTTTCGCCTTCGTTGCCGGCCGGGGGGGACCCTGGTAACCCGCGGCGAAGCCACGGGGCAATGCCCGCAGCCCCCAGGGCGCCCTCGCCCGACATCGCGCGCCTCTTTCCGTTCCCGCTGGACGAGTTTCAGGTCGAGGCCATGGAGTCCATTGGGGCGGGAGAGAACGTGGTGGTGTGCGCTCCCACCGGGTCGGGCAAGACGGCTATCGCCGAGTACGCCCTGCATCGCGCCCACCAGCGCCAGCTGCGCTGCTTTTACACCACTCCCCTGAAGGCGCTCTCCAACCAGAAGTTCCACGACCTGCAGCAGCTTTTCGGAGAAGACCAGGTGGGGCTGTTGACCGGCGACATCTCGGTGCGCCGCGATGCCCCCATCGTGGTGATGACCACCGAGGTCTTCCGCAACATGCTCTACGGCACCATCCTGGGCGACGTGCACGCCAACCTGCAGGGAGTGGTCTCGGTGATCCTCGACGAGTGCCACTACATGAACGACGTCGAGCGGGGCACCGTGTGGGAGGAGTCGATCGTCTACTGTCCGCGCGAGATCCAGCTGGTGGCCCTGTCCGCCACGGTGGCCAACGCCACCGACCTGGTGGACTGGATCTCGGCCACCCACGCCCCCACCCGCCTGATCCAGAGCGACTTTCGCCCGGTTCCCCTGAAGTTCTACTACTACTTCAAGTCGCTCAAGCCGCTCTTGAGCGACTCCGGCTCGCTCAACCCGGCCCTACGCCAGATCTCCCCGCCTCCCAAACGGGACGGCTTTCGCAAGCCCAAGAAGGAGGAACGCCCCGAGAAGGTCAGCCCCGAGAACGTGGTGCGGGCCCTGGCCGAGCGCGAGATGCTGCCCGCCATCTACTTCGTCTTCTCGCGCCGGGGCTGCGAGCTGGCCCTGCGAGCCTCCCAGGGGGCGGTCACCCTGACCCTGGCCGAGGCCGAAGCCATCAAAGCCTCCCTCAAGGACTTCCTGCGCGACAATCCGTTCCTGATCGATCATCCCCACCTCCCCTATCTGCGCCAGGGCCTGGCGGCCCACCACGCCGGCCTGCTGCCCCCCTGGAAGTCGCTGGTGGAGCGGCTCTTTCAACAGGGCCTGATCAAGTGCGTGTTCGCCACCGAGACCCTGGCCGCGGGCATCAACATGCCTGCCCGCACCACCGTCATCTCGGCCATCTCCAAGTATTCCGACGAGGGCCACCGGCCCATGACCGCCAGCGAGTTCCTGCAGATGTCGGGCCGGGCCGGCCGCCGGGGCATGGACACGGTGGGCCACGTGGTGGTGGTGCACCATCCCATGGAGCGGGTGGAGGAGGCGGCCCGGCTGGCTCGAGCCGAGGCCGATCCGCTGCTTTCGCGCTTCACCCCCAGCTACGGGATGGTGCTCAACCTGCTGCAGCACCACTCGCTGGACGAGTGCCGCCAGCTGGTGGAGCGCTCCTTCGGACAGTTCCTGGCCGAGCGGGTCAAAGGCTCGCTGGGCACCCGCTCGCAGAGCCTGGCAAAGCGCGTGGAAGAGCTGTCGCGCCCGCTCTGCCCCGAGCGCCCCGGCGACCTGCCCGCCTATCACAAGCTCAAGGACAAGGAGCGCAGCCTGGTTCGGCAGATCGAGGCCATGGGCCGGGGGATGCGTCCGGGCAACCGTGGCCTGAAGGAAGCCATCGCCAAACTCAAGGACCAGAAGGCCGACGTGAGGGTGATGATGGAGCGCACCCCCTGCCACGAATGCCCGGTGCGGCGGCCCTGCGGCCACAACCACGCCATGCTGGCCGAGCTGACCCGCGAGAAGGGTGATCTGGGAAAGCTGGCTCGCCGGGTGGAGACGCCCTACTGGAAGCAGTTCACCCGCCTGAAAGACCTGCTCGAGGCTCTGGGCTACATGCAAGACGACAAGCCCACCGAGCTCGGTCTGCTGGCCGCCTACCTGCGGGGCACCAACGTGGTGCTGCTGACCGAGGTGGCCCGCTCGGGCATTCTCGAGCGCCTCAACGCCGCCCAACTGGCGGCCGTGATGACCGCGCTCCTGACCGAGGACACGCGCCAGGTGCCGGGCATCCGGCTGGCCCCCTCCACGCCCGCCCGCCGGGCCGTGGGCGAGGTGCAGAAGGTGGCCGAGGCGGTGCTGCGCTGGC
>CAZWUN010000275.1:0-7506 GCA_964637145.1 uncultured Burkholderiales bacterium
TGTTCAGGGCGATCGGCTTGACGGCCGGGCCGCAGTAGCCTCCGTGAGCCGAGTGGCCGTGCACGTTGGGGTTGGGGACCAGGCTGTCGAGGTTCACCCCGGTCACCGAGTTGATGGTGTTGATCAGCGCCACCCCGTCGGCCCCGCCTCGCTGGGCGGCAAGGCCCGGGTAAACCACGTCGGCCACGTTGGGGGTCAGCTTGACCAGCACGGGGATCTGGGCCGCTTCCTTGACCCACTCGGTGATCTGGCAGGTGTATTCGGGCACCTGGCCCACCGCCGAGCCCATGCCGCGCTCGGACATGCCGTGGGGGCAGCCGAAGTTCAGCTCGATACCGTCGGCTCCGGTATCGTTGACGCGCTTGACGATGTCGTGCCACTTCTCGCGGCTGGACTCGACCATCAGCGAGGCCACCACGGCCCGGTCCGGCCAGCGCTTCTTCACCTCACGGATCTCCTTGAGGTTGACCTCGATCGGGCGGTCGGTGATCAGCTCGATGTTGTTGAGCCCCATTACGCGCTGGCCCTTGTATCCCAGGGCCCCGTAGCGGGAGTTGACGTTCACGATGGGGTCGCCGATGGTCTTCCAGACCACCCCGCCCCAGCCGGCCTCGAAAGCGCGGTCGGCCTGGTAACCGGTGTTGGTGGGCGGCCCCGAGGCCAGCCAGAACGGATTGGGCGAGCGAATGCCGGCCATGTTGATGGACAGATCAGCCATGATCTCAGGCCCCCTTCCCATTGAGATAGGCGTGGATGAAGCGGGCGGCATCGCGCCCGTGGGCCACGGCGTTGACCACTTCCTTGCCCCCGTTGAGGCAATCGCCTCCCGCGAAGTAGCGGGGATTGCCGGTCTGGTAGCCCTCGTTCACCACCACCTTGCCGGATTTGAGCACCAGGCCGCTGACGCTGGAGAGCAGGCTGTCCTGGCTCTCCTGCCCGGTGGCCTTGATGATCAGGTCGGCCGGCATCTCGAACTCGGAGCCGGGAACCGGCACCGGGCGGGGACGCCCGCTGGCATCGGGCTCACCGGGCTGCATCTTCTGGCAGCGAAGGCCGGTGACTCTGTCAGTTCCAAGCACGGCCACCGGGTGGGTGAACCAGGCGAAGTCCACCCGGTCCTTGAGGGCCAGCTCGTACTCGAACTCGTAGGCGGGCATCTCCTCGCGGCCGCGCCGGTAGACGATGGTAACCTGCTCGGCTCCCAGCCGGGAGGCCTCGGTGGCGGCGTCAATGGCGGTGTTGCCCGCCCCCACGACCACCACCCGGCGACCCACCTTCATCTCATGGTAGGGCTTGCTGCGCAGCTCCTCGATCCACTCGGTGGCCCCCACCACCCCGGGCAGATCCTCGCCGGGGACCCCGAGCTTCCTGGAGCTGCCCAGCCCCACGCCCAGGAAGATGACCGCGAACTCCTTCTCCAGCTCCTCGAGTTTCACGTCCCGGCCCACCCGAACGCCCGATTTCAGGGTGAATCCGGCCATCTTGCGCAGGTACTCCACCTCGTCTCGGGCTTCCTGGTTGGTCATCTTGTAAGGAGCGATGCCGTAACGATTCAGTCCCCCGGGCTCGGGCTTGTCATCGAAGACCACCACCCGGTAGCCCAGCAGACCGAGCTCGGTGGCAGCGGCCAGGCCCGCGGGACCGGCGCCCACCACGGCCACGGAGCGGCCGTTCGGGGGAGCGGGCGGGCCCAGCACCTGGATGCCGTGGCTCATCACGTGGTCGGTGGCATAGCGCTGCAGGCGGCCGATGTCGATGGCCGGCATCCCCATCTGGTGCATCACGCACATCCCCTCGCACAGCACTTCGGTGGGACAGACCCGGGCGCAGCTCGCACCCAGGGCGTTGACCTCCAGAATGGTGCGCGCCGCCCCCGCCACGTTGCGGGTTCCGATGCGACGGATGAACTCGGGCACATCGATGTGGGTGGGACAGGCCCGCATGCAGGGGGCGTCATAGCAGTAGAGACAGCGGTTGGCCTCCACCACCGCGTATTCTTCGGAAAGAGGGGGCTTGATGTCGGCGAAATTCGCCTCCGGGTCTTGAGTAGGGCGATCCAGATCCTGCTCGAGCATACTGACCTCCTTCCGTGGTGGACGGGGTATCTTCGGCTGGGAAGGCGCATCCCCCTGGAGATATCCGGACGGGCCCGGAGGGTTTCTTTCTCTTCGGCCAGAACCGCGGTCCTGTGCGACGCCTGCAGCCCTCTCGACGAGACTTTCTCAAGCTGACCGGCAGTGCCCTTGGTTGCGCCCTGCTGGGCGCATCCTACGGATGCGGGGGGTCCGGGAACGGCGGGAGCGGCGGGAGCGTCGACCCCCTGCCCAACGGTTACGTCTTCTTCCGTCTCTACTCGCCCGGGGACCTGGGGCTGTTTCCGGAGGTGGTCCATCTCAGCCCCCAGGTGCTCATCGACGAGCGCGCAGGGGTCTACTTCTCGGGCCAGACGGCCGCCGGGGATTTTGGCTTCTACCGACTCAGCCTCGACCTGAGCGCCGGCAGGCCCGCCATCGGCGATGCTCGCCGCATCCTGCTCGAAGGCGCGGCCGGCCCCGACGGACGCATCATCGACACCCTGGCCAGCGTGGACGTGGACGACGACGGCTCCGTGGCCGGAGTGCTGGCTTATGATCTCGAGCAGGCGCCGGCCGGCCAGAGTCCGGGGTCGGTGGTGACCGACCGGGGCCAGGGCCTCGAGATCGTGATCGATTACGACGACGACCTGCCCGGCAACCAGGGCTCCTACGGTGGCGACTTCGGCGACATCGACATGGAGGACGGCGACATTATGGTCGTGAGCCGCTACGGGGGGGACGGCTTCTCGGCCGAAGGGCTCTTCTTCTTGCCCGGGGCCACCCCGGCCTCGGCCCAGATTCTCTTCAACACCGGCCAGGAGATCCCTGAGGCCGATGGCATCCTCGAGGGGATCGGCCTGGTCGACCTGGATGAGGATGGCTCCTACGTGGTGCAGGCCTTTGGCAGCGATCCCCTGCAACCTCGCCAGGATGGCGCCTCGGGGAGCTTTCTGTTCCAGGGCAACGTGTCCCGTCCTCGCGAGCAGGCTCGACTGATGTCGGCCTGCCCCTCGTTGCGCCTGTCGCGCTCGGCCCGGGGTCGGGTGGACATCCCGGCCGTGGGCGACAACCTCTATGGGCCGCGCATCGGGGGACAAGAAGTCACCTGCTATTTGACCCAACTGGGCGAGGACCAGACCCTCTACCGCGGCTCCACCCCCATCGCCCGCACCGGCGGGCTCTCCCCCGGCGGCTCTCCCATCCGCACCATGATCCCGGGAGTGATCAACGGTGGCGGGCTGACGTTCTTCCAGCTCTTCACCGAGCAGGGTCTCGAGCTGTGCGCCCACGACGGGGCCGGCCCGGTTCTCCTCTTGCAGCGCGGAGACAGCGTGGACGGCAAGGTTCTCGAGTCGGTGGCGCTGGGTTTTCACACCACTCAGGCCGACAACCACGGCCGCATCGTCTGTTACGGGGAATTCGCCGACGGCCAGGAGGCTTTGCTCCTGGGCCTGCCGATCTAGGAGGAGCGCCGTGCCTCAGATTCCCGATACCGTCCTCGCCACTTCCCTGCCGGTACCCGACATCTGCAAGGGGTTCGCGCTCTTCCCCACGGTCTCCAACGTGCGGGCCGGCATCAGCATCAACCAGTCCCTGAACAAGCTCATCGAGCTCAAGCCCACAGCCTTCGTCGCCTGGCGCATCTCGATGGACGCCGGAATCACCATCCTGGCTGGCCTGTGCGGGCCCGCCTACGCCACCATCCTGGAATTCACGGACATCGATTACGACAACGGCGGCCTGGAGATGACGCTCGCCTCCGACATCACCGATGCCGGGCTGATTTTTGGGCTGAGCCTGTCGATCAATTTCTCGCTCACCATCGATACGCTCTCGGTGCGCTGGATCGAAGACGGCTGGAACAGTCGTCTGGTCTCCGAATGGAAGGCCTCCACCAACACGAGCTTCAACATCACCTTCGACCTGCTGGCCATCCTGCTCGAGCTCATCCTGGGCAAGCTTGGCAAGACAGGTCAGAAGATCGCCAAAGTGCCGGACGTCTTCCAGGCCGCCGCGGGCTCGTTCTCCATCTACGGCTCCGAGGAGGACGTGATCGCCGAGGGCAAGGGCTCCTACACGGTCAGCCCCCAGCTCGACCTGCCCATCAATATCATCGGCCTGCTCAAGAAGTTCCCGGCCGTCAAGGCCGTGGTGGACGGCCTGGAGAAGCTCAGCATTTTTTTGGCGGTGGGGCCGATCTTCAGCCTTTTGATCCCGGTCGACTACAAGATCGTGGGCTACCAGGTCGACGGCGCCAGCTACAGTCCGGTCACCTGGGGGGATGACGGGGTCACCCGGGCCGCCTACTCCTCGGGTGTGGTGCCGGCCGCGGCCAGCCAGCTCGCCGTGCGCATCGAGCACGTAGCTGCCCGGCGGTTCGGCCTCAAGGTCGGCTTCTTCATCGACTTCAGCTTCCTCAAGGTGATGAGCCTGAACAAGCAGGTCACCCTGGATATGCCCGATCTGCTCAAGTTCGGGCCCAAGTTCACCGCCATCACCAATACCCTCTCCAACAAGGCAGGCAGCCAGACGCTGGGCTTCGACCCCCTGCGGCTCGACCCGGACGAAGAGGAGTACGAGGTCGTCTTCGCGTGACCACCCGCCTCGAGATCACCTCGGCGCAAGACCTGATCGCCGCCCTGGAGAGCCCCGACCTGGGCCTTCGCATGGCCATCCAACGCACGCTGGCGAAGTCTCCCGAGAAGGCTCTGAGCTACGGCGCTTACCAGGGGCGCGACTGCCTTGACGTTCTGATGGCCCAGGGGCGCGACGGCAATTCGTCCCTTGCCTTGATGGCTTGCGCCACCCTGTCGGCCGTTAGCGACCCGCGCGTGACCGACTTCTTCCTCGAGCGGCTCGAGCATGGCTCCGCCCAGGCTCTGACCGCGGCTGCGGCCTATCTCAGCATGAACGCTTTCGAGCGTCCGCGAGCCTACCCCGCGCTGATGGGCAACACCTTTCTGCTGCGAGCCCGCTATGCGGCCCGGGTCCTGGGCCCGCCCCTTCCCGAGGATCCTCCCGCGGTGGCCCTGCGCCTGGCCATTCTGGACCCTGATTCCACCCTGCCCCCTCGCTCGGGAATCTGGGAGCCGTTGTGGGCAGCCGAGTTGGAAGGGATCTGCGGGGCCGATGCCCGGGCCGGCCTGGGGCTCCAGGAGGCGCCCGGTGAGCGAGCCGTGTCCACCTCTGAGGAGCGCAGCAAAGCGGAGCTGCTGGCCGCTCTCGAAGACTCCGACTGGCGCGTGCGAGCCCGAGCCGCAGACGGGCTGATCGCGCTGGGTGAGGCCGGGTTGGTCAAGCCGTTGGTGAGTCACGAGCAACTGGCCGTGCGGGCAGCCGCGGTTCAGATCCTGATGGCTCTGGGAGAGCACGAGTGGCTGGAGAAAACGCTCCTCGCAGCCTGAAGCTGACGGATGCCGGAGCTCTCTTCGAGGCGCTTCGGGGCCCCTCGATCAAGCTGCGCCAGGCAGTACTGCGGGCCATCGAGCGCGACCCGGCGGGAGCGCTCGGCCTGGGCAAGATGCAGGACTGGGACGTGGTGGACGAGCTGATCCACCAATCCTACCAGAGCTGCTCGGTGCCGTATTACCGGGCCCTGATGCGGGCGCTGAGCGCCTTCGAGGACCCGCGCGTGGACGCGCTCCTGGCCAAGGTCGCACAGCAGGCATCCGACCCGGATATCCTGGCGCTGGTGGCCAGGATCAAAGCCGGCGAGACCGCTGACGAGGAGCCCCGGCCGGCCAACTCGGCCGAGTAGACCTCTTCGCCTTCCACGAAGGTGCGCAGAATCCGCACCTGGCTGAGCTGGTCGGTAGCCACCTCGAAGAGGTCGCGCTCCAGCACCACCAGGTCGGCCAGCTTGCCCACCTCCAGCGAACCCGCCTGCTCCTCCTGGAGCTGCGCGAAAGCGCCACCGATGGTATAAGACGCCAGCACCTGGTCGAGGGTCAGAAGCTGCTCGGGCAGCCAGGCCTCTCCCGGGCCGGCGTTCAGGGCCCTGCGCGTCACGCCCACCTGGACCCCCTCCAGCGGAGCCAGGCCGGACACCGGCCAGTCGCTGCCGCCGGCCAGAAGGGCGCCGGCGTCGCGCATGGAGCCGAAAGCATAGAGACGACTGGAGCGCACCGGCCCCAGCACGGGCGCGGTCAGGTCCCGGATGTCCTCGTCCAGAATGGCCCACCTCGGCTGGATGTTGGCCACGCAACCCAGCTCGTCGATACGGGGCAGATCGGCCGGGTCGGTCAGCTCCAGGTGGGCCACGCTCGGGCGCAGGCTGGTCCCGCCCAGTGCCTCCACGCTGTCCAGGGCTACCCGCACGGCCCGATCGCCGATGGCGTGGAAGTGCACCACGAAACCGGCTTCGTCGAGCGCCTTCACCAGCGCGTTCAGGGCTGTGGGTGTGAAGTTCAGAGGGCCGCTCTCGCTGCTGCCCACGTAGGGCTCGAGCAGAGCGGCGGTCTGGGCCTCGATCACCCCGTCCACGAAGATTTTGGCGGCATCGGGGCGGAGCCGGCGACCCCTGGAGCGCTCGCGCGCCTGGACCATCCGGGCAACCTGCTCGGGGCCCTCCAGCGGCCTGGTCTCCAGCGCCGCCAGCACGCGCACCGTGAGCTCGTCGCTCTGGTCGAGGTCCTGATACGCCTGCAGCACGCCGGGGGTGGCGTTGGCCTCGAAAATCGAGGTGATCCCCAGCGAGTTTGCCAGGCGCAGCCCCGCGCGCAGGCCGTCGGCATACTCTTGCCGCGAGACGGGGGGAGCCGCAGCCACCGCCAGGTCCACCGCCGACTCGCGCAGCGTGCCGGTCGGCTCACCCGCGGCGTCACGCTCGATGCGACCGTTGGGGGGGTCGGGCGTGTCCCGGGTGATGCGTGCCAGCCTCAGGGCCTCGGCGTTCAACCAGGCCGAGTGCCCATCGCCCCCGTAGAGCACCACCGGGCGATCGCTCACCACCGCGTCCAGGATCTGGTGGGTCGGGCCCTCGGGGGGAAAGAGGGTCGCCTCCCACCCGCCTCCGATGATCCAGGTCAACTCGGGGTGCTCGGCGGCGTAAGCAGCCACCTTGTCCAGCACTTGCTGCACGGTGGTCAGGCCCGCCAGAGAGCACTGCAGGGTCGCCAGGCCGCCTTCGCACAGGTGCACGTGGCTATCGTGCAGGCCCGGCAGCACCATCTGGCCCTGCAGATCCAGCACCCGGGTGCTCGGGCCGAGGAGCTCGTCGGCTTGCGCATCGCTGCCGACGAACACGACGCGGCCAGCGGCGATGGCGATTGCCGACACCCGACTGCGGTTGGCATCCATCAGGTAGATGGCGCCGCTTTTCAAAATGAGGTCAGCGGTCGGAGGAGGGGTACTGACAGCAGCGGTCCCTGACGAGCAGGCGGGCCCGATCGCCCTCGATCCAGCGCTCGATCATCATGAAGGACTGGCTGAA
>CAZWUN010000276.1:0-7474 GCA_964637145.1 uncultured Burkholderiales bacterium
GGGCCGAGGAGTCGCTCGAGCCGGGTCACGAGGTCAAGGTGCCCCTGAGCTGGACGCCGGGTCGCCCGGGGCCGGGCACGGTGGTGGCCGAGGTGGAGAGCGGCGGGCCGGGTCTGGAGTCCACGACGGAGGACAATCGCACCGAGGTGCAGTTCGAGGTGCTCGAGCCCAAGAAGTAGCTCGACAGAGTCCCTCTTTTATGGCAAAATGGGGACATGGATCAGATTGTGGCTCGCGTGACAGAGGGAGGCAGAATTGTCATTCCGGCTTCCGTGCGCAAGCAGCTGAACCTGTCGGTGGGCGATGAGGTTGTGATGCTCGTGCGGGACCGTGAGATCGTCCTGCTCAGTCGCGCTGAGGCCCTTCGCCGCGCTCAGGCAATCGTCGCTCGCCGGGTGCCTCGCGAGCGAAGGCTGGTCGAGGAGCTCCTGGAAGAGCGCCGACTCGAAGACCAGCGTGAGTAAGGGGTACGTTCTGGACGCCTCGGCCATCCTGGCCGTTCTTCATCAAGAACAAGGTCACGAGTCGGTGGTGGCGCTGCTGGCAGACTCGTGCGCCAGTGTGGTCAACCTGGCCGAGGTCTATTCCAAGCTGGCCGAGGCTGGCTTGACCAGCGAGGAAGCCGCAGAAAGCGTCGCTCTGCTCAGCCTGGAGGTCCACCTGATGGACGAGGAGCTGGCGCGAGAGGTGGGGCGGCTGCGTCCGCTGACCAGACAGGCTGGCCTGTCTCTGGGGGATCGCAGCTGCCTGGCCCTGGCCGCCCGGTTGGGGGCCACCGCGGTGACGGCCGACAAGAGCTGGTCCGCTCTGGGGCTCTGTCCCACCCGGCTGTTCCGCTAGCTGAAGGGATAGGTCCGCAGCTCGAACTCGCCCAGCTCGAGCTCGGGCCAGAGCACGCGCTCGGAATCCGTCGCCAACTCGGGCTCGAACACTCCCAGTTCAGGGGGAGGCAGTAACTCGGCCAGAGTGAGCTTCCTGGTTTCGGTGCCCACCCGCAGTCGGCGGGTGTGGTGGCTCAGCTCGCGCAGCTCCTCCACGGCCATCTTGCGGGTCGGGGGCCTGGCCGCTCCAGTCCAGGTCAAACCGGGAGTGGGCTCGGCCGTGAAATCGGCCAGCAAGCAGTAGTCCTCGTCCATGACCAGCTTCCAGAAGTGGGTGAAGGCCATGGCGGCCTGATCCATCCAGCTTTTCATCGTTTCGTCCTCCTGCAAGCTATCCTACCGCTGGCGGTCTGGCGCTTCTGTGCCCCCCCGTACAGCCCGGTTGTGCTCTGGCTCACAAGGGAACGCAGGCGGGCCGCGCGAAGCGCCCGGCTTATGAGCGAGATTCCCCAGAAGTACGACCACAATGCCGCCGAAGAGCGCTGGATGAAGCTGTGGGAGGAGTCCGGCATCTACCGCTGGGATCCCACCCGGTCCCGCGAGGAGACCTTTGTCGTGGATACCCCGCCCCCCACGGTGAGCGGCTCTCTCCACGTCGGGCACGTTTTCTCTTACACCCACCAGGATCTGATCGTGCGCTACCAGCGCATGCGCGGCAAGAACATCGCCTACCCGATGGGCTGGGACGACAACGGACTGCCCACCGAGCGGCGGGTGCAGAACATCTTCGGAATCCGCTGCAATCCGCGCCTGCCTTACGATCCCGACTGGAAGCCCCGGCGCGACAAGCCCGACAACGACGTCGAAGAGGTCTCGCGACGCAACTTCATCGAGGCCTGCGCCCTGGTGACGGTGGAGGACGAGGCCGCCTTCGAGGCCCTCTGGCGCCGGCTCGGCCTCTCGGTCGACTGGCGGGAGACCTACGCCACCATCGACGCCCACTGCCGCAAGATCTCCCAGCTCTCCTTCCTGGACCTGGTGGAGAAGGGCCAGGTCTACCAGGTGGAGGCCCCCACGATGTGGGACATCGACTTCCAGACCGCGGTGGCCCAGGCCGAGGTGGAGGACCGCGAGCGCGACAGCTTCTACCACGACATCCGCTTTCAGGTCGAGGGGGGAGGCGATTTCGTCATCTCCACGACTCGCCCCGAGCTTCTGGCCGCCTGCGTGGCGGTGGCCGCCCACCCCGACGACGAGCGCTTCAAGCCGCTCTTCGGCAAGCGGGCCATCACCCCGCTCTTTCAAGCCGCAGTGCCCATCGTGGCCTCCGAGCACGCCGATCCCGAGAAGGGAACCGGCATCCTGATGGTCTGCACCTTCGGCGATTCGGCCGACGTGGATTTCTGGAAGAAGTCCGGTCTGCCGCTCAAGCAGGTGGTCAGCCTGCAGGGCACGATGTTGCCCGTGAGCTTCGGGACCGAGCCCTTCGCCAGCCTGGACGCCCCCGCCGCCCAGGCGGTCTGCGATCAGCTGGCCGGGCAGCACCTCAAGAAGGCCAGGGCCCGGGTGGTGGAGCTTCTGGCCGAGGCCGGGGCCGGAGTAGGGGAGCCGCGCCCCACCAAGCAGTTCGTCAAGTTCTATGAGAAGGGCGACCGCCCGCTCGAGTTCGTGTCCAGCCGCCAGTGGTTCATCCGCCTGCTCGAGCACAAGGAGAAGCTGCTCGAGATGAGCCGCAAGATCGAGTGGCATCCGAGCCACATGCGCCTGAGGGTGGAGCACTGGATCGAGGGTCTCAACCAGGATTGGGCGGTCAGCCGCCAGCGCTACTTCGGGGTGGCCTTCCCGGTCTGGTATCCGGTCGACCAGGACGGCCAGCCCGACCACCAGCACCCCATCTACGCCACCAGGGAAAGCCTGCCGGTGGATCCTCTCTCGGACGTGCCCCCCGGCTACAGCGAGGCCCAGCGCAACCAGCCGGGCGGCTTCACGGGCGACCCGGACGTGATGGACACCTGGGCCACTTCCTCCATGAGCCCGCAGATCATGAGCCACTGGGGGATCGATCCCAAGCGCCACGGGCGATTGTTCCCCATGGACGTGCGCCCGCAGTCGCACGAAATCATCCGCACCTGGGCCTTCTACACCATCGTGAAGGCCTGGATGCACGAGGACACCATCCCCTGGAAGAACGTGACCATCAGCGGCTGGATCCTCGACCCCGACCGCAAGAAGATGAGCAAGTCGCGCGGCAACGTGGTCACCCCCGGGCACCTCCTGGAGAAGCACTCCTCCGACTCGGTGCGCTACTGGGCCGCGCGGGCCCGCCTGGGCACCGACACGGCCTTCGACGAGAAGGTGATGGAGCAGGGCTCCAAGCTGCGCACCAAGCTCTTCAACGCCAGCAAGTTCGTGCTGGGGGTGATGGAGCGCTCGGGCGCCAAAGCCGGCGGCCCGGACGAGATCACCCACCCGCTGGATCTCGCCATGGCCGCCAACCTGAGCGAGCTGGTGCGCTCGGCCACCGAGAGCTTCGACCGCTTCGACTACGCCGGGGCCCTCTCGGCCACCGAGGACTTCTTCTGGAATTTCTGCGACGACTACGTCGAGCTGGTCAAGCGCCGCAGCTACGAGGAAGAGGACTCACCCGGCCGTCGCTCGGCGCTGGCCGCCCTGAAGCTCGGCCTGGAGACCTTGTTGCGCTTGTTCGCGCCCACCATGCCGTATGTGACCGAGGAGATCTGGTCCTGGCGGCATCCCGGCTCGATCCACAAGGCCGCCTGGCCCTCCGAGGACGAGTTCGCTACCGGCGGCCGCGTCGAGCACCCGCAGGCCTATGCCTGCGCCGTGGAGGTGCTCAAGAAGGCGCGCATGGCCAAGACCGAGGGCAAGAAGAACCTGCGCTGGCCTATCGCCCGGCTGGAGGTGGTCGGCAAGGACGAGGACCTGGCGGCCCTGCGCACGGTGCTCGACGACGTGCTGCAGGCCGGCGCGGTGGAGCCGGAGGGCGTCAGCCTGAAGGCGGGCGATGCGGGCGGCTCGGAGCGCTTCTCCGTGAAGGCGGTGCTGGCCGAGACGGCGGGAGCGAGCTGAGCTCAGTTCGATAGCTCGTGGCCTTTGGACGAGAGTTGGGCCGGGGAGAACATGGAGCTCAGGGCAAGCTTGGCGCCAAGACAGGGGATAGGAAAGGCGAGCCCGAGGGCATCGCCGGGTGAGAGCCAGCGCCGGGCTAGCTGCCAGAGCGAGCGCGCGCCCTGCCCGCCACTCTGGAAGTTCACTACCAGATGAGCAGCTTCCGAGGACTCGCTGCCCGTGCTGTCGCGGGCGGTCACCACCATGACATAGCTTCCGTTAGGTACGCGTTGGCCGCTGGCATCGGTTCCGTCCCACACCAGCTCGAGTGCCCCGCTCGGTGCCGACAGGCCCTGCACGGTGAGTACGGGCGGGCCCTGTGGCGGCCCACCCTGGCCACCCGGGTAGATGGAGTAGCTGAGGGTGGTGGGCGGGTTGGTGGCGGTCGCCTGCACCCTGGCCTGCTCGTTCTTGTGGGGCTTGACGTGCTTGGAAAGTACGCCGAGGTGAAGCGTTACAGAGGCTGTGGAGGAAACCTGAACCTCGACCCGGCCCCGTGCCATCCGTCCAACGGAATCCACCAGAAGGATGGTCGCGACATAGTCACCGGGCTCAACCAGGTTTCCGTCATAGTCTGTTCCGTCCCACTGTAACTGGGCGATGGCAGCGGATATCTGGCTTACGCTTGCGGAGGCGATGGAATGCTCACTGTCCGACCGACGTAGGGAAGCTGCGTAGCGCATCGGTGAGTATTCATCGTCACTACTGCTGCATTCTATGATGGCTGGCTGCCTCCCCTGGATTGCAGGCTGAACAAGTCTAGGTGAGAAGCTTAGTGCGGGAACTGCCTGGAAGCCTTCCTGGCTCATTCTTGCGGCGGAAATCCTAGCTACTCGGTCAAGCATTGTAGACTGCGAGGCATTGATGACTGCTATTGCGTTACCTTGGACGAGCAGGATAGTACGCCCGCCCTCTAACGTCGCATCAGTGATTCGACCGCTTGGGGTGAGGCTGGATTGAATCTGATTACGAAAGAATGCCACGGCCTCCACCGTCTCGTCTGAGTTGTTTGTAACAGCGAAGCTTGCAGTGACGAAGTTCCCACTGCCGTCGGTAGCTTCCCAATTTTGAAGTAGCGATGGATATATTCGCTCTCCGATTACGACCGGATCCGATTTGCTTCGCACGAGAGCGTATTCGTTTTGGAGGTCCTGTTCATTTATTGATATTAGTATAGCCCTTTGGTCTGCGGGGGTGGCTGGATCAAAACGTACCCATTCCTCACTTGGCACATCGCTACAACTATGGCGCGCGAGAAAGGTTATGAATATCAATGCGATCAGTGTGTGCTTTTTCAAAAAGGTCTTCTCCTACCTAAAGTATGGTTGAAGTCTCCGAGATGTTGGGCCGATACGATTGTATCCAGTTCTCCTTTTGTCAATCTCAAAATCGGCCAAATATAGGAGCCGTTCTAGATACATGTCTAGCGGTAGGCTTGATTTCTCTGTTGCCTCACCATAGCTGGCCGCATAATCTGATTGTGAGTTTGTATAGACAGTAGCCGGTGGAGGTCGGTTGTAGGTTTCTAAATGTATTTGCTCGAAGTCGTCCATTGTGAATACTAGGTTTAACTGGTTGATGTAAAAGTCCATGTTCTTTCTTTGTGAAATTGGTGGAGTTGCCGAGCCGATAAACACTGCAGGCCGTGCGCTAGAGTCAAATGCCAGCCCATTGACTACCGATACTTGATGCATGCTAAAGGTGAATTGTGCGAGAACGGGCGACCGTGGATATGATATTGTTGCTAGACCAAAGAATTCTCCAGCGATGGGCAGGGGAGCACAGTAATCAATAATGGTGTTGGAGCGACCGTTCAGAATTTTGAGGTAGTTGGTAAAAATAATAGAGGAGCCTGGAAGGTAGGAGCCAGGAGCGAATATTCTTGGTTCTATCCGAAGAATATCACTCTGAGTTCCAACTTGAGCGCACAAAGCATACATCTGCAGGGCAAGTTCGGAACATTGGGCTGTGTCCACGTGCTTCAAGAAGTACGTGTAGTCAAACGATATATCGGAGCCGTAAGCCCGTGAAACTCCGGAGTCTGCTCCGTTGTATGTGATTGAGCTTCTGGAATATAGTGCCTCGCTAATGGAGTCAGCTACCTCAAAATCTGTTCGGGAGCCGGTCGACCAGTGCGTGGCCAAATCAAGCGGACTGCGAAATGCTTCCTTAGGGTTGGCGAGCCTTCGGTCGACCCTGTCCAATGGTTGAAGTGAGTCAAAATGCAACGGGGAGTACCACGGAAACTCCATTCCCCTGGAGCCGTTGATGATTCCTGTGGGCGGCCTTAGCAGAGTGTAGATCATGTGCGCTCTGCGTTCTTTTGGCGTTGAAATGACTACGACGGGTCCAATTTGCCTATCGGTTTGGTCGTAAAATCTAATCCTCCATTCTAGCTCTAGGGACTGCCGATTTACGTGATCTGGAAGTGTTCCTATTTTCTTGAATACAACCATTTCGGCTAGATTATGGACGCCTATGTCGACATGAATTGTTCCAAGTGTTGGATTAAAGAATTCATGGTTGCTATTCTTGTCCACCGTTTCTATTCGCAGCTTGAAGACGTTCTCTGGGAGATGAACGGTATTGAATTTCGCTCCAACGAATAGTTCCGAGCCCATAACAAACGGTGCAGGAATGGAGGTCTCCTTTGTGGCTCCGGGGATGAGCTCATTGACCCAATGTGGACTTGATTCCGTCCCGTTCAGGATTCCGTTTTCATAATCGTAAACAGGGAATGGGCCTCGCTCCGTCTCTGCAAGGTCGAACGTTGTTCCAAATCGAACGCTGTGGATCGTAACGAGTGGGTTTACGTAGAGTGCGAGGAGGTCTTCCCCACTGCAGCCAGATGACTCACTCTGCAACACGCCACTTCCGCTGGATGTGGACGATCCGCCGCTTCCGTCATCGCTCGAGTTGGTTGTAAACAGCGCTTCTCCGGCACACGGGTCGACGATGAGCGCAACATCGTACTGGCCAGGGCCCACCAACTGACCGCTCGAGTCCAACCCGTCCCAGAACGTCTCGAAGGGGGTTGGCTCGATCTGGCCGTCAGGAGCAGCGTTCAAGGTAATCTGGCCGGTCATGGAGCGCATTGGGTTTTCGTCGCCGGGTAGCCGGATTTCGAGGGTCCAACTGGCGGTGATCGGTTCCTCGAATCCAATTGGGGTCAGGTCGGCCCTGAAGTGGGCGCCCTTCATCCCCTCGGGCTGCTCTTCGAAATCGATCGGGTTGGGGTCACTGCTCAGATTCTCGACCAGCACCCCGGTCTGACCCTCGCCGATGGTGTAGGGGAAGCTCTTCTCAGCCACCAGACCCTCGGAGGCGATCTCGGCCCGCACCTGCACGGTGTAGACCCCGTCCGGGAGGGCTCCGCCGTCGGCACCGGCTGCCTCCCAGCTAGCCTCAAAGAAATCCAGGTTGTTGACTCCCTGGAAGATCTGGTCGCCCAGGCCGGGTACCTCGATTTTGAGGCTCCAGCTCACCTCGGGCGGAGTCGGAAAGCCGTGGATGATGGCGTAAGG
>CAZWUN010000277.1:0-7383 GCA_964637145.1 uncultured Burkholderiales bacterium
AGGTGCAGGTCAACACCGCCCCCCGCGAGGAGGAGAAGCGCGTCACCTTCGCCCGCGTGCTGCGCGAGTTCTTGCGCCAGGATCCGGATGTCATCCTGGTGGGCGAGATCCGCGACGTGGAGACGGCCCAGATCGCCGTGCAGGCCGCCCTGACAGGGCACTTGCTGCTGAGCACCATCCACACCAACGACTCGGTGGGCATCATCGCCCGCCTGCGCGACATGGGCATCGAGCCCTTCCTGATCGGCTCCACCCTGCTCGGCGGGGTGGCCCAGCGCCTGGCCCGGCGCATCTGCACCGAGTGCCGGGTGGAGGAGCGCCCCACCTCCGAGGTGGCCGAGCTGCTGGCCCGGGAGGGCTTCCGCCAGCCCCGCGTCTTCCGCGGCGCCGGCTGCCAGAAGTGCCACAACACCGGCCACCGCGGCCGCCTGGGCCTGTACGAGATGCTGGAGATCACCCCTGAGGTGCGGGCCCTGGTCAACCGCGCCGCCAACGAGGAGGAAATCCGCCAGGTGGCCATGGCCCAGGGCTTCCGCCCTCTCTACCAGGACGGGTTGCTGAAAGTGGCCGAGGGCAAGGTGACGCTGGAGGAAGTGCAGCGGGTCTGCAAGACCATCTGAACCCCGCCTTTCAGGGGACATTCAGTCGAACCGGGTACATTGTCCACGTGAAGATCGAGCCCGCTCGGTTCTCCCTTGCCTTGAGCGCGCCCGCCCCGCGGTCTGCGCCGCTGGACCGCTTCGTGGGCTCGGCACGAAGCGCGCTGCCCGTTCTTGCCCTGACGGCAAAGGTGGCGATGTTCCCTGCCCTCCTGTACGCGGGAGCCCTGGGTGGAGCCGCTCTGGCCACTGCGATGACCGCCGGATTTGCGCCCGTGCAGGCGGCCCTGGGCTCCGGAGGCCTGGAGGCTTTCGGCCAGCTGCTGAGCCTGGCTCCCACGGCCGGAAAGGCGGGCATGGTGCTGGGCAGCCTGCCCGCCACGGGCCTTTTGCTCCCGAAAGTCTTTCGCCCGGGGAACGCGAGCTCGCTGCTGGCAGGACTGGGAATGGTTGCCTGCGCAGCGGGAGCAGTGCTCATGTCCCACGCGGGGGGGATGAGCCTGCCCGCCGTCGTGGCCCTGGCGACGCTGGCCGGCGGGGCCGGAGCGCTGGGTGGATACCGATTCGGCGGTTCCCTGGTGGCCGTGCTCAATCGGTTCTTTCCCAACCGGATTCCTGAGGAGAATGCCCCTGACCCGCGCCAGGCCGTGAGCGACCTGGCCAACGGCCTCAAAGCCAACAAGCCGAGTCTGGTTCAGGAGTCTGAGCGCCAGGTCGTGCTCGGAGGAGTCTCGGTGAGACGGCGACAGGCGCTTCAAGGGGTGCATTGACAGGACAGGCGCCACAGCACTCATCCAGCAGTCAGAGGCCCGGGGTTACCTTTCATGCTGCTCGAGCCGCTGACGCAAGCTCCGAACCTCCTCCGCCAGAGCGTCGGCTCTCTTGCGCTCGACGTCGGCTCTCTTACGCTCGACGTCGGCTCTCTTGCGCTCGGCGTCGGCTCTCTTGCGCTCCTCCTCACGCCCCATCCGCTCCTCCTCAGAGGTCAGGTAGGGCTGGCCGGTCTCGAGGTCGATCACTCGAAGGATCTCTCGCTCCACCACGAGGTCGACGCCCAGCAACTCGCTGCGGTAGCGACCCTGGACGACGACCGGCACGAGCTCACCGCCTTCGCGCCGATACACGCGCAACTGCCCGGGCAGGTACTCTCCCAGCGGGTCGAACAAGAAGTACTCCTGCACGCCCATCTCGGCATAGCGCGTCCGCTTGGTGGTCTGGTCGGCCTTCCGCGTGGTCAGCGAGGTGACCTCGAAGACCGCCGCGGGCGGCCCCCCATCACACCAGGTTCGGTAAACCCGCCGAGAAGCGCGCGTGGAGCCGAAGACGACGAAGACATCGGGAGAGACATTGCGCCTGGTGTTGCCGCACTGGTCGTAGACGAACATGTTGGAGAAGACCCAGCCGTCGGACCGGCGGCCAAAGTGACCCCTCAGCGCCGCCAAAAGGTAATGGATGGCGCTCAAATGCCAGTCGGACTCGGTCACCGTGTCCTCGTAGTAAGGGTAGAGCTCCTCGTTATCCGGTGCGAGCATAGCGTTCCTCTGATCTGGTGGTTTCGACGCGGGCACAGAGATGTCCCGGAGGGTGACACTGGAGATTCCTCTTGGAGAAGGGGCTCGACGCCTCTGGTCAGCCCGGGTGGCGGGCAGTTCTTGAATAAGGTTCAGTCTCCTGCCGGAGATCCGCCAACAGGTCTTTGCCGGCCCCGCCAGGAAGCGCGCATCCCATGATCACCGAAGCCATCATCCGGGCCCTGCCCAAGACCGACCTTCATCTTCACCTCGACGGATCGCTGCGCGAGCAAACCCTGATCGAGCTGGCCCGCGAGCGCAAAGTCGCGCTGCCCTCCGAGACCGTGGAAGGGCTCAACGAGCTGGTCTTCCGCTCCAGCTACGCCAACCTGGCCGAGTACCTGCACGGCTTTCAATACACATGCGCCGTGCTGCAGGACAAAGAGGCCCTCGAGCGGGTGGCCTACGAGCTGGCCTGGGACAACATCAACGAGGGCGTGCGCTACATCGAGGTGCGCTTTGCGCCCCAGCTCCACCTCCACGGGGGCCTCTCCTTCCGGGAGGTGCTCGCGGCCGTCGATCGCGGGCTGCGCCGGGCCAAAGACGAGTATGCCGCCTCCCCGGAGGTGAAAGAGCAGGGCCAGCCCCCCTTCCACTACGGCATCATCGTGTGCGCCCTGCGCTTCTTCACGGCCGGCTTCTCGCGTTGGTACAGCGGACTGTTCGACCTCTTCCCGGGTGCGCCCGAGGAGCACCTGTTCGGCCTGGCCTCGCTCGAGCTGGCCCGCGCCTCGGTGCGGGTGCGCGATGAAGAGGGCTTGCCCATCGTGGCCTTCGATCTGGCCGGGCGCGAGGACGGCTATCCCGCCAGCGACCACCAGCAGGCTTACGACTACGCCCACCGCCACTTCATGAAGAAGACCGTGCACGCGGGCGAGGCCTACGGTCCGGAGTCCATTTTCCAGGCCATCACCGATCTCCACGCCGACCGCATCGGCCACGGCTACCACCTGTTCTCGCCCCAGCTGTGCGGACCGGCCGTCAGCGACCCGGCCGACTACGTGGCCCGGCTTTCTCGCTACATCGCCGACCAGCGCATCACCATCGAGGTCTGCATCACCTCCAACCTGCAGACCATGCCCGCCGTCAAGACCGCTCGCGACCACGTCTTTGGACGCATGCTCAAGGAGAAGCTGTCGGCCACCCTGTGCACCGACAACCGGCTGGTCAGCCACACCAGCGTGACCCGCGAGGTGCTCACGGCGGTGGAGGCTTTCAACATGGGCCTGGACGAGCTGCGCCAGACCATCATCTACGGCTTCAAGCGCAGCTTCTTCCCCGGCCCTTACACCGAGCGGCGCCGCTATGTGCGCCAGATCATCGACTACTACGACAAGGTGATCGCCCAGGCCCACTGATACGCTCAACGCTGTAGAAAGGGGGCATGAGCATGCGGCGAGGCATCACGCTGATGGAGACCATCCTGGCCTTCTTCATCATGGCCGTGGCTTTCGTGGTGCTCTTCGCGGTCTTCTCGGGCGGCTATCGAGCGGCCGTCCAGAGCCGCAACCGCACCGTGGCCATCCTGTATGCCCAGAGCCTGCTCGAGGAGATTCGGGCTCACCCCTACGGGCAGCCCGCCCCTCAATCCTGGACGGCGCCCGCGGCGCGCCCGGTGGACGTGATCGTGGAGGGCCGAAAGCAGCACTACGAGTTCGCCCAGCAGCTCAGCTACGCCAACTCGAGCTTCGTCGGGCTGTCTGATCAGGACGCCGACGAGGTGACCATCACCCTGAAGTGGCGCGAGGGCGTGGGCAACAATCCCACCCAGAAGGAGCTGGTGATCAAGACGGCGGTGTGGCGATGAGGCGCGGGTTTACGCTCTATGAGCTGCTGGTGGGATCGGGCATCGCCTTCGCCGCCCTGGCCCTGATCGTGTCGCTCTTCATCATCGGACGGCGCACCTCGGAGGCTGCCTACTCGAATTACCTGGTCAGCCGCGACACCGAGAACGGCATCGCCTGGCTGCGCCGCGATCTGCAGAACGCCTCGCTGGCCAGCATCCGCGTCTATCCCGGTCCAGGGGGGGCGGGGGAGCAGCCGGGCCTTTCGCTGGCCAGCTGCGCCCCACCTGACCAGCCCACCCGGGTGAGCCTCAACGCGCACGGCGTGCCGCGCTGGTCGTCGCAGGTCTACTACACGCTCGACCCGGTGGACGACAAGACGGGGCGGCTGATGCGCTGGAGCGCCCCCACTCCGGCCGAGCAACTGCTCCCCCTGCCCTCGGGCACGATGCCATCGGCCGTCAGCGACCCCCGCGTGCTACTGCACAACGTGCTCTTGCCCAATGTGAACGTGTTCCAGGGCGGGGATCCGGGCACCACCGACGCCCGGGGCGGCTTCCGGGCCCAGTTCGTGCGCCGGGCGGGCGGCGAGGCGGGGGCCGAGTCGCTCTCGGACACCAATCCCTCCCAGGTCTCGCTCAGCCCCTCGGGCGGCCTGCAGCCCTCCGGCAACACCCGGCTGGTGGAGGTGGAGCTGCGCCTGCTGCACCGCTCCACCACCGGCAAGCCGAGCGTCTACGCCATCCGCTTTCGGGTGTGCCCGCGCTACTGACCGGGCCAGCGGGGGAGCCCCGAGCGCCCGGCACGAAGCCCACGTCAGCATGCGTTACGCCGTCGTGGGCCACGTCGAGTGGATCGAGTTCCTGCGCGTCCGGGCCGTGCCCCGCCCGGGAGAGATCGTCCACGCCAGCGCCAGCTGGCAAGAGCCGGGGGGCGGAGGCGGGGTGGCCGCCGTGCAGATGGCCCGCATGGCCGCCGAGGCCGTCTTCTTCACCGCGCTGGGCGACGACGAGCTGGGCCGGCGCGCCTGCCGCGAGCTGGAGGCGCTGGGCGTCACCATGCAGGTGGCCTGGCGAGCCGAGCCCCAGCGGCGCGGGGTGACCTACGTGGACGACCAGGGCGAGCGCACCATCACCGTGATCGGCCCCCGCCTGGGGCCGAAAGGGGAGGACCCGCTCGACTGGTCCCTGCTCGAGGGCTGTCAGGCCGTCTACTTCACGGCCGGCGACCGGGCCGCCCTGATGTACGCTCGCAAAGCCCGGGTGCTGGCCTCCACCCCGCGCGTTCTCTCGCAACTGAGTGGGGTCGAGCTCGATGCCCTGATCGGCAGCGCCAACGATGACGGGGAGCGCTTTCAGCCCGAAGCGCTCGACCCCCGCCCGCGCCTGTCGGTGCTGACCGAGGGCGGCGCCGGCGGAAGCTGGTCCACCTCAGACGGCCGCCAGGGTCGCTTCGCCGCCTGCCCGCTGCCCGGCCCGGTGGCCGACGCCTACGGCTGCGGCGATACCTTTGCCGCCGCTCTGACTTACGCCCTCGGCGCGGGAGAGCCCCTCCAGCGCGCCCTCGAGCACGCCGCCCGCCAGGGGGCGGTCTGCCTGACCGGCCGGGGGCCCTACTCGGCCCGGGTCAGCGGCCTGAGCTGACCCCTTCGAACGGTCCCAGATATCCCACCGGCACGCTGTCCACCAGCCAGACCCCGTTCTCCGAGCAGTAGAACTCGATACCCGCCGCCGCCATCGCGGCCGCGTCCACGGCCAGCACCAGCGCAGTCTCCCGGCGGTGTCGCCGCCCCGTTTCCAGGGCCACCTCGAAGCTGGCCGACAGGTGCACGAAGTGCCTTTTCATCTTGCACAGCCCGCCCGAGCGCTGGATGCGAGCCCAGCGCTCCTCGGTGGTGCCGTGGAACAACCGGGCAGGAGGCGTCCGGGGAGTGCGCTCCACCGCCTCCACGTCCCCAACCGTGTGGCCCTGGTTGGCCCGAATGCGCCCCTGGCGCAGGCTGTAGCGGCCCTTGGAGTCGGAGCCCACCAGCTCTTCAAGGTCGGCCAGCGTCAGCTGCACCCCTCGTCGCTCGGACAGGCGCGAAAGCAAAAGCTCCGCCGAGATCCAGCCTTCCGGATCGAGCTGCAAACCCAGCTCGTCGGGGCGGTGGCGGAGAACGTAGGCGAGCAACCGGCTGACTCGATCCTTCTGTAGTGTCATGTAGACACTATAGCAGGAGGGGTCAATAGCAGGTGCCCGGGCTCCAGTAGGTCATGGGCGTGCAGATGGGCGCCCGCGGGACGTAGACCGGGTAATTCGGATAGTGCTGGTTCCCGTAATACACACCGCCAGGCCCGATGACCGTGGTCTCGGATTGGGTTCCCCACGGCGTGGTGCGGGTTCCGTGGCTGTAAACCGAGCCGTCGACGCCTACCCCGGTGGTCTGGGTGCGATAACCGCCCCACGCGTCGTAACCGCCGGTGGTGATGGCGCAACCGGTGGTGCCCAGCAGAGCCCCGCACATCGCCAGCACGGCGGCGGCTTTGCCGATCTTGCCCAGACCCTTCTTTTTGGAGGGCTCTTCAGCCGCCTGAGGGCTGATGGCGACGTCATCGCCAGCGGCGACCGGGGCGCTCTCGCCGGAAGCTTCGGCCGGCTTCTTGCCAGCGGCGCTGGAAACGTAGGCGTTGGTGCTCAGGGCCACGGGGGTCAGCGTATTCATCGGAAAATTCCTCCACCAGAAACCAGGATGTCTCTCTTTGCCCGCAGTGTAGATCCAGATCCTGAAGGAAGCCTGAAAGGCGCGGTCCAATGAGCAGCTTATGCAGGAAGCCGACCCCGGGCAGTACATCGAGCGCGTCAGTCTGGCCACGGGCGAGGTGCTCGAAGGACCCATCGAGCCAGACGAGCTGTTGGTGCGAAAGCACCGCGACTATCACATCGTGGATGTCTACGCCCGCTCCTTGATGAGCTGGCTGGTCAAGACCGGCGATGAAGAGCACGCCCGCTCCACCATGAAGAGGGTGCGCAGCTTCGGCAAGAAGACCGCCGAGATGCTGGCCAAAGCGGTGGGGGCCAAGGACCCCAAGAAGATCGGCGAGGCCCTCTTCGGCCTCAAGCGGCGCGAGTTCTACTTCCGCTACAAGCGCCAGCGCCTCAAGAAACAGGAGATCGAAACGCGCCTCGAGCGCCTGCGCGAAGAGGCCCGCGCCCAACTTGCAGAGGCCAGCGGCCTGCGGGTGCTGCTCACGGGGGGCACCGGATTCGTGGGCAAGGAAGTCATGTGCCAGGCCGCCAAGGACGACCAGGTCAGCGAGATGGTGGTGCTGATCCGCCCCAAGGTCATCAAGAACCGTCGCACCGGTGAGGTGGAGCAGGTGCTGACCCCCACCGACCGGGGACGAGAGCTCTTGCGCGAGCTGTGGCTCGACGACCCGAAGCTGGCCG
>CAZWUN010000278.1:0-7352 GCA_964637145.1 uncultured Burkholderiales bacterium
CGGTCTCTTGCGGGCCGCTCTTGAGGGGGATGGCCACCCAGACCACGCGCTGCCATTGATTGGACAGCGCGGGGTTCCAGCTGAACATCAGCTGCTGGTCGGGCGGATCGGGTCCTTCGAAGGTGAGGCTGAAGCCGGGGTCACCGGGCAGGTCGCGCGGGTTGGAGGGCCCCACGCAGGGCTCGGACACCATGATCTGGAGGCACGGATTGGGAAAGTCTTGCACCTGCGGCTCGTGGTCGCGAAACTGCAGCTCCAGGGCCATCATGGGCGGGCTGTAGTAGTCCACCATGAAGTCGGGCGCATAGGGGTCGAGGGTGAAGATCTTGGGGCTGCCGTCCTCGCGGTAGGGCTGCTGGGGTGAGCTGGCGTCGGGGGCCAGGGCCAGCACCGGGGAGTAATCGATCTTGAGTTGGCCGTCGCTCTTCAGGTCCACCCGAACCTCGCCCAGATGCCGGTCGCCGTTCAGGTCTACCTCGTAGAGACTGCCCAGCAGGCTATCCTCCAGCAGGGCCTTGAGTCGAAGAGGAGCCTCGAAGCGAAGGTAGCTCCAGGCCAGAGGTACTTTTGGCACGCTGAGGCTGGTCACCAAAGTGGAGACGCGCACCTCGAACAGGCCTGGCCCCACCTCGCGGGCGGTGATGGGGCCCACCTGAGGAGGGGCCTGGCACAGCGCCAGTCGAGTCACGAGCAGCAGGAGAATCAGGGAGCGCATCGCCCCGCGTTCGCCACCGACGGATTCTCAGACCTGCCTGGCGAAAAGGCCTGACATGCGAATCTACTTCTTGCTGGGGCTGCTTCTGTGCGGCTGCATCACGGCCGAGCAACCGCTCGGCTCCGAGCCCCCCGACCCGGCCCTGGCCGGCCTCTGGGTGTGCCAGGAAGACCCCAACAACAACCTCTACCTGCACGTGCTGTTGCACCCCTCGCTGCCGGAAGCCACTGTAGTGCGGGTGGTGGAGCCGCTCACCGAGCAGGGGGCGATGGCTGGAGCCGAGCAAGTGAGGGTGCTCTTGACGCGGGATGGCTACGCCAGCATGAAGCTGCCCGAGCAGGGATACCTGCTGGCTCGCTACGAGCTGGCCGGAGACCGCCTGAAGGTAAGCTTTCCGGCCTACGAGCCGGTGGCCCGGGCCATCGAGGAGGGAAAGCTGAGCGGCAAGGCCTGGACCACCACCTGGGGAGACAACCTCATGCTGACCTCTGGCCCGGCCGAGTTGAAGACGCAGTGTGTCTGGGCACCGGCGCAGGAGTTCCAGCGTTTGTCTTTGCCTGCTGCTCGCTGACCTCGTTGGAGGGAGCGTCGGGGATTCGGGGGGGAGGCTATGTGCTCAATCCAAGGCGAGGGCAATGAGCAACGCCTGATTTAACCTGGCCAGGCAGTCCGGTGGCAGGCTGCCAATCAGGCGGGTGAGCTTGCCTCGATCCACAGTCGTGACCTGATGACAGAGGGCCACGCTGTCTTGCGAGAGGCCAGCAGTACCCTGACTGAGGAGGACCACAGTCAGGCCCCGCTGGGCCTGTCGGAGCGAGGTCGAGAGGGGAACCACGTTTACCGAGCGCCAGGTTGGAACTTCGTTAAGAGCATTTCGAGAAACAACCACTACGGGTCTTTTTCCCTGTTGCTCTGAACCGGAGCGCGGGCTCAAGTCTGCCCAGAAGACATCTCCCCTACGCACCTGTGTCAAGATCCTCGCGAAGGAACTCTAGACTCGCTTGCTCCAAAGCCGGGTCCAGATCAAGCTCGGAGCCCGCCATCTCTAGGGCCCACTCGGTGAGCCTGGCGTCGATAGCTTCCTTGTTCAGCTGACAGAGATAGGCTTCAATCGCTTCTCGAGCCAGGACAGTGGCCGGTTTGCCGGTCCGCTCGGCAGCCTCGCGCAATCGGCCGTGCAGAAGGCCCGAAAGGGGTACATGAAGATTCTTGCCATCTTTCATGCCACGATCTTAGGTCAGCCCGACCAGGCTGTCAAACGTCATCGGGGACGGGGGAGGTTGCCTGCGGTCGCGAAGGTGGCTCGATGCAGTCCAGGTGGGCACTCCTGTTGCTCGGGCTCTTCATGGTGGCGGGCCGGTCGGCTCCCACTTTGCTGCTCGAGCCTTTGGGGGAGCGAGCGCACTTTCGCTACCAGACCTCCGAGCCTGCGTTGCTGACCCGTTCCACGGCTGATCTGTCGCCCGGTCGCAACGAGGCAAACGCTCCCATGCGGCGCCTGGCCCTCCCGGACAAAGACGGCGAGTTCGTGGATTGCAGGTTGGCGGACAACACCATCTACTTCTATCGCCTCGAGGCTGCAGGCTGGTGCTCAACGACGCACCGGGTGGTCACGCCCGACCGCGCCCTTCCACCCCTGAGCAACCCCGACATCCTGATCGACAAGGTCAATTACTGTCTGGAAGTGCGTGACCACGGCCTGCCGGTCAAGTGCTACCCGTTTTCTATGGGGCCGCGGCCGGGGCGCAAAGTGTGCCTGGATCGAGCCTCCACTCCCGAGGGCCGCTATCGGATCAGCCGGGTCCAGCCCGAGACAGACTTTTTCTGCGCCTACGACCTGAACTACCCCAACGCGATTGACAAGTTGCGCTACCAGTTCTACCGGCGCCACGGACTGCTGCCCGAGGGCTCCCGGCCGATCGGTGGGGACATCCAGATCCACGGTCAGGGCGACCCGCCCGAGGCGGACTGGAGCCTTGCGAGCAACTGGACCTGGGGCTGCGTGGCCCTGCGCAACGAGGACATCGCCGAGCTCATGGCCGAGCCGGCGCTCGGCAAGGGGACCAGGGTCACCATCGTGGGCCTGGAGCTCACCCGGGAAGACCTGGTGGCCATCGACCGGGCTGACCGCCAGGCGCTGACCCGGGCCCTGCGCCGCGTGTTCGGACCGTCGGCCCGCTGCGACGCCGAGACGCTGGGCCGCTACCAGATGAAGCAGAAACTGCCCATCACCTGCCAGCCGGACGCCCGCACTCAGCGGGCGTTGGGGGTGCTCTCGCCTTGAACTGTCAGCGAGAGTCGATCAGGTAGCCGTAGCCGGGCAGATCTCCCGGTAGGCGCAGTAGCGGCAGGCCATGAAGGTCGGGGCGGCCGCAAAATTTCGCGAGCGGATGCCGGCGGCGGCCTCAAGCACCTTCTCGCGGGCCTTCGTCAGGTCGCGCGGCTTCAGCTCCGCCCGTCCCACCAGGCCGGCCTCCAGGAAGTGCAGCTCCACCGCCTTTGGGGTCACCGCGTAGGTCTCTCGGTAAGCCAGGGCGTAGAGCGCAAGCTGCAGGCTCTCGCGGGCGCGGCGATCGGCATCGGCCTGGGTGCGCACCTCCGAGGATTTGTAGTCCACGATCACCGGACCGTCGTCCACCCGATCCCAGCGCCCCACCACCCGGTTTTGATCGACCGAAAAGGAGAAGTCTTGCTCCACCATGGCCGGCTTGACCCCGGCCAGCTCTTCCCGGGCGTGGAACTGCTCCAGGGCCGTCTGACCCACCGTGAAGCGCTGCTCTTCATGCTCGCGGGTGAGGAAGCCCTGGCTGACCCAGCACGACTCGTAGCGAGCCAGCATGGCCTCCAGAGTCACCTCGCGCCCCTCCTTCTTGCCCACCAGGTACTCCGAGATGGCCTCGTGCAGGGCCCGCCCGTAGGCCACGCTGTGATGCTGCAGGATGGGCACGCGCAGAATGTGGATGTACTTGTATTTCAGGGCGCAGGTGAGGTAGTCGTCGATCTGTCGGAAACTCAGGTTGAGCACCCGGTCGGAGGGCATGTCCCGTTGGGCTCCGCTGACCGCGGGGGGAGGGGCAAAACGCTCCAGGGCCACCAGCGGCGAGGCCCGGAAGGCGGCCGCATCGGCCCGGGGGCGGTCCAGCGCCTCGAGCAGGAAGGGACTGGCTTTGCGGGCGCGACGCCCGCCCACGTCGCGCGACCAGGTCATGACGAGCCGCTCTTTGGCCCTCGTCATGCCCACGTAGAACAGTCGGCGCTCTTCTTGCATGTGGAAGTCGCCCTCGGGAAGCGACTCGCGCACCAGCTCGGCGGGAAACTCGATGGGATCGGGCCGGTTGCGGGAGGGGAACTTGCCGTCCACCAGCCCGACCATGAACACCACCGGAAACTCCAGCCCCTTGGAGCGGTGCACGGTGAGGAGCTGCACCGCGTCCTCCTCGGCGTCGGCCTCCACCACCGCGGGCGAGTCGCCCGCCTCCATCAGAAGGTCGAGGTGCTGCACGAACTGGGGCAGCAGTGCCTGGGGGTGGTTCTCCTCGAAGCTCTTGAGGATGTCGAAGAAACGGGCCAGGTTCTGGATCTCGACCTCGCCGCCGTTCTCGGTCATCTGGCGCAGCCAGCCCGACTCGGTGATGTAGTGGTAGAGGAGGCGTCCGGGGCTCTCGTCGGCGATGCGGCCGATGAAGCGGTCGATCTCCTCGAGCAGGCGCTGCACGGTGGCCAGGTCCTCGGCCGAGAGGGTCACCCCGTCCTCGGGAGGGGTCTCGGCGGCGTGCTCGCGCATGACCTGCAAGAGCGGCAGGTTGCGCCGCATGGCGTAGCTGTTCAGCAGCACCAGGCTGTTCATGGGGAACCGGTAGGTTTCTCCCGAGGCCAGGTAGAACAGGCTCACCGAGTCGTGCGGGTCGCACAGGCAGCGCAGGAAGGCCATCACCAGGCGGATCTCGGGGCGGGCGTAGAGGCCCCGGTTGCCCGTGAACCGGAAGGGGATGCCCAGCATGTTCAACCCCCGCAGGTAGGGGTCGGCATCCTTGTTGGTGCGCACCAGGATGGCGCAGTCGCCGTACTTGCAGGCGCCCTCCTCGACCAGGCGCTTGATCTCCTCGGCCACCTGCTCGGACTCGGCCGAGAGGTTGTCGAAAGCCCGGTGCTCGACCTCTGGCCCCTCCTCGCGGGGTGAGACCAGGCGCTTGTCGATCTTGTTGCGCACCTCCAGCCGGTCGGGGTTGTTGTGCACGATCAGCCGGTAGCTCGCGTCCAGAATCAGCTGGGTGGAGCGGAAGTTGTCTTTCAGCACCACCTGCAACGCCTCGGGATACTCCTCGGTAAACTGCAGGATGTTGGAGATGGAGGCGCCCCGGAACTTGTAGATGGACTGGTCGTCGTCCCCCACCACGGTCAGGTTGCGGTGGCTCGCGGCCAGCTGCTTGACCAGCTGGAATTGAGCGTAGTTGGTGTCCTGGAACTCGTCCACCAGGACGAAGCGGAAGCGCTTCTGGAAACGCCCCAGCACCGAGGGGCGCTGGCGGAACAGGCGCAGCATCAAGTAGACCTGGTCGCCAAAGTCGAGAAAGCCTCCCCGGGCCATCAGTTCCTGGTAGGCGGCATAGACCCGGGCCAGTTCGGTCTGGGTCCGGGCCCTGTCTTCGGAGTCGGGGTCGGCCGCCTCCTCGGTCAACCGGGCGGCCAGGGCCAGGTAGTCGGCCGGCGAGACGTCCTCGTCCTTGGCCCGCGAAAAGAGCGAGAGCAGGGCCTGCAGGTGGCCGGTGGGGTTGCCCAGGGGGCGGTAGCGGTCCAGAGGCAGCTCGAAAAGGTGGTCTTGCAAGAAGAGCACCTGCTCGGGCTGGGAGAGCACCTTGAAGTCGGGGGTGATGCCCAGCTCCATGGCGTTCTCGCGCAGAACCCGGTCGCCGAAGGAGTGGAAGGTGGAGATCTGGATGTCGGCATAGCCGTAAGGCAAGAGGGTGTCCACCCGCTCTTGCATCTCGGCGGCTGCCTTGTCGGTGAAGGTGAGGGCCAGGATCTCGGCCGGACGGGCCGCCCCGCTGGCGATCAGGTAGGCGATGCGGCGGGTCACCACGGTGGTCTTGCCAGTGCCCGCCCCGGCCACGATCAAGAGCGGTCCGGCTCCGTGGCAGACGGCCTCTTCCTGGGCCTCGGTGAGGCCGTCGAGGATCTTGTCGGAGGTGTCGGGCAGGATGCGCGGCGGCCCCTCGGGCATGGGCGGCAGGAGCGGGCGCATGGCCCGCGTGCGCGGCCGGCGACGGGTGGGGGAGGCTGGCTGCTCGAGCCGCTCTCCAAAGAGGCCCAACTGTTCCATGGTAGGAAGAATTTTCCTCACTCCGGGTCTTGAATTCCTTTCGAACAAGAGGGCAAAAATGCTTGCTCGCGGAACTTCATGGGGTGCGCACGCTGCTCTTCTTGCTGCTCTTGAGCGCCACCGCCCAGGCCCGCCTGACCGAGGTCAAGGTGTGGTACTATCCCCCGGCGGGCTCGCCCGCCCTGGTCAAGCACTGGGCCGGCAGCCAGCTCAAGGTGGACCGGCGTTTCTCCTACAGTCGGCTGGGCAAGTTTCGCATCCGGGTCACCTGCGCCCCGGCCGACGCGCTGGCCATCGTCTTTCAAGACGAGCTCGGCACCCGCTTCGACCTGCCCGACAGCGACCGCAAAGCGGCCGGCGGAGTCAAGGACGTCTACTGGATGGTACCCTACAACTTCAAGACCGGCCTGGCCCGGCTGCAGATCAAGGCGGGGGCCGATCAGACGCCGGAGATGACCCTGGGCACCGTCACCGCCCGCTGAGCACGATTCCCTGACGAGCCGGATGGATCCACACGGCACTCGATGGTCGGGTTTTTAACAAAAAAAAACCTGGCCGCTTGATATGGATCAATCCCGAGACCTGGCCGATGCAATAGCCTGAGGCCAGGAGGTGCCCATGAAGAGAATTTTTCTCCTGGTCTTGCTGGCGCTGGCCGTGCTCTCGACAACTGCCCTGGCCGAGCAAGCCTTCAACGAAGACAAAGTGGTCGCGGCCATCAAGGTCTTGATGTATCGCGAGCCATGCTGCGGATACTGCGCTCGTCTCACCCCCGAGCAGGCCCGCCAGATTCTGACCTACCTCAAGGGTCAACCCGAGCCCGCCGGACAGGAGCTGTGGGCCAACATCGGAGACAAAATCCTGATCGAGTTGGACAAGATCGATGCTGACGAGGGCCAGCGGGTTCGCCGCCAGGCTCGAAACATTCAGGGAGGGAAATAGACCATGAAACGAATCTTTGCGCTTTGCCTGATGGTGGGATGCCTGACGCTGGCCGGCTGCCAGACGCCGGCCGGCCCGACCCTCACCCCCACCACTCCCGGGCAGACTACCGGCGGCTTGCCCGGGATGCCTGACAGCCTGCCGGCCCTGACCGAGGAGGCGGTCATGACCACCGCGCCCGCCGTGCCGCCCCCCATCACCCGGAAAGAGCGGGCCCTGGTCAAGGTCAACCTGGAAACGAAGGAAGTCGACGGGGTGATGGCCACCGGCGTCAAGAAGGACACCATGTACCGCTTCTGGACCTTCAACGGCACCGTGCCCGGCCCGATGATCCGGGTGCGCCAGGGTGACGTGCTCGAGGTGACGCTCACCAAT
>CAZWUN010000279.1:0-7348 GCA_964637145.1 uncultured Burkholderiales bacterium
AAGACGGCAAGATTCGCCTGATCAACAACCAGAGCGGCGTCATTCAAGAAGAGCGCCTGACCGGCAAGATGCTCATCTCGCTTCCCAACGGCCGCATCATCTACCAGGACAACCCGGGCGAGCCTCTCCTCGTCTATGACACCAGGGGCGGCATCGAGCCGGTCATCGCTCGGGTCAGCATGCTGCGCCAGGGACTTTCCTCTCGCTACGTCTACAACTTCACCGACGATACCGGCACGCATCTCATCGACCTGGAGACGCTGGAATACTTCCACCTGCCCATCGGGCGACCCCCGCGCGTGCGCCCCGGCAGGCAACGATCCAAGGAGGCACACGATGGAGATCCATTCCAACCGGTCCGATAGCGAGACTCCCGGAGTCGCTCGCATGGACGAGCTGGATAGCATTCTGGCCAACGCAAGCCGCATGTTTGCGCCCATGGCTGTTCCTCCCGGCAGCCCGGCCGGCCCGGCCGCCTCTTGGAGCTCCCAGGACGGCTGGAACCTGAAGCTTGGCCAGAGCGCTCAGAACGTTCTGCGCCACCAACTGATCAGCGCCCCCCCGGAGGTGGTCACCGACCTTCGCGCCGGGTTGTCTTCCGAGTACGGCCGGGCCGTGCAGCAGCAGGTGCAGCTCAGCCCGGTGGTGGAGTCGCTGGTGCGTGCCGCCCTGGGAGATGGGGAGGACCTCTCCCAGGCTCAGGCTCAAGCTCAAGAACAGGGGTCGGCAGGGTCCTCGGGCTCCTCGGGTCAGCCTGGGGGCAATGGGGCTCAGCCAGGCTCCCTGTCGGGTGGTTTCAACGGCAACGCCGGCTTTTCCGAGGGCCAGAGCCAGCAGCTCTCGGGCAACTCGCTGGCCCCTGACGCCATCAACGGTCCGGCCGACATGCAGGGCTGGGGCCAGGGGGCCGAGGGCAACTGCGCCGCCGTGGCCACCATCAAGGCGGCCACCGACGCCTACGGCGATCAGCTCTTCCGTCAGGTCACCCAGCTGCCCGATGGGGGCTATCGCATCACCATGCAAGACGGCGTGACCGTCGAGGTCTCCGGCCAGGAGCTGGCCATGGCCCAGCAGCAGAGCAACTTCACCGGGTCCGGGCCGGGGCTGCAGCAGGCCACCGTGGCCTACGCCGCCATGGCCAAGCGGGCTCAGCTCGAGGGTCACGAGGGCTCCACCAGCTACGCGCAGGCTCTCAACTCGCTGGCGGATGGCGACAATCCCTACGATTCGGCCCGATTCCTGGGCCTTTCCAACCAGGTGGTCCAGGTCGACCCCCGTACCCTGAGCGGTCAGGACTCGGTGGTGGCCTGGAATGCGAGCCACGCTGTGTTCGTGGACAACGTGCGGGCAACCGATAGCTACGGCACAGCCCGGGGCTTTGACGGCACCGACACGCGTGGCCGTGGTCTGACAACGGCATTCACCTTTGCGCCCCTGCGGTCAAGCGGGGTGGCTTCGGTGCCGGCGGCGGCCAACACCCGTCCGGCCGCCCGCCCTGAGTCGCCTCCTCCGGCACGCAACGTCTACCAGCGCCACTTTAACAACCATATGAGCAACGGGAAGAAGAACAAGTGAACGATTACGATTTGAGCCGCGCGCCCTCGCCCTATCTCCTGCCTGCGGCCATGGAGTTCCTCAAGATGCTGGGGGTTCCGCAGCCCCCCCCTCAGCCCGTGGCCCCGACCGCCACTCAGGAGCGTCCGCGCGACGAGCACCGGGTGGAGAACGCCCTGGAGCTGTTGCGCCAGCTCAGCCAGGAGCTGGTCAGGAATCCGCCCACGCTGCACCAGGCGGTGGCTTCCAACCCCTCGGCCCAGGGACAGATTTTCCGTCGGGCCCTGTTCGTGGCCGATGAGATCGAGATGCCCGAGCCGCCCGTGCTGTTCACGCCGGTCCGGTCGAAGGCCGAGAAATAGTCGCTAAATTCAGAGTCGGCCCGTGAAGTAGAGCAGGTCGGCATACAGTACGTTGGCGTCGTAGGCGGCCTGCACCGCGCTCAGACGCATGCGAGAGGTGGCCGTGAGGGTGTCGAGCACCTCCATCGGGTCGCCCTGGCCCACCTCGTAGCGCATGGTCGAGATGCGCAGGTCTTCCTCGGCCCTCAAGCGGGCGTCCTCGGACAGCTTCTGGTTGGCCTCGGCGGCCTGGTAGCGGGCCTGGACGTCCACCACCTGGCGGGTCACCTCCAGCTCCAGGTCGGCCAGTTGCAGCTCGCGTGACTTCTTGAGGGCCTGGGCCCGGGAGATCTCGGCTTCCTGGTTGCCACCGTCGAAGAGCGGCACCGACAGCGTGAGCCCGGTGGAGAACTGGCCCACGTAGCTCGAGTCGGCCGCCAGCCCCCCATTGCCGATGGTGCTGTACTGGGCGCCCAGGTTCAGCTGGGGCCCGTAGTCGGCGCTGGCAGCGTCCACCCGGTGAGCCCCTTCCTCGACCCCGTAGCGGGCCGCCACCAGGTCGGGGCGATTGTCCAGCGCTTCGGCCAGCAGTTGCTCCTGGGCTCCACTGGCGGGCGGAACTTCGAATTCATCCGAGTAGGCCAGGCTGCTGGAAACCTCGATCCCCAGCGTGGCCTTGAGAGCGGCCTCGGCTGAGGTCAGCCCGGCCCGGGCCACGTTCAGGCGCTGCTCGGCGGCGGCCAGCTCGCTCTCGTGGCGGTTGACCACGAAGGGAGCCACCTTGCCCGCCTTGAGCTTCTCGCGGGAAAGCTCGAGCAACACCTCGCGGGCTTTCAGCTCGTCCACGGCCACCTGCAATCGCTCGCGCTCGAGCAAGACCTGGAAATAGCTGCGCCGGATCTTGCGGGCCGAATCGCGCACCGAGAGGGCCAGCCGGGCCATGGCCCGCTTTTCGGCCGCGTCCGCAGCGGCCATCCGCTGGCCGAAGGCTCCCCCCCAGATCGGGTAGGAGACGCGGGCTCGGACCACACCCAGGGTCTCGGGAGCGCCGGCGGTGACCAGGCCGGTGTTGAGGGTGGGGGAGGCGTCCCACATGCGGCCGGCTTCGCCTCGCACCTTCTGGAAGTCGGTGGCCACAGCCACCTGGCCCTCCGAGCCAGCCTTCAAAGTGTTGGCCCGGGCGGTCTCGACTTCCGAAGTCGCCAGGGAAACCCCCAGGCTGTTGGCCAGCCCGATCTCCAGGGCGTTGCTGAGCGAGACCGGGCCATTCAAAATGGGGCGCCCGGTTCGGCCCACGCCTTCCTGGCGCAGGCCTGAGGCCGTCACGGAATTCTCGGCCGGAAGTGGCTGCAGGGAAGCGCCAGGTTTCGGCTCGCCGGGAAGAGCTCCTGGGGTGCCCGGTTTCGGGCTGAGCGCCTGCCCTGACGAGTCCGACTTCGGGCTCTCACTCGGGAGCGGTTGCAGAGCAGCGCCCGGCTTTTCATTGATGAGATTGCTGACAGGTGGCTGAGCACCCGGCGGGAGGGGCTTGAGGATCGCTCCCGGGGCAATCGGTTGAAGAATTTGCGACCGATTGGACGCGTCCGCATTGGCCTGGACAGGCTCCTCGCTCTGGCTGGAACTCAATCCAGACAAGCTCAGACAAAGCATTGCCGATAAAATGACCTGCTTGCTCATGGGCTACTCTTTCACCTCTGAGTGCCTTTATCCCTCGAACATCTCTCCAAACGGATGAAGCAATTGTTACGAAACCTCCAGAACCGCGATTTTCAGGGGGGGCGAGCCATCCAGTGAGGGGAAGTCGCTGTCCGGGACGAGCACCTCCAGGGTCTCGATCCGGCGTCCCCACTTGAGGGCGCAACGTCGCAGGCCCGAAAGCCAGTCTTCCAGGATCACCTCGGGGGAGTGGTTGGTGGCCACCAGGCGCCCTCCCGGCCGGGTCGCCGTCAGGGCCGGTCGGGCCAGCGCGGCGTAGTCGCGCACGATATCCACCGCCCCGAATGGGCCTCGCGAGAAGGTGGGTGGATCCAGAAAGACGGTGTCGAACTGGCGCGGCTCGACACGCCGGTAGGGGCGCCCGGCTCCTCGCCCCTTGACCGGCAGGCCAGCCAACTGGCGCAGGACAGGCAGCACGTCCTCGCACAGGGTCTCGAAACGGTCGGGGCCGAGCGCATTGAGACGGGCGTTGCGCACTCCCACCTCCAGGTGGCGCTGGCTGAAGTCCACGTTGAGGCTGGTGCCGCTCGCGGCCGCCACCACTCCGGCCGCGCAGGTGTAGGCGAACAGGTTGAGCAGGCTGCCCTGGTGGTGGCTGGCCAGCCAGCGGCGGGCCACGCGCAGGTCGAGAAAGAGGTAGGGATCGAGGCCCGGATGATGGGTGCGCACGGTCAGCTGGCGCCCGAGCTCGCGGCAGAGGGCCGGGCTGGAAAGGGGAGCGGGCCCGTCCGGGCGATGGCGGACGACCACCGGAAGCTCCCAGGAGGCAAGGCTCCGCTCGACGGCGGCGCGCTCCTCGGCGCTGAGCGGTTGGCGGAAGGTCTGCACGAAGAGGAGCTCGCCATAGCGGTCCACCGTCAGGCCCGGATAACCCTCGGCCACGCCGTGGAAGAGGCGGTAGCAGTCTGTGCCTTCCTGCTCGAGGGCTTCGAGCAGGGGGCGCCTGCGCTCGTGGGCTGCCTGGAGTCGATCGCCTGGCATGGACAGGGCTTCATGTCGCTGAGCGGCTCTCCTCCCGCTCGACGATTGGGTCGAGGCAGGTATTTTTGAGCCCGCTCGGCGTAAACTAGCAGTGTATGCATCTCAATCCGGTCGGAGTCGGCCTCACCACCCCCTCGACCCGGGGGACGGTCGCCCCCGGCGCCCAGGCGCCGGTCGATCAGGTCGTGGCCGGTCAGAACGAGGAGTCGGGGCTGATCCCCAAACCGGGCTTCTTCGGCTCCCAGGCTACCTCGCAGCTGACCAGCACAGGCTCTTTCACTCACCGGGGTGCCGTCCCGCCCCAGCTGACGCCGGGCCCGGACGATCAGGCCTACTTCGCGGCCGGAGGCAAGCTCTATCGGATGGAGCCCACCGGCCAGACCACCGAGCTGGGCCAGGAGGGCTCGCTGAATCTGTCTCCGCCCCTGCTGGCCGGCAACGAGAGCCTGATCTACCGCACCGACGAGGGCCAGCTGGTGGCCCGTCAGCTGGATGGCCAGGAACTGTGGCGCCAGCCGATCGGGGGGCTGAGCTACTACCCGGTGGGGCTGTCGGCCGACGGCCAGGCGCTCTTCACCGTCAATATCGGCGCCGACGGGCGCCAGAGCGTCTCGGTGCGCTCGCCTGTCACCGGGCAGGAGCAGTTTCCCATGACGCTGGCTCCCACCGAGGAGGTGGTGGGCATGGTGGACGGCCAGACTCTGCTGGTAGCCGGAGTTGGGGAGAAGTCCGAGCAGTACCTCCAACTGGTCCGTCCCGAGGGGCGGGGCCGCAAGGTGGAGGGGCTGGACGTGCCCGAGCACGGCCGGGCCGCGTGGCTGGGGCAGGACGGCCAGGTCTTCCTGCGCGACAGCCTGGGCCGCCTGAGCGCCCACGAGGCCGCCACCCTGCACCAGAACTGGCGCCACAACGGGCCCGTGAAAGACGTCTTCTTGTCGCCTGACGGCTCGCTGCTGGCGGTCTTTGGCAAGAACCTCACCCGCCTCTCCGCCGAGGGCGAGGTGGCCTGGAGCTGCCAGGCTCCCGCTCCCGTGCTGGAGGGCTCCTTCGACGGGCAGGGCAACTTCTACACCAACACCGGCGGACAGCTCAGCTTCCTGCCCCCCTCGGGCGAGATCGAGTCCACCCCCTGGAAGGGGAACGTGCAAGCTTCCGGCTCGGGGATGCTGTATCAGGTTCTCTCGCCCGAGCCCCCTCCGACGCTGGAAGGTCAGGGCAACCTGGCCCTGGGCCTGGCCGGGGGGGCGCTGGGGGCGCTGGGAGGCGCCCTCAAGGGCCTGCTCAGTCGCAAGGGCCTGAAAGAGACCGCCCGGAGCGTGGCCGAGGGGGCCAGCCAGGGCTACCAGAGCCTGTATCAGCCAGGCAACCCCACCCCCCCCGGGCCCAACCGGCTCATCCAGGATCACCGGGTGGAAGCGGTTCGCTTCCTCTCCAAGAAGGAGCTGCTGGCCTCGGTGCAGTCCACCCTGCAGGGCCCGGCCCCGGCCATCGACGAGCAGGCCGGACGCGTGATCGTGGGCGGCGTTCCCGTGCGCACCCGCCTGAGCTGAGCCTCTTTACAGGTATCGGGCCAGCAGCGCGATGGTCTCGCGATAGAGCCGGGCGAAGCTGGCCCAGGTGCCCTCGGCGCCCTGGCGGGTGTGGGTGAGATCCTTCTCCACCAGGCTCAGGGCCCGGAAGTAGTCATCCCGGGCCAGAGGGCCTCCGTGGCTCAGGCGCGAGACCAGCGTAAAGCAGCGCAGCAGGGCGGGCAACATATAGAGGCAGATCAGGTTCTGCAGCACCGGGCGGTCCAGGGCGGGGAACTTGCGAAAGACCAGCGACCGCAGATAGCGGCGGATCTCTTGCTCGACCCACTCGGGCAGGTCGGCGAACTCGGCATCGATGGTACTGCGCCGGCCGCTCCAGCCCAGGCGGGTGAAGGTCACCGGGCGGTCTTGCTTGAGGTCCTCGGCCATGGCCGAGATCGAGTCCGGGTCGGGGGCTTCCTGGCTGGCCACCAGGATGGCCAGGCACATGAAGCGGATGTCCCACAGCTCCTGGGCGGTGTCAAAGAGCGCGGCCCGGGTCAGGTCGAGCTTCAGGCCCGGCTGGCAGGACCCCCACAGGCTGGCTGCCAGCGGGGCCTCGGCCGGGGCGGACCCGCTCAGACCTTCCCACAGGAAGGCTTCCAGACGCAGGTATTCGGGCCACTCCAGGGGCACCCCCTCGTCCAGCCAGAGGGGCTCGAAGCCAACCCGGCGTGGGGTCAGGCGCTGCAACAGGGGGGCGAGCTCGGCTGCCTGTTCTTGCAACGCTCGCCCGTGGTTTTGTTGCACCGCCGTGCAGTAGAAGGAGAGTCCCAGGTGCAAGCCCTCGGGGGTCTCCACCGGCAGGAACGGGAACTGCCGACAGCCGAGCGGCTTGGCGTTGGGGCCCATCTCGCCATGGATGCGGCAGAGATTGCGCTCATCGAGGTAGATGCAGGCTCCCTGGCGGCGGGCCATGAGCACCTTGCGCCCTTCCCCCGGGAGCAGCGTGGCGGCGAGGCCGGTTTCCTGCAGCACCCGCAGCTCGAGGGGGCTGTCGCGCAGCCGGCCCCGGGTGCCGGGGTCGACCTCCACCGCCCAGCCCTGACACGATCGACCGCACTGCAGGCAGTCGTAGCGCTGGCCCGGCAGAACCCTCACTTGATGCCGAAGAGCTTGCAGCCGGGGAGCAGGAGCGAGCCGGCCGACCCATCCACATTGCAGCGATAGACGGCCCAGTTGCCCCCC
>CAZWUN010000280.1:0-1013 GCA_964637145.1 uncultured Burkholderiales bacterium
TCCACCGATCATTTCGTGTACCTCCGCTATCGATTGTTGATGTTATTCTCCCACACACCCCCCCGGTCGACTACCCCTGGCGATCGCGATTTCATGTTGCCGATGTTACCAGTTTGTAACTTAATGTGAACAACTTGTTGCCTCGGATTGGGGGGGAGGCACCACCTTGAACTCCAAAACACCGACAGGCTTGCCTTCCAGGAACAATTTGAGCTTGTAATCGCCGGGCGGATCTCCGGCGGCAACTTTCCAGATGTGCACCACCCAACCGTTGAAGACGTCTTCCTCGCGCTCGGTGATGCCCACCCGACGGTCGCCCTGCACGCTGGTATCCGTGCCCCACTTTTCGGGGGGTTGAGGCAATTCCAGCTCTTCGCGCCAGCGCACCGTGGGACGTTTGGTGGCAAGATCCATGCGCCAGCCAAAGTACTGGCCCGGTCGCAACGGCACCTCGCGGCTGGGCACGAAGGTCAGGCTGCCGTTGGGCTGTTGCTGGAACAGCCCGAAAGTGATGCCGGAGACTTTCAGGTCGGGAGCCACCTCGATCTCCTCGGCCCGGGCCAGGCCGACCAGCAGCAAGAAGCACAAAATCAAACGCATGCTGGACAAGTTCTGGCTAGAGTCCCATCAGCCTCTTCACGAACTTGGGAGCAGGCGAGCCAAAGCTCAGCATTTGATCATGCATGGCCTTCAGGTCCACCTTGCCGCGATTTTGTGCCTCGTAGGCGCGGGCGATGTCGTTGAGCTCGAGGTTGCCCACGAAGTAGGTCGAGAGCTGGGTGGAGGAGAGGCAAGCGCGTCGCCATTTTCCGGCTGCCTCCCCCTCTTCCTGGAAGCCGTCCTCCATCATCAGCTTGAGAGCCTCGGCCTCGGTCATCCCGGCGGTGTGCACTTTCTGGTCCAGGATGCTGTTGATGATCAGCCGCAGGCGCATCTTGAGCTGCTGCATCTTGACCTCGGGACCGCCGTAGCCGGCCTGCACCATCACCTGCTCGGCGTAGGTGGCCCAGCCC
>CAZWUN010000280.1:1023-7285 GCA_964637145.1 uncultured Burkholderiales bacterium
CCACGAAGGTGCCGGACATGGTGATCACCCTGACCCGGGTGGGAGCCTTGAAGCGGTTGGCGTGGGCGATCTGCAGGTAGTGCCCGGGCATGGCCTCGTGCACGGTCAGGTTCTTGAGCATGGAGTCGTTGTATTCACGGAAGAACGACTCCACCCGCTCTTTCTTCCAGTCCGCCGGGGTGGGCGAGATGGCGTAGAAGGTGGAGGGCTTCTTTTCCAGGGGGCCGGAAGAGTCGCAGTACGCAACCGCCACGCCCCGGGCGAATTCGGGCATGACCATCACCTCGAGCGGGTCATCGGGCACGCTGACCAGCCGGTGCTCTCGCACGAAGTTGGTGGTCTCTTCCATGTCGCGGGTGGCCTGACCCACGATGGTCTCGTTGTCGGGACGGTCCTGGGCCAGGCGGTCGAGCACGGCCTTGATCAGGACCCGGTCGGCCGGCACGGGCTTGCCGGGGAAGTAACGCTCGTAGAGCGGACGGGCGGTGCGGGCCATCTCCTGGTGGGTGAGTCGCAGCTCGGCCTGGGCCCGCTCGAGGATCTCTTCCTTGCTCAGGTCCGACTCCAGCGCAAAGCGCAGCTTCTGGCGATAGAGCGCGTCGCCGAGCCGGAAGTCGCGCTGGGAGCGGGGCAGCAGTTCTTGCTCGAGCCAGTCACCATAAGCTTTCAGGGCGTCAGCGGCCTTCTGGCGATGGGGGGCCAGGCGGGCGGTGAGGGCGGCATCTCCGTTCAGGAACGTATCGATATCGTGCTCGACGAAGTTGAGCGCCCCCTTGTTCTGGGCGATGGCCGTCTCGGTGTGGATGCGGGGAGGGTTCTCCAGGTTCTGGCGAGCCTGCTGCAGCAGGGGCTCGATGGCATCCAGCCGCTGAGCCAGCGAATCGACCCGCTCGGGCAGCGGGGCGTAATCGCGGGCCATCAGAGCGTAGAGCGCGGCCCCCGGGTTGTAGGTGAGAGGGTTCCACAGATGCTCCTGAAGCTTGTCCAGCGAGAAGAGGGAATACTCCAGGCTGGTCTTCATGATCTCGTAGTCCACCTGGTTCTCGATCGAGAGCCGCGCCGGGTCGATCCCCCGCAACTGCTCGAGGTAGCGCGAGGCCAGCTCTCGACTGCGGGCGATTCCGGCCGGGCTGTAGTCGGTCAACTTGCCGTCGAAGCGGTGGTCGCCCAGGCTGGTGGCCGCCTCCGGGCTCAAAGAGAGCCACTCGTCCACGTAGCGTTCGGCCAACTGCACGAAGGTAGGGTCGGGGTTCTGGGCTCGGGCGGCCAGAGTGGCGCACAAGATCAGGCAGATCGTCAGGAATCGTCGCATCGGCGCGCATTCGCCGGTAGCCATCCGGCCCCTGCCGGGAAAAAAGGGTGCCCCGGCCGTGAGCGGGATCGGCCGGGGCGGGGGTGGTGTGATTCACGCGGCCGCCGGGTGAGGCGTTAGCGCTAAAGTCATTATAGCCGTACCGGCCGGGGGCCGTCTGTGAACTGGATCACACCCCGGGGGATCCGTTCACATCCGCGCAACCATTCAGCAAATTTTCAGCCCTTACAATGCAGCCCGGGGGAACTCTCCAAGGAGCCAATATTGTGGAAGTCTTGAACGCAGTCAGCCAGGTGAGCCTCGAGGCCGCTCGCAAAGCCCGCTCAGCCAAGCAGCCGAAAGCGGAAGCGGCCGCCGAGCCGAAGGAAACCTTCAAGAAGTCGGAGGCCGCTCCCGCGGAGCCTCCCAAAGGCGTGGTGAGCTACCTGCCTCAAGACGAAGGGATGCTCCCGCCGGCCCAGGCTCCCATGGAGTTCGAGCCCACCAGCGGCGGCCCCGCCAACGAGCGCTTCAAGGTGTCCGTGCCGCGCAACATGCCGGTGGCCCGTCCCGACGAGAACGGCAACATGGTTTATGACCTGGACGATCCGCGCTTTGACTCCACCAACACGTTCTACACCGCCAACCGGGCGCTGGAAGTGGCCCAGGGCTACCTCGGGCGCGAGATCCCGTGGGGTTTCTCCAACGACCTGGAGCGCCAGCAGATGCTCATCCACCCCCATGCCGGAGGCAACACGGCCAACGCCTTCTATCACTCCGAGGCCGGCTCGATCAACTTCTTCCATTTCACCGACCCCTCCACCAGCGAGCTGCACCGCACCGGCACCTCGGCCGACATCGTGGCCCACGAGACCGGCCACGCGGTGCTCGACGGCATCCGCCACAATTACCTCAGCTCGCTGACCGTTTCGGCGGGCGGCTTCCACGAGTCGTTCGGGGACATGCTGGCCATGCTGGTGGCCCTCAATGATCCCCAGGTGGTGGAAGCACTGCAGCAGGAGACCCAGGGCAACCTGGCCATCCCCAACCTGGTTTCCGGCGTGGCCGAGAACCTGGGCTCGGTGGCCGGCAAGATGGACGGCATCGACACCGACTGCCTGCGCCAGGCTCTCAATACTCACAAATACAAGGACCAGCACTTCCTGCCCTACATCGATCCCAAGGATCCGTTCAGCGGGCTGGGCCAGGAGCCGCACGCCTACGCCAATCTTTTCACCGGCGCCTTCTACGAGGTCTTGTTCGGGCTCTACAGCGTGACCTCGTCGGATACCTCCCGCTCGTTTGCCGATGCACTGGGCGAGGCTCGCGACATGGCCGGTATGCTGTTGATGAGGGGCACCGAGTTTGCCCCCGTGGGCGAGCCGACCTATCGCGAGGTGGCCCTGGCCATGCTCAAGGCCGACCAGGTCGACTTCGACGGCGCTCTGCGCCCCATCCTCGAGAGCGTCTTCGTGGGTCGCAAGATCCTCAGTGAGGCTGACCTGGCCGCTTTCGACAAGCACGAGGCCGAACTGCCCAAGCTGACCCTGGACCGCGCGGCCATCGAGTCCGAGGAAGCGGCCCTGGAGTTCCTGGACAATCACCGCGACGAGCTCAAGCTGGGCAAGGACCTGCCTTTCGAGTTCGATCAGGCCCACACCAACAACCGGGGCGAGACCTTCGTGCTCTACAAGTATCACCAGGACGTAGACCTGGAAGGCCCCGACTACGGGGTGATGGAAGGCGCTCGGGCCCGCATGAACGGGGGTCTGGTACTGGCCTTCGACGCCGAGGGCAAGTTGTTTGCCTCCAACCACGACAGGGTGACCGAGCGCGAGATCGAGGAGGTCAAGAACCACCTCAAGTCGGCCGTTTCGGCCGAGATGCTGGTGGCCTCGGGCCTGACCCCTCGCTCGGATAGCGCCGCCAAGTGCGAGCCGGGCGACCGTACCTGCAAGCACGGCAAGTTCGCCAGCCAGTACCTGCAACTCAACGTGGTCAGCGAGGGTGGCAAGCCGGTGCTGCGGCGCTCACCCATCGTGACATGCTGAGGCGCTGATGGGCGCCGGGGGGCGCGCTCTGCTGGCCGCGCTGGTGCTGGCCGCCCTGGCCCGGGCCGAGATCATGGTGGCCGACAGCCTGGAGTGGCTGGTGGTCTCCAGCCCGACCGTGGCCGTGATGCGGGTGGAGGGAGCGGTTCGGGAGAATCGCGACGATGTCGGCTACATTCAGACCACCCTCAAGCTGACGCTGGTGAAAGCGCTCAAAGGTCAACCTCCGCCCACCACCACCTACGGCATCCTGGTGCTGGACTCGGCTCGCCCGGGCGAGCTCAACACCCAGCCGCAAGAGGGGGAGGAGCTGCTGGCCTTCTGGCGGGGCCAGTCGGTGCGCCGCATCCTGAGCCTCAAGCATCCCCCCTCTCGAGGCGAGCAGGCGGCCTACACGTCGAGCTTCAAGCTGCTGCGCTCGCGCGAGGAAATTCTGGCGGCGGTGCAGCCCTGGCTCACCAGGCCGGCCTTGAAGTCGCGCAAGGTAGAGGTGCCCACCGGCTCGGGGGCCTTCCAGGGGCTTTATTCGGGCAGCACTTGCTACCTCATCGTGCCCATCGAGTGAGTCCACGGCCCCAATGGAGCTTCATCAGGACCCTACTGGCTTTGGCGACTGAGCAAGCGGCGCAGGGCGCGCTGGTTGGCCCGCGCCACCAGGTTGCCGGCCCCGGCCCCCAGGGCCGCGTAGGTGCCCGTCAGGCCGATGGCCAGGGCGGGCACGGCGAAACCGGTGGCCGCACCCACGATGCCGGCCGAATGGCACAAACCCAGCCCCAGCACTCCGGCCGCCACCGTGCCCAGCAAGGAGCGGTTCTGCTCGCTCACCGACTTGAGACCGATGGTCACCCCCAGCCCCCCACCCAGGGCCATGCCCAATCCCTCGCGTAGCCCGGCCAGCCCGAAATAGCTCCAGGCGGCGGCTGAGGCCGCCCCGGCCAGGGCCGCCGCGCCCAGCGCCTTCACGGTGCCCAGCTTCTCGCGGGTCAGAAAGTAGGTGGCCGCCGCTCCGATGCCGCCTCCGATCAGCATGCCCACCGGTCCCAGGTTGGCGGTGGGGGCAAGTCCAAGTGCCTGCCAGCCCGCGTTCACGACGGCCCCGGCCAGGTAGGAGCCGGCCATGGCCGCCCCCCAGCCCGCGGCCATGCGCGGTTTGTTCAGCTCGAACTGATCGCTGGCTTGCTCTTGCACCTGACGCTCCACCTTCGGATCGCGTCGGGGCCCGAGGAAGGCGGCGAGGCCGTGGGGGGCGGGCAGGGCGAGTTGCATGCTCTGATGCTATCCCACGGGTGGTCCTCCACAGCGCGCGAGCTGTTGCGATTGTGTAACCGATGTGAAGGCTGTGTAAACCGATCCCGAGAATCGGCCGGGATGCCTTTCTACCGTCGCGGCGCTGTTCAACTGCACTTCCTCGAGCGGAGCGGCCCCGGCCCGGCCTGGCTGGTGCTGCACGGCCTGACCGCCAACGCTCGGGCCTTCGACTCGGTGTCCTTCCCCTCGGCGGCCCGGCTGCCCGACCTGCGCGGCCGGGGTCTGAGCGATCAGCCCGAGGACGGCTACACGCTGGAGGATCACGCCCTGGACGTGCTCGAGCTGATCGAGCAGCCCACCACGGTGGTGGGGCACTCGTTCGGGGGACTGCTCGGGCTCTACCTGGCCGCTCGCTACCCGGACAAGATCGCCCGCGTGATGCTGCTCGACGCCGCCGTGGGGGTGGCCAATCCGCGCACCATGGAAGTGATCGGCCCTTCCTTGCAGAGGCTGGGCCGCACCTATGCCAGCTTCGAGGCCTACTTCGAGCAGGCCCGGGCGGCCGGATGGCCGGCCGAAGCCGAGCCCTTCTGTCGCGCCGACGTGCGCGAGTTGCCCGATGGGCAGGTGATCTGCCGCACCCGGCCCGAGACCCTGGCCCGCCTTGTGGCTGCGGTCCAGAGCGAAGACTGGCTGGGGCTGGCCGCTCGGGTGAGGCAACCGGTCCGGTTGATCATGGCCGAGAACGGGATCGTGGGCCCGGAGCAGTTACAGGCGACCCGTGGAGCCATCCCCCAGTTGGAGCTGGCCAGCGTGGCCGGGGATCACTTCAGCATGATTTACGGCCAGGGCGCGCGCGAGATCGAGCGCAACCTGGCCGAGCCGGGGTGAGGGTCAGCGCCGCTGCTGGGCGGGAGGCTGTTCCTGGGCCGGCTTGCCGGAGATGCCGCGTCCGAAATCGACGGCAGTGTCGCGCACCGAATCACTGATAGGCTTGAGGACGCCTCTGTAGATCCCCACTCCGACGTCGCGCAAGCCGTTGCCGATCTGGTAGCTGGCGCTGGGCGGCTCCTGGCTGGGGCCGCGGCCGTGCTGGCCCATGCTGGCGCAGCCCGTCAGTCCGCCAGCCGCGAGCAGGGCGGCGCAAAGGGCGAAGGTGCGAGCAAGCGAGGCGAAGCCCCTGGCAGCGGCGGGCTGGGAGGCGTCGTCGCTGGCCGGCAGGCGGCTGGGCATCAGGCCGGCGTCCTCGTGGGCCTGACCGAGCCCGTCCTGCACCTGGGACGAGGTCTGCTGCTGGCTGCCCCCGCTGGCGCGGCTGACAAAGTTCCCACCGGGGACGTAGCTGGTGAAGTTGGTCTGGATCATCGCTGGCTCTTCCGTTTCCTAGAGTGTTGTTGCCGGAAGATTACCGCTTGGACCTGAAAAGGATCTGAAGCCGGTCAGGCCTGGCGTCTGAAAACGAAACTCAGGGCATAGAGCCCTATTGCAATCAGGTAAAGAGCCTGCAGGCCCCAGACCATCGAGGTATACTCGAGCGCCCCCCCCACCATCGAGCCCAGGATGTTGGAGGCGAGGGACTTGCCTGGCTCGTCCGTGTGCTGGAAGGACGTGCCGAAGATCAGCGCTGCAAACAAGAGTGGCACCGTGAGAAGCACCACCGTGACGGCCAGGG
>CAZWUN010000281.1:0-7268 GCA_964637145.1 uncultured Burkholderiales bacterium
GGGGCGCATCATGGCCATCGCCGACATCCTCGACGCTCTCATCTCAAAGCGCTGTTACAAGCCTGCCTTCCCGCACGAGAAAGCCGTCGAGATCATCGTCGAGGGCCGCGGCAAGCATTTCGATCCTGACCTGGTGGATGCTTTTGTGGCCTGCGCCGAGGAGTTTCGGGCAATCGCCAGCAGGTTCAAAGACGACCATTCCCACTGAAGTGTAGAGCGTTACGTGCTGCTCAGGGGAGCGCTGTGAAAAAGATGGCCGCGGCTGCGATCAGGGCCGCGGCCGGAATGGCCCAGCAGACGCCCTGATAGAGCTCGTAGGCCACACCCGGGCTCAGCACTGGTTTCTCCTGGCGCTGGGAACGGAACAGACCCAGGATCACCAGGCCGGCGGTCGCCAGCAGCAGGTAGTTCAGGGTGAACAGGTGGCCCACCACGTTCCGGCCGCTCGACAGGAAGGGGTAGGAGGAGTAGACCGCCAGAGTCAGGGCGATGGTGGCAAATAACCCTCCCACCGCCAGGCTCATGAACTCGTAGGCTTCGATCTGGAAGGTGTTCTCCCCCCAGCGGTTGAGCCACACGGCCAGCACCGGAACGAGTAGAGTGGCCAGCACGGGAGTGAAGATGGGGGCCACGTAACGCCACGGGTCGCGGCGAATGCTGAATTCATAGGCGATCCGAGAGTGGGTGTTGCCGTTCCAGTGGGACTCGAGCGAGGAGGTCACCGCCCCGCGCCGCATCTCCCACCCGGGGATCTCGGGGAGCTTTCCCTGGGCGAACCGCTGGGCAGCCTGATCGGATACCAGGGCGATCTGGTTGCGGTCATACTCGTTTCCCAGGAAGATGAGGGACAGGTCCTGGCGATCGAAGGGGAAATTGCTGGTATCGAAGCTCGCCTCGAAGCTTCCCCGAAGGCGTCGGATCCATTCCACCTCGCCCTGCTCGGAGATCCAGAGGGCCTCGTCCACCAGGTTGTCGGACTCCTGACCCCGGAGGTTTTGCAGTTGCACGCCCGGATTCCAGATGGTCTCCAGCGAGGCCCGGGCTGCCCTGGATCCAAACTGGCCCTGACGCGCCGACTTCAGGCGCGGGTCTGTCCAGGCCAGCCGCACATCCAGAGTGGCCGAGAAGGTTCCTTCTGCCTCCTGGATCTCTTCCAGCTTGATCAGGCGCACTCCCACCGAGACCGGGATGGGAATCGGGCTATCGGACGGGAAATCGCTCAGATTCTCTGCTCCGGCCGGTCCCACCGTGAGGAAGATCAGGGTCATCAGCAGCCAGGCTCTCAAGGCTCGAGCCTCTCCCGTCGAGGCCAGCGCTCGCGAATTTCCTCATAGGCAGAGTAGAGCTCATTCAGGGCCGGCGAGTCACGGCGAAGATCGCCGGCGGGAGGAGCCTCGGCGCCCTCGGCCAGGCTTTGCAGCCGCTCGGCCACCACCCGGGCGGGCCAGAGCAGCATCCCGCGGAAGACCACCTGAAGCAGGAGGCAGTTGAGCACAAAGGCCAGCAAGCAGGCAGCTCCGGCCAGAATGGCGGCGTTTCGGGTCTGGACCCGGAAGGGTGGAAGCTTCTTCACCCCGACCAGCTGGCCAATGGCCACGCCGGCGCCGTCCACCAGGGGCAGCACGGTCACGATGCACTCCTGGCCCTGGCTGGTGGCCGAGAAGGTCTGGGGCTCGCGCAGGAAGTCTCCGTGCCACTGGGACAAAAGGTCGCGGATCAGGGGCCAGTCGGTGGCCGATACCCGCAGGTAGGGGCCGGCCAGATTCTCGGCCGAGCTGTCCCAGCGCTCCAGCGTGGCGACCTGCTCGAGAAGCTGGCGGTCGAACAGAACGCCCGCCTCCAGGCCGTAGCTGGTGTGCAGCCGGTTGACCAGCTCCGAGCAGGAGATCCCCAGCTCGAACGTGCCCTGCAATTTTCCCTGGTAGAGAACCGGGGCATCCCCGAAGATGTCGGCCCCCTGCCGATCGATGCCCGGGCCGGCCCTGGGCTCGCCCGAGCGATTGGTCTCGACCACCCGGCGCGCGTAGCCGGAGACCGAGTCGCCGTAGCTCTCGGGCGCTTCCAGTCGCAGCAGGGCCAGGTTGTCGCGGGTGAAGAAGCTGGCCGCCGAGACACCGTACTTGCGGCGCTGGGCCTCGATGATCGGGCCGACCAGGCTGGCCAGAGCCTGACGGTCGCGGTCCTTGACCGCCCGTTGGACTTCCGGAATGGAGGCCACGAACTCGGCCTGGGCCAGGGCCCGCCAGCGACTCTCCTCCAAAATGGCGCGCAGGATGTTGAGCTGGTCCGTCTCCTGCTCTTTGACCAGGCGCTCGGAGAGGCCGGTCATCTGCATCCAGCAGAAAGTAAAGCTCAGGCAGAACAGGGCCAGCGTGCCCAGAATCACGGACAGGAGGGGACGACGTGCCACGGCCGGTTTTACGGCTCGTCAGGGGTTGGTTCCTCCCCCGCCCCTCAGTCAGGGATGGTAGTAGTAAAAGACTTGATCCGGATTGTCCAACTGGGGAGTCCACAGGGCCGTGCGGTCGCGCCGTCCGCTGCGCCAGTAGAGCCGCATGCAGTAGTAGCGACCCACCAGCGCGCCATCACAGGTCATCTCGTTGTAGGAGTTGCCCACATCGCTGTCCCAGGTGCGGGTCCAGTTGCGCCCATTGGTGCCATACTCCCACACTTCCATCTTGTAGACCCAGTAGTGCCGTCCATCCACGCCCTCGCCCTCGAGGTCGTAAGGATAGCCTCGAACAGTGAAGTTTGCCTTCTTCTCGGCTCGCACCGCCTGGCCACCGGCCGGCGAGAGAGAGACCAGCAGGTTCCGACTCTCGCCCGGGGCCATCCTTACGCTCCCCTTGCCCGAGCGGTAGCCCACTTTGGAGACGAAGACATCGTGGGGGCCGGGAGGCAGGCCCTGGACCAGGAAGCTGCCATCGGGCGAAGTGGTGGCCTGATAGCCGCTATCGAGCTGAACCAGAGCCCCACCGAGGGGCTGAGAGTCAGAGCTTTCCACGCGCCCGGTCAGGGTGCTGCCGGCCTGACCGGCGCCGGGGGTGACCTGAACGCCCATCCGATTGCTGGGATAGCGGTCGACCATGACCATCAGATCGCCGCTGCGAGCCCCCTCCGGAACCTTGAATCGAATCTGCTCAGGCTTCCATTCGGTCACCAGCTCGGGCGCAACCGGCAACCCTCCCAGAGTGAGCGTCCCCTGTCCGGGCTGGCCAAAACCGCTGCCCTTGACCTGGAGGACCTGCCCTGGAGCGAGTTTCGTCGCGGAAAGGCCGGCGATCTTGGGAGGAGTTGCGGGAGGGACCAGGTTCCAGTTGAGCTCCAGCTCTCCCCAGCTGTACAGCAGGGCGGCGGTGCCTGGCTTGACCAGGGGGCTGCGTGGTTGGCGCAGGTCGATGTTGACCCGACCTTCCGCCCCGCGGGCCAGGCCCAGGGCATACAGCCAGGCTGTGCCCGGCTGAAGGGAATCGCTGGCGGCCTCAGCCGGGATGCGGGTGAGGCCACCGGGGGCGGTCACGGTGATGTTCGCCACCGCGACCGGGGTGCTGGAGGGCACTGAGAGGAGGTTCCAGCCGGGATGAAGCTCGGTGATGCGTTTTCCAGCCTGGGCCTGCCCCACCAGCGAGACATTTCCGGCCTGGTCGAAGTAGGTGATGTAGGCTTGCCCGGTATCCACCTGTTCGGGGTGGTTGACCGGGTCGACCTGAGTGAATCCGGACGGCCCGAGCGCGAGCAGCATCCGAGGATAGCCCCGAGCGGCCTTGAGCCGGCCGAAGGGAAAGACCACGACGCTCCAGCCCTGATAGGACGGGAAGCTCTTCTTCAAACCGTCGACTCGGGCCGGGTCGGGCGCGGTCGGCCCGGGCGTGGTCGCAGGAGGCGGGGTGGTGGGCCATTCGGGGTAGACCCTGGGGTCGTTCAGGTTCTGGGCGGCGGCCACGCAGACCAGGACGGCGAACAGGACGAGGAGATGGCGCACGGTCACTTTCCTTCCAGGGGGGGATCGGATGGGGCCTGGGCATTGCGATGAAACTCCATGTACAGCGACAGCAACCGGCCCACCAGCACCGCGATGTAAAACTGGCCGAAGATGGCCTCGCCAGTGGTCAAAGCGCGTGCTTCCCGGGTGAGGGGAACGATATCTCCATAGCCCAGGGTGGTCATGGTGATCAGGCTGAAGTAGAGCAACTCGTCGAAGATCACGTTCACCTGGGAGGAGTGCGGTTCCATTCGAAACGAGCCCGGCCGGCTCAATTCCAGGAACGTGTAGGCGAGGGCAAAGATCAGGGCCAGCAGCATGTAGGCGCACACCGAGCCGAACATCTTGTCGGCGTTGATGTCCGATTCCGAGAAGACGTTCTTGAGAATGAGAATCGTGGAGTAGAGATAAAAGGCTCCGTTGAGGAGAAGCTGCAATCGACTCCAGTCGCCGGGCAGGAACTGAGCGCCGATCGGGCCCAGGGCCAGGCAGACGGCGATGAGCAGGCGGCGACGGTCTTTGCCGAGCACCCAGGCGCAGGTCAGCAGGGTCAGGATGATCGAGCCCCTGCGCATCCCCTCGTCGTAACTGGCCCCATAAGGAAGAAAGGACCTGCCGATCGTCATGAAGAGCAGCAAGACGAGCAGAGTGGCATAAGGCCACCGGCGACTGACCGGGGTTGCGGTTTGACTTGACAGGGGCACCGTCCTGGCTGGGCCTGAGTATGAAGGAGCCCCGGCTTCGGCCTTTACCGAACGCACCCTGCTTGAACGGGGACCTTTATCCCGATTGGTGCCGTTTAGCTCTTTTCAGCGAAACGCCCCGGGATCGAAGAGAGCAAGAAACGCTGAGCGCAGCGAGCACCCGTTGCAGGACCACGGGCCACCTGGTTGCTAATAGGAAGACCATGCCCCGCATCCTGCTGCTACTCGTCGGACTGCTGTGCCTCCTCGGGGCGCAGCCCGCTCAGGCGCAGGAGCATTGGGGCGTGCAGAGCGCGGCTCATGGAACTCTGGAGGTAGCCCATCCGGCCCCGCTCCCGGTGGGGCCTCTGGCCGTGTTGCCAACCAGAGAACGTCCTTACCCGCTCTCCCGGCCCGACGCGCTCGACCCGTCCGACCCGTCCGAGCGCGGATTTCCTGTCGCCAACCCTGCCTTTCCCATCGCCCGACGCGGGCCTCCCCTCGACTGAGCCTGGCGTTCAGTCTTTCGAAGGAGGTGCCATTCCATGGGCCTGGTTGATGACCTGTGCTTGATCTTCGTAGCTGCCATGCTCGGCGGCCTCATCGCCCGGGCGGCGAGGATGCCGCTGGTGCTGGGATACATCCTGGCCGGCCTGTTTGTAAGCCCGCACACTCCCGGACCCAAGGTGCTGGAAATCAAGGACATCGAGCACCTGGCCGAGATGGGCGTGGCCCTACTGATGTTCGGAATCGGCCTGGAGTTCTCACTCTCGAGGCTGTCCGAGCTCAAACGGGTTGCTCTGCTGGGAACGTTCCTGCAGATGTTCGCCTGCCTGCTGGGGGGCATGCTGATGCTCCACCTGTTTGGCTACGGCTGGTTGGAGGGTCTCTGGTTCGGCGCGGCCCTGTCTCTTTCGAGCACCATGGTGGCGCTCAAGGTTTTGGACGCGCAGGGATTCCGTGAAGCGCTCTCCGGTCGCGTCATGCTGGCCATGCTGGTGGTACAGGACCTGGCCATCATCCCCATGATGCTGCTCTTGCCCGAGGTGGCCAACCTCAGCGCTGGAGTCGCCAGCGTGGTTCGCCTGGCGATCACCGGCACGGCCATGGTGCTGGTCGTCTGGTTCGTGGGAGGCAAGCTGCTCCCGCGCCTTTTCGGGTTCGTTGCCAGCCACGCGCCTCGCGAGTTGTTCACCCTGCTGGTGGTCACCGTGGGCCTGGGCGTCGGTTTCCTCAGCTACCTGGCCGGCCTTTCCTTCGCCTTCGGAGCCTTCCTGGCCGGGCTGGTGCTGGCCGAGTCGGACTACAGCCACCACGTTTTGAGCGAGCTCGGGCCGCTGCGGGACCTGTTCGGCATGCTGTTCTTCGTGTCCGTAGGCCTGTTGATCGAGCCCCGAGTCGTCAGCGAGAACCTGCCCCTGATGCTGGGCCTCCTGGTGGGGACGTTCCTGATCAAGTGTCTTGTCTTTGCGAGCGTGATGCGGCTCTTTGGCTTTCGACGGGTGGTGCCCTGGGCGGTGGGGCTCACCCTCTGGCAGATCGGCGAGTTCTCCTTCGTGCTGGCCCAGGTCGGGGTGAAGGCGGGGGCCGTTTCCAGCAGCCTCTACAACCTGGTGATGGTGACGGCGGTCTTCAGCATGGTGCTGACCCCCGCCACCTCCTACCAGGCCGGCCGGGTCCATGCCTGGTGGAAGAAGCACGTTACGAACCAGCCCGAGGACGAGCCGGTCCCCTCCGGACCACCCCAGTCTGCCCACGTCCTCATCGGAGGCTATGGCCGGGTGGGCTTTGTTCTGGCGCGCGCCCTGGCGGCCGCTGGCATCGACTTCTGCGCCGTGGACCCGCGACCCGAGGTGCTGAGTCGGGCACGCCAGTTCAACCACCGGGTGGTGCTCGGAGACCTCAGCTCGGAGACCATTCTGGATGCGTGTGGCGCCTACCGGGCCCGCCTGGCGGTGCTCACCATGCCCGACCCCCTGGCCAGCACCCGCGTGGCCGAGATCTTGCACCAGGCACGCCCCGACCTGCCGGTGCTGGCTCGCGGCGTGTCGCAGGAGCATTGCCGCGACCTTCGCGAGCACGGCGTGCGGATGGCTCTCTGGCCCGAGTTCGAATGCGGGCTGGAGCTCACCAAGCAGGGTCTCCTCTCGCTCGGGCTTCCGGCCGACGAAGACGTGCTTCGCACCGAGCTCGAGAACGACGGCTTCGGGCGCAAGGACGCCCCCCTGCACTTCGAGGATACGCTCCCGATGGACGAGCGCGAGCAACTGGTCACCGCCCTCATCCAACTCGCCTGGGCGGATGGCCGCTGGTCGCCTGCCGAAACCAGCCTGGTGCGCCAGATCCTCGACCGGGTGGGCTTGAGCCACCAGGAGTTCGAGCAGCGCGTGATCCGCTACCGCGATGGGAGCCGGCCCAAACTGGAGCTGCTCGACAAAGGCCGCCGGATGAACGCCATGCGGCTTTTGCTGGCGGTGGCCTGGAGCGACCAGGAGGTACCCGAGTCGGAGGCTCGCTATCTGGGCGACATGGCGCGCCAGCTGGCCCTCACCGAGGTTGAGCTGCAGGCGCTGCTGGAGGAAACCCGGGACCAGAACGAGGAC
>CAZWUN010000282.1:0-6058 GCA_964637145.1 uncultured Burkholderiales bacterium
GCCTGGAGGGCAACGACAACCTGATCGTGCCCCTGGCCAGCTACTTCATGCTGGTCAAAACGACCGACAAGTCGGTGGCCCATCTCACCGTGCAACTGGCGGCCCTGCTCGGCTGTCTGGCGGTCACCTTGCTCCTGGCCTGGAAGCTGCGCACCTTCTCGCTGGCGGGAGCGGTGGGGGCCAGCCTGGTGCTGTTCGGCTCCTTCAGCCTGGGCGGCCCGCTGTGGGCTGTTCCGCCTTCCACCGCCCTGGTGGCCTATCTCTTGCTGCGCAGGAGGTTCCCCGACCGCCATCAGATCCTGGCGGTGTTCTACGTCTGCCTGGTGCCCACCCTGATGCTGCTGGGCAACAATGCCCTGACCACAGGCCTGAAATGGCCCGGAGATCCCCTCTTCTACCCCTTCGCCGGCACCGTGGCCGCCCAGCTGGCGATCCTGATCTACCTTGAGATGCCGGAAAGGCCGGTCCAGGCGACGGTGCTGGGCGCACTGGCGGTACTGCCGCTCTCCCTGTGGCTCCATCGGGGAGCAGGCGGGGCGGAATGGACCAGCCTCCTGCCGGTGTTGATCGGCCCCCTCATCTACCACATCATGCGAAAACGCTACGGGCTTCCCGAGGGCTATCCAATGGTGCGCCGTCAGGCTCTGGCCACGCTGTTGCCCGGGGCCCTGGCAGCCGCCCTGCAGCTCAGTTCGTCACCGCCTGGTGGATGAGGTAGCCAGCCCCGACGGCCACGCCCACCCCGATGGCGGTGGCCAGCACCGGGTGCTCCTTGATGGCCTCGCCCACGCCGGCCAGTCCGTCCTTGGAGCTGTTCAGCGCCACCGCGGCGGCTCGGGCCACCGTGGCCGGCACGCCGGCCCGCTCCAGCACCACGCCCGTACCGACCCCGGCAGCCAGCACCACGGCCGCTGAGACGCCAGGATTGTCGATGTAGAACTGCTGGATCTCGCCTCCGACCTGCTCCACGCTGCGCCCGGTCGCGCGGGCGTAGTCGGCGATCTTCTCCTTCAGGCTGCGGTCGATCCGGGCCGCGTCCTCGCGGGTATTGCCGGTGCTCTGGGCGGCCTGCTGCTCGAGCGCCTCGAACTCGCTGCGCAGCTTCTCGGCCTCGGGCGTGGACGGGGGCGGCGGCACCGGAGTGGCCTCGGTCTGCACCGCCTCGTAGATCACGTAGCCCACGGCGGCGGCCGCGGCGACCACCACCACGCCGGTCAGAATGGGGTGGTCCTTGATGGCCTGCTTGATGGACTCGACGCTGGTGGACACCGAGTCGCTCAGGCCCAGCTTCTCCAGCCCGATGCCCGCTCCCACGCCCACCGCGTAGGCAACGCTCAAGGTCAGCACGGGATGCTCGACCATATAGCCGCGCAGGTCGCTGGCCACCTGCTGGGCGCTGCGGCCGGTCTTTCGGGCATACTCGCCCACCGCGCTCATCACCCGGCGAGTCGCCTGCTCCTTGGCGTCGTCGTCCTTGCTCTTCTGCAGCAGCTGATCGGCCTCGTCGAAGGCTTTGTCCAGCGCCTGCTGGGCCTGGGTCTGGGTCTCGCTGATGGGGGGAGGCTCGGGTGGCCGGGAGCAACCCGCCAGGGCTCCTGCCCCGATGGCCCCTACCAGCACCAGCGAGATCCCTCGCGCCCACCCGGACAGGGGACGAGCTTGCTCGCCGGTGGTCTCGGCCTTGCTCTTGATCCAGGGGGGCCTGGGACCGGCCTCGGGGCGCTCGCCCAGGCGCACTTCGTCGCCTTCGGGAAGAGTGGACTGGGCCCGTGAGGGCGAACTGAGAGAGAGATTGCTGATGGATGGGGAAGCGAGGACCTGCATGGAACCCTCCCGAGACATTTCGGTGGAAGGTACCCCCGAGCCCTCAAAAAGTTCTGAAAGCGGCCTTCTGATACAGCTGCTGGCCATGGGTGCGGGCCTGCTCTCGCTGACCTGGGGATGGACGGCGATGATGCTGGTCGGGTACCTGGTGCGCCAGAGTCGGAGCGAGGTGGCGGTGGGTCTCGGCCTGCTGGCCGCTCTGGTGGGTGGGGCCCTGGCATTGGGCCTGCCCATCCGGCTGCTCCCGCAGAGATTTCGAGGGCAGTTTGCCGAGATCGGCTGGTACGTGACCTGCTTGCTCTCGATCATGGGCTGCCTGATGCCCGACCGCGCCCCCTATTTCGAGCTGATCAGCCTGCCCGTGACCCCCTTCTGGACGGAGGTCTACATGGTCGGCAGCCTGCTGATCATGGTCGGCGCCTACCTGGGCGTGCGCGCTTTCTGGCCACGCAAGGCTAGCCCGGGGCGGTGAGCGCCTTGCCGTTGTCTTTGGGCCCCAGCTCCAGCAAGAAAGGAACGGCCTTCTCGGCCCACTGATCGGGAGTGGCATAGCCGTGGGCGCTCTCCCCGAAGCAACTCTGGAGCATCTCGGTGTTGATGATGCCCGGGTTGAGGCTGACGGCGGCCAACCCCGGGGGTAGCTCGTGGGCCAGGGCCCTGGTGAGCCCTTCGATGGCCCACTTGGTGGCGCAGTAAGGCGCCACTTCGGGCGAGGCGCTACGACCCCAGCCGCTGGAGAAGTTGACGAACACTCCCTGGCCCACCTCGATCATGGACGGCAAGAAGGCGTGAGCAACGAAGTAGACGCCCTTGATGTTCACGTCCACCACGGCCGCGAACTCGTGATGGGGCACCTCCCACAGGGGCGCGTTGCGGTTGATCAGGGCGGCATTGTTGAGCACCAGGTCGGGAGCTCCGTGGCGAGCCACCAGGTTGGCCGCCCAGCGCTGCACGGCCGGCCCGTCGGCCACGTCGAGCACGGCCATCTCGTGGGGCGACTTGAGCAGGTGGCACTCGGTGCGCGAGCAACCCAGCACCAGGTGGCCCAGGGCGGCGATCTTGCGGGCCATCGCCCGGCCCAGGCCGCGCGAGACACCCGTCAGGACCACCTTCTTCATCGCCGCTTCTTGACTTTGACCGAGCCCACGATCAGGTACTGGTCTTCCTCACGCAGCACCATCTGCTGGTCGTCTTCGCGTTGCTTGCGCATCTCTTCCACGCGCTTTCGGTCGGCGTCGTCCACCAGGGCATAGAGCCGCCCGTCGTAGCTGCCCACGTAGACGGTGCCGTCCGGTCCCACCGTGGGCGAGCCGTTGACGTACTTGCCCGATTCGAAGCTCCAGCGCAGCTCGCCCTTCTCGTCGATAGCGTAGACGTGGTGGTCGTGGCTGCCCACGTAGATCGACCCGTTGGGTCCCACGGCGGGCGAGCCGAAGATGGATCCACCCGTCTCGAAGCTCCACTTTTCCTGGCGAGTCTCCGGGTCGATGGCATAGAGCTTGCCATCGGCGCTGCCCAGGTAGATGGTGCCGTCGGCTCCCAGCGTGGGCGCGCTGCGGATGCCTCGCTCGGTCTTGAAGTGCCACAGCTCCTGGCCGTTGCGGCTGTCGATCGCGTACAGCTTGCCATCCTCACAGGGCACATACAGGGTGACTCCGTCGGGAGCCAGCACCGGGGCCCCGTGTACGCTCCCCTTCGTGTCGAAGTGCCAGCGCTCTTTGCCGTTCTCGGTATCCAGAGCGTAGAGGCGGGCCCCCTCCAGGCCCACTCCCGAGCCGATGAACAGGGTCTTCTCGTCGGCCGAGAGGGTGGGGGAGGCGTCGGCCGAGCGGTCGGTGTCATCGATGGTGAACTTCCAGCGCTCGGCGCCGGTCTTGCCATCCAGGGCCTGGATCGTGCCAAAAGCCGAGCCCACGAACACGGTGCCGTCGCTCTTCACGGCGGGAGTGCTCTCCACGCGCCAGCCCACGTTGCGGCTCCAGCGCTCCTGCCCATCCCGGGTGTCCACCGCGTGCAGGATGCCGTCCAGCGAAGCCAGGTAGAGCATCCTGCCATCCGGACTGAGCCGGGGCGAGCCCCAGATCTCGCGCTCCACCGGACAGGCCCACTTGAGCTTGGAGGTGCGGGCGTCGATGGCGTAGATCTTCTGATCGTGGCTGCCCACGTAGAGCACGCCATCCTTGCCCAGCAGGGGACTGGAGAACAGGGCCGCTTTGGTCGGGTAGGACCAGAGCTTGTGGCGGTCGATCTTCTCTTCGCCAAAGAGCACCCCGCCCGCCTCGCGCATCGAGACCGAGCCAGGCGCGAAGGTATCGGCGGGCGCGGGAGAGCCCGATGCAGCCGCCGGCCGGGTCAATCCGGGCAGCATCCAGCGCGTATGGGCGGCCTGCACCGCAAGGAGGCTCACGCGGCCAGATTACCGCAGAGGGCCCCCGAGGTTGTTTCCCCGATGCTACAAGTTTCATCGCACAGAGCTTCCGTTGGACGGAGAAATGCTGGCATGGTATTTTTTGGCATGCAAATTACCATCGATTCTGCCGGACGGATCGTCATCCCCAAGGCCCTGCGCGAGGAGGCCCACCTGCGAGCAGGAAGCAAGCTGGAGATCTCCTTGCGCGGAGGAGCCATCATTCTGGAGCCAGCCCCTGGAAGTGGAGCTCGAGGAGTCTCAAGGAATCTTCATCGCCTCGCCTAAAGCCAATCCGGGAGTCCTCCGAGCCGCTCTCGTCGACAAAACGCTGGACGCCGTGCGTATCTCAGGCGGAACGGTCTACGACGCCCTGATCGTCCGTGCGGCGGTCGTCGCCCGGGCTGATGAGCTGGCAACCCTGAACGAGTCTCACTTCAGTCGACTCGCCCCCCACCCTCAAGATCCGCAGGCCCTGAAGCCCCTCTTTTTCGGTCTCTGCAGCCCACTCGGCCTGGTCAGCTGAGCTCCCGCGGCGCCTTAGTTCTCGCCGAACGCAGAGGCCGCAGTCTTGATCGCTTCCAGAGCTGCGGGAAACCCGGCGTACACGGCCATTTGCAGGATGATCTCCAGGATCTCTTCCCGAGTGCAGCCGACGTTCAGAGCGCCTTGAATGTGCTCCTTCAACTCGCCCTGCGCATAGCCCAGCACGATCAAGGCCGCCACGGTATTTCCCACCAACGGCGACCCCGAAGTCGGCGGCGACTGGACCTTGCAGTCCGCTTACGGTTTCCGCTGGAAACCCGACAAGAACGTGAGCTGGACGACGCGTTTCCACTACAACAACGACCTGACCGAGAATGACGACTACCTCGAAACGGATACCACCCTGGGGGTCCTGCTCCCGGCTCAGCTCGTCGGCTCGGTGGGTGGCCGCGTGCGCTACCTCCTCCCCGAACGCGCCTGGGCCGTCGCCGCGCAGTGGTCCGTGGGCCGCAAGCTCGACGACCAGACCACTCTCAACCTGGGCTTCGAGCAGCCGCTGAACGAGCAGGCGCGCTCCACCTTCGAGGTCTTCCGCGTCACCCTGAGCCTCACGCGCCGCTTGTAACGCATTCGCTGAACTGGGCTCAAGGATGCAGGGAACGCTCCGAACCGCGGCCCCGCGCGGGGGCAAGATTTGGCTGTCGTCGTCCACTCGCGGGATTGGTACCTACCTGCTCACGCCCCCAAGCCTGTCTGCCAACCTCCAAATCCTCGAACAACCGTTTTATAGGAAGCCTCACCCCGCAGGCGAAGCATCCGCCGTGCAGGTGACGCGGTTTTTGTACGGGGAGGAACCCTTCACGGCGCGCTGGGGGGAGTTGGCTCTGCGCGAGCCAGGCAGCCGGACCGAGTGCTGGCTTCTCCCCGAGCGGGCTGGTGCCACCGCGGCCATGCTCCCCCTCCCGGGGTTAGCAAGGGTCGGTCACTTCGGGGCCCGCGACCGGGAAGCGGCCGTGGCGGTGCTCGAGCAGGCCACCAGCTTCCTTCTCCAGCAGGGGGCTCGCAAGGTGTTGGCCCCCATGGACGGCACGACCTGGGAGCGCTACCGGCTCGCGCTCGACGGCCCCCCGGACAGCTTTCTGGGCGAACCCACCAACCCGCCCGAATATCCCGCCTGGTTCGAGGCCGCCGGCTTCGGCCCCGACCAGCACTACACCAGCACCCTGACCTCAAAGCTCGATCACGTCTATCCCGAGCTCGAGCGGCTCGAGCGGCGGCTGGCCGGGCGCATCGAGATCCGCCCCCTGCGTCAGATGACCGGTGGATCGCACTTCAACGAGG
>CAZWUN010000282.1:6068-7251 GCA_964637145.1 uncultured Burkholderiales bacterium
CGCGACTTCGAGGCCGAGCTCGAGAGCCTCCACCGTCTCTCGCTGGAGGCCTTCGCTCACAACGCCTACTTCACGCCCATCAGCCTGACCGAATTCAGGGCTCTCTATCGCCCTCTGGTCGCCTTGCTGAAAAGCGAGCTGGTGCTGATCGCCGAGGAGGGGACGCGTCCGGTTGGCTTCGTGCTCAGCTATCCCGACCGCGTGCCGGGGCGGCTGGTGCTCAAGACTCTGGCCACCGCTCCCGACCGGCGCGGGCTGGGGCTGGGAACGGTGCTCACGGCCCGCATCCACCAGATCGCCAGTCAGCTCGGTTTCAAACAGGTGATCCACGCTCTCATGCACAGCCAGAACCCGTCCCAGCACGTCTCTCTGCGAGCCTCCGCGGGGGGGGCCGCGCTCTGGCGACGCTACGCCCTCTACGCCCGGGAGGCCGCGTGAGGGTCGAGGGGCGCGAGTTCGCCCCCCCCGGTAGCTCCAGCCTGGAGGGGCTCAACCCCAACATTGCCGCGCGCCTGCAAGACCGGGCCCGCGAGCAGGGGGACTGGCCCGCCCTGGTGGAGCGCAAGAGCCGCCGCATCACCTTCGGCGAGCTGGCCGAGCGGGTGGCCCGCATGGCCGGCAGCCTGGAGAAGAAGGGGGTGCGACCGGGACAGCGGGTGCTGATCTTCGTACCCATGTCGATCGACCTCTACGCAGCCCTGCTGGCCACCTGCCACCTTGGCTGCACAGCCGTCTTCGTGGACGCCTGGGCCGACAAAGCCCGCCTGGAGGCGGCCCTGGAGATGGCCATGCCGGATGCTTTCCTGGGCATCCCCAAGGCCCACCTGTTGCGTTTCTTCAGCCCCCGACTGCGCGGTTGCCCGGTGCAGCTGATGGTGGGCGGCCCCTTCGGCAAGTGGGAGCAATCCGGCCCCAGCCGGCCCGTGGCGCAGGTGGGTGTGGAAGCGCCCGCGCTGGTCACCTTCACGACCGGAACCACCGGCCGACCCAAGGCGGCTCTGCGCACGCACGGCTTTCTCTGGGCCCAGCACCGGGCCCTGACGGCCCACATGAAGCTGCGCGACGTGGATGTGGATCTGCCCACTCTGCCCATCTTCGTGCTCAACAATCTGGCCAGCGGCATCACCAGCGTGCTGCCCGACTTCGACCCGCGCCGCCCGGCCGAGCTCGACCCCGAGCGGGT
>CAZWUN010000283.1:0-7209 GCA_964637145.1 uncultured Burkholderiales bacterium
TGCCCAGGCTGCGGGCCAGCTCCATGAGCTTGGCCTGGTCGGTGCCCCCGCTCTTCTTGATGAGCGAAGCCAGCAGCGAGGAGACGCTCAGGTTCTTGAGGTCCTCCGAGCTCATCGAAGGGTTGGAGAGGATGTCCTTGAGGTCTTTGGCCAGGCTGCGCTCGCCGTTCATGTAGTCGCCCAGCATCGCCTTGGCGGCGTCCGAGTGCTGCATGAAGCGGTCCATGGACTTACTCATCGAGATGGCCCCGAAGATGCGGTCAAGCATCGCTCCGTCGCCGCCCACGATGTCGATCTTGGCAGATTTGAAGACTTCGGCCATCACCCTGGCCTGAGCCTCGGCCAGCTCTTTCTGGGTCTTGAGCGACTCCAGGGCGATGATGCGCTGGTTCTCGAGCTCGAGGCGATACTCTTCGTGCCGCCGCGAGACGTCGTCTAAGGCCTTCATGGCCTTGGCCTTCTCGGACAAACCGGCCGCCTCGGCCAGCAACTTCTTCTGGATGGCCTGGGCGTCGGCCTCGGCCCGGGCCGCGGCCACCGAGGCTTCGGCCATGCCCACTTTGTGGCGCGACTCGGCTTCGGCTTCGGCCTGGGCTTTCTTGATGGAGGCCTCCACCATTCCCAGCTTCTCGTTGGCCGGAGCCTGGGCTTCCTTGACGCGCACCTCGGCCATTCCTTGCTTCTCGAAGGCCAGGGTCTCGGCTTCCTGCACCTTGGCCCTGGCCAGGCCCTCGGCCGCTCTCTCAGCCTGAATGCCTTCCGACATGCGAACCTTGGCCTGGGCCTCCTTGTCGGCCGCGGCCAGCTCGGCCTCAGCCAGGGTGAGACGCTGCTTGGCCGTAAGCCGAGCCACGGCCTCGGCTGCCTCAGCCTGCTTGATCTGCTGGGTGGCCTGCTCCTCGGCCTTCGCCTCAGCCGCGATCACGACCGAGTCCTTGCCGCGCTTGGATTCCTCCTGCACGCGCAGGGTCTTGATGCGCTCTTCTTCCTCGACCACGTTCTTCTCTACCGCGATGCGCTGGCGGATGACCTCCTGAATCTCCTTGCGCTCCTCCTCCAGGGCCTTTTCCTTGGCGATGCGCATGAGCTCGACTTCGCGCTCTTGCTCGATGGCCTTAAGGTTAATCTCCTTCTGAGCGATCTGCTTCTCAAGGTTGACCACCCTCTGCCGGTTGGCGTTAGCCACCTCGATCTCTCGATGCTTGTTCTCCTCCATGACCTGAATCTCGCGCTCAGACTCGATGCGGGCGGCCTCAGCCTTCTTGCGCTCTTCGGCCTGAATTTTGGCGATCTCTGCCTCACCCCGGGCACGAGCCGACTCGACTTCCAGGGTCTGGCGGGTCTGGGCGTCGGCCTGCAGGCGATCCTGCTCCATGATGATGGCGTTGGCCTCGACGTCCTGGGTCTTGATGCGCTTTTTCTCCTCGTTGAGCAGGTAGTTGGTCTGTACGCGCTGCTCGTGGGTGATCTCGGTAATCTTGCGGATGCCCTCGGCATCCATGATGTTGGTCTCGTCGAGCGCCGTCAGGGGGGTCTGCTCGAGGTAGTCGATGGCCACGTCCTCGAGCACGTAGCCGTTCAGATCCTCACCGATGACCCCTCGCACCATGTCGCGAAACTCGGTGCGGCGGGTATAGAGCTCGGCGAAGTCGTGGCTCTTGCCGGCCGTCTTGAGGGCTTCGGAGAACTTGGCTTCGAACAGGTCCTCGAGGGTGCGCGGGTCGGAGGCGCGGGCGCAACCGAGCGACTGGGCCACCTCGAGCACATCCTCCACGGTCTTGTTGACGCGCACGAAGAACATCACGCGGATGTCGGCCCGGATGTTGTCCTTACAGATCAGGCCCTCCTTGCCACGGCGGTCGATGTCGATGGTCTTGACCGAGATGTCCATCATCTCGGCCTTATCGAACAGCGGCATCACGCGCGCGCCCGTGAAGACCACCTGCGGATCCTTCTGGCCCTTGCGGTTAACGATCAGCGCCTTGCCCTGCTCCACCCGAATGTAGAAGCGGGCCTCAGCCAGCGTCCACACCAGCCAGAGAAAGAGCAGCGAGCCCACCAGGCCGCCCCCGATGATGAGCATGGTGATCAGTTCCACGTCCCTGAGCCTCCCTTACCGTCTCGACAATCATGGACCGCTTCGCGCCTATGCGAAGCCTCAACTCTTACGCCGCGACTTCACCGGGGCGGCCAGGAATACCCCCCGCCCCTCGTCATAGTCAAACAGCAACACGTCGCTGCCCGAGGATAGCTCTTGCTCGGCATACTGCTCGCCGAGCCGCGCCTCAACCAGGATCTTCGCTCCGTCGCGAAGCTCGACCGCGCCCACCAGGCTGGTGAGGACGCCCGAGCGCACCCGACCCACCTTGCCCACCAGCGAGCGCCTCCGGGTTGCCGCCGGAGCCTCGCGCCGGGGCACCATCCGCCGGGCCAGCCAGGCGGCCGGCCAGAGCACCCCCAGCAACACGCCCAGCGAGACCAGGGCGCCCCAGCCCACCGAAAGCGGCCCCACCGAAAGCGACACCAGACAGCTCGCCACCCAGCCGAGCAGGGCCACCAGCGTGAGGACCGGCGCCAGCGGCAGAGCGGCCAGGCCCAGGTCCTCCAACAGCCTGTCCAGATGCAGGTCTGCCTCGAGGAAGTCCGGGATGCCGTTGTGGTCCAGGTCGGTGGCCCCGAACAGGCCGCCCAGCAGCACCACCGTCCAGTAGACGAGCAGCAGCGCCAGCAGGCCCGAGAAGATCACCGTCGGATAGGTCGTGACCGTCTGGAGAAGCTCCACGTCTCACACCTCCCTGTCTGTCTGTGAGCAAACTCACATTCAGTGTATCAGCTCGGTGGTTTCCACCCGGGGAACAGGCCGACGGACGGTTGCCCCTTCGCCTGGTGGCGTGCTCCCTCTCGCCTTTCTCAGATCAATCGATCTGACCCAGCCAGAAGGCGCACAAAGTTTCTGGAATCTGCGCGAGGGGTCCTGTTGAAAGTCCTTCACTGAAGGGCCAGGCAGGTCGGCCCTGGCGATGCTCCCCTGAATCGAGGGATCGGAACGGGCGGACAGGCACAGGAAAGCTGGGGGGCGCTGGAGGAAACGCCCCCTGCGCCGTGGCGGCGATCAGCTCCTGTGGCCGAAAAGCAATTCAATGGCGCTGGGCCAGGTCAGGCACTCCACTCCCAGGTGGCTGCGCTCGATTCTGTCCTGGCTGATCAGGAGCTTGCGACTGGCTTCGATCGAGTCGGCCAACTTGCCAAAAGCGGCAATCTCGGGATCGCGCAGTTGCTCCGTGGATTTGATCTCAACCGCAATACGCTCCCTTCCCGAAGACAAGATGAGGTCGATCTCCTTCTTGCCGTCCGAGAAATACTCCATGGCGTAATCTTTCCTGGAGTAAGAGTTGTGTCGTCTGAGCTCCAGGATGACAAAGGATTCGAACGCTTCGCCGAAGGCTGATGTGCGCCTGGCCAGACGGCTGTCGAGCGTCCTCGCCAGGGCTCGTTGCACGCCCAGGTCGAAAAAGTAAAACTTGGGCGGGCGGCTCAAGCTCTTACGCAGAGAGCTGTGGTGAGGATAGAGCAGAAAGCCCACCAGTGTGTCTTCCAGGATCTCGAAGTAACTCTGCACCGTCTTGCCATCCAGTTCGAGCTCACGGCCCAGCTTGCGATAACTCAACTGCGTGCCGTGGCATTGCGCGCTCACCTCCAGAAAACGTCGAAAGGGAATCATCTGGCGGACGAGCTGCTCGGCGAAGATCTCCTCCTTCAAGTAGGTGTGCGCATAGGCGCTTAGATAGGCCTTCCGCTCTTCGTCGGTCCCAAAGCTGAACAGGCCGGGCAAAGAGCCCCAATGCAAGACGTCCATCAACTGGAAGCTGTCGCCGAGCTCGAGGGCGGTCAGTGGATACATCTCGTTGAGCAGTGCCCTGCCGGCCAGAAGGTTGGCCGCCCCTCTACGCAGCTTTCTGGCGCTGGAGCCGGTCAGGGCAAACTTGAGCCCAGCTTCCTCGATGAGCTTGTGCACATAGTTGAGCAGGGAAGGGCATTTCTGAACTTCGTCCACGACAACCCAATCGATGTCCGAGCTTCCCTTGACCTGGTCATAGAAGAGCCGTGGTTGCCGCAGGAATCTCTCTTCGAGCTCGGGATCGAGCAGGTCGATCCACAGCACCTGAGCGCCTTCAAGATAAGTTCTCAAGAAGGTCGATTTGCCGGTGGCCCGTGCCCCAAAAAGAAAGAAGCTGCTCGACCGAAGCGGAGCGCACAGACGAACGAAGACCATACTCCGCGATTTTAGCAAGAAATGCGGAGTACGGTCAACATTTCCGGTCTCAGCCGGGACCGCGCAGCCTCCCGGCCGAAGCCGGACATCCCCGCTGCTCACATGGCTCCGCTCTGCTTTGCGACGCCTGGAGGGTTTATGCGTAACCTTTCACCGTGAAGTGACCGGCGGAACTCAGCACCTCAAACCGCTCACGGATCGTAAGCAAGACATGTTTTATGTGAGCTGTGCACAGGTCAGCGCCGACCACCATCCCCGCAGCCGCGACCAGAGAGAGAAGGGGGCCGGGCGCTCCGGCCAGTGGATCCTGATCGGTTCGAGGTCATCGTCCTCGGCTGAGTAGCTCACCACGAGCGCATGGACCAGTTCGCCCTGCCTTGTCTCCTGCCAGTCGCCCTGCCTCACCCACAAGACGGCATCTTCGCGCCGCAGCTGGTAGGCTGCCGGTCGAATGGTCAGGGAGTAGTAGTCCCGGGTAAAGCTCCCCGCGTGCTCGTTCCAATCTTGCTCCTGGTGGTGCTCTCGGGCAATCACCGGTCCCGAGAGCTCGAGAATCCGACACTGGCGCAACATCGCGGTCGAAGCAAGCGCTCCCTTTCGCTCGTGAACCAGGGAGAAGGCCAGCATGCTCAGGCAGATACCAAACATGACAAAACCCCCGCCCGAGCCTTCCAGAGCCCAGACGAGACCGTAGTAAAGGCCGGGGCCGAGATACCAGAAAGCCGCCAGGGTCAGAATGAAGAGTCCCTGACGGCCCGCGCGCCGATCGCAGCCGCGGCGCATGGCCACGACGGCTCGTTGATGGTCCTGGGGGGAGAAGAGATGCGGCATCCGGGTCACCTCGACTTTCGAAGGATGACCCCGTCCCGGAAGAAGTCTCTGGTGAGATTTGCCCCGGGTGAGTTATGTTATCGAAATGTTAACCGGATGTCAAGGGCTCCCGCGATGCCTGCCTCAGGCGCTGAAGCTCCACCAGCCGGCTCTCGATCACCTCGAGCGGCAGGTTAATGCGGTCCTGGCCACAGCAGCACGCCGGTGATGACGTTTCGTCGGGCGACTCCATACTTCCTCAGACAGGCCAGCACACAGAAAAGTTCCGAAGGCCGTTCATGAACTTTTCAGCCTCAAAGGACACCATAACCAGGCATGATCCAGGCAATTCGCCCCCAGGTCGCTCTCTTTGCGCGCCCAACCTCGGCCGCTGTCACGCCCGCCCCCGAAGCCCTGGACTCGTTCCAACCCTCCCAGGCGCCTCCCCCGCTGCCCTGGCCGGAGATGGAGCAAGCCGGCCTGCTGGCCGCCACCTCCAGCCTGCCCGGGCCGGTCGGCGCCCTTCTGAGCCAGGCCGCCCGCGACGGGCTGCTCGACTTCTTCCAGCGCATGGAAGCGACCGGGGCCCGTATGCACACCCTGCGAGCCGGCCCCCCGGACCGCAGCCGCCTGCAGGGCGACCTGACCCCCGAGGAGGCCACCGCTCGCGTGCTGGCCGGAGGGGCAACCTTCCAGGAGCCCCTCTACGTGCGCGATCCCGCCACCTGGGGGCTCTATCCGCTGAGCAACTGCCAGGACCTGCAGCTTCTGGATACGATGTTCGGCGCGGGAGCCCGGGCCGGCGGGCCGCAGCCCGAGCTGGCGGCCCTGCTGCGCGATCTGACCCAGGAACACGGGTTCCGGGTCGATTCCGACAAGGCCGAGTGGTGTTTCTCGCACGAAGACTCGACGCTGGTCTATTCGGGCAGCCGTCCCATGGCCGCCTATCGCTCGATCCTTGGCCTGGAGACCAATCCCACCGAGCTGGTGCCCCCGGATGTCTGGAACGGCTTCCCGGTGCAGGAGCTGGACAAGATCCTCGTGCTGGACTACTTCCTCGGAACCGGCCAGGATCGCGGCTTGAAGCAGCCCGAGCTGGCTGGCCAACTGCAGGCCATCGACCGGGCAGGCTTTCAGTTCGACCGCTATCCATTCGCGTCCCACGGGCTCACGGACGCGCAGGGAGCGGTCTGGACCTACCTGGGGCTGGAGGCCGAGCCTGCCACCGAGTCGCTCTGGCTGCACCGTCCTGACAAGGCCTACTTTCCGGTCCACCCGGCCGACCTGGGCGATCTGGAGAAGATCACCCGCCGGGCCGACACCATGGACGAGCTGATGCAGGCCTTCGAGCCCCGCACGGCCGCGCTGGGACTGTCCAGGCGGTTCCCGGTCTTCACCTGGCTGTCGTTTGAGCACTATCCCCAGCTGCCGCCCGAGGTCGTCTTCGATGCCGGCATCCAGGCTCTGGAGGCCATCGCCGCCCGGGGCCAGCAACCACCCATTCTCGAGCTTCGGGAAGCGCTGGTCGAGCTCGCCCCCCACCTCAAGACCGAGGAGGCGCTGCGCGACGCCTGCCAGCTTCTGGCCCACGCCCTCAAAGATGAGAGCCTGAGCGATCGGGGCCGGCTGCTGATCGAGTGCAAGCAAAACGGCGCCGATTATCTGACTCAGGCCCGCGAGCGATTCGGTTTCCTCACTCCCGGCGTGGGCGGGAACGTGGCCCAGCAGGGTGATCGGCTCACCGTGGGCGGAGTGCGCTTGCCAATTCAGCGACGACAGACAACTCGCGAGCCACATCCCTGAGCCCCGGGCAGGAGCCCGCCCGCAAGGTCAGGAAAGCCCTGGCACAGCAGCTTTCCAAGGAGGACCTTCCCGATGCGCATCCTGATCCAGAACGGCGAAGTCGTCACTGCGTCCGACCAGTTCAAGGCCGAGGTGCTCATCGAGGGCGAGAAGGTCGTGGCGGTGGGCCAGAACCTGGGGGTGAGCAACGCCGACAAGGTCTACGATGCCACCGGTCACCTGGTCATGCCGGGCGGCATCGACGTCCACTGCCACCTGGACATGCCCTTCATGGGCACCCGCAGCAAGGACGACTTCTTCACCGGCACGCGGGCGGCCATCTC
>CAZWUN010000284.1:0-7182 GCA_964637145.1 uncultured Burkholderiales bacterium
CAGGTCGTCCAGCGCGGCCGCCCACTGGCTCATCATCATGCAGATGTCGCTGCGGAAAGCTCGGGCTGGCACGTAGTTGGGGTCGGCCTCCAGGGCGGCCTGCAGGCACTCGAGCACTTTGCGCCCGTCGCCCTGCTCGAAGTGTTGCTGGGCGCGCTGAAACAGCTCCTCAGGCCCCGGCCCTTTGCGCTTGAAGACTCCGCCCATATCCGGCGGCTTCGGGCTGGACGCGTTTTTCTTCCTGCGAACAGGAGTTCCGGGCAGGATCCAGAATTTTGTTCAAATCAGAGCCAGAAGAGGTGGATTTTGCTTCAAAATCTTTTCCGTCCGACCGAGCTGGGTGAGTTTGTTGACTGCCAGGGCGAGCGCATCATCTTCAAGAGCTCGCGACCCTACGAGATGGGCAAGAAGGTGCAGCTGCGGCTGACCCTGCCCGACCACCCGCGGGTGCGCATCCAGGTGGGAACCTGCCGCAGCCTGCCCGGGGGCGGCTACGTGGTGGTGGGACGGCTGCTCAAAGGCGTCCGCCTGCCCGGCGGCTCGGCTCGTCCCGAGCCTTTCCTGCGCCAGTCGCGCCGCTTCCCGTGCCGTACCCGGGTGCTCTCGCGATGTCTGCCGGGGTTTCGGGCCATGACCCTGGACGTCAGCTCGAGCGGCGTGCAGCTCGAAACCGACGGCAAGATGCCGGTGGGCATCCAGATCCAGATGGTGCTCGAGCTCGGTGAGCAGGGCCCGGGCCTTTCGTGTCAGGCCCGGGTGGCCTGGTGTGCCCCTCACGAGGAGCAGAATCGCTACCGGGTGGGCCTGGAGTTCCTCAGTCCCTCGCAAGAGCTGCTGCGCGGCCTGGAGTCGCTGGCCCGGCGGGCCGCGCCCGAAGAATTCGAGCTGATGACCGGGCGCTTCAAGGAGCTGACCCCTCAAGAACCACCTCCTCGCCGCGACAACGAGCTGCGCACTCCGATGAAGGCCCGCCTGGAGCGCTACTCCATTGAGGACGACCTGATCAACCTGCGCCTGCGCACCCCCGATGGTGACCTGCGCAAAATGGTCATCCGCTCGCCCAAGGCGGTGGTGGATCGGCGTGGCTCGGCCGGCCTCGAGGTGGAGGAACTGGGCCGCTCGGAGGCCCCGGGCAAGCACAACTACCGTCTGTTGAACGGAAAGCGAGAGCCTGTGCTGGAAATCGAAGCCGACCCGAGCTAAGCTCTTGCAGGGGTTCGCCCCAGCGCCAGGGCTCGAGGGATGGAGAAGAGGAATCTTTCGGCCGTGCATCTGGCGGTCTCCGAGATGCCCCGACTCATTCCCGCAGGCTCCAAGCTGACCGACTACGGCACCACCAGCGCGATGAGGAAGTTCTTTTCCGGGAAGCCCTAGCGTAAACGGGCAGAGAATTTTCAGCCCTGCCGGCTATCCTGCCTTGCATGAGGATCCTTCCGTCCTCCATTCTGACCCTCAGCCAGCAGGCGACGCGGCCCCATGCTGCCCTGACTCCCGCTGGCTCGGGCGACAGCGTGCAGCTGAGCGGAGCTCAGCCCATTTTCTCACACCTGGGCTCTACAGGCCTCTACACGGCCAGCCAGGCCGCGGTCGGGACTGGTCTGACTCTGGGCGCCATGGGGCGGGGGCTGGACGGCCAGGGCGTCAAATTCCAGTACATGGGCCGGGGACTGGATTTCTGGAACGAGAAGTGGAAGGACGCCCCCGGCGAGAAGGCGGCCACCTACATTCAGGAGGGCACCCGGGTGCAGTTCCAGTTGCCCGGGCACGGTTGGGCCCCGCTGACCAGCGCCGAGACCCTGGGCCTGGTCTTCGCCTTTCACGGCGGTGGCAACCTGAGCGCGCTGCAACAGCCCCAGTTGGCCGAGCAGGTTCAGACTCTGGCTCGCAGCGGGGTCAGCCTTCGGGATGATTCCCACAACATTCTGCCCTCCTGGCAGGCCTACCAGCGGCTGGCCTCGGGCCAGCGGGTGATCGTCCCCGAGGGCAGCCTGCACAGTCCCGAGGAGGCCGCCCTGGCGGTTTTCCTCAAGACCGGCGTTGCACACAACCTGAGCCGCCCCGATCTGGCCGCGCACCTCAAGAGCCTGCAGGGTTACCAGCTCTCCAGCGGCGATCCTTTCGCCACCTACCGGAACAACCCGGCCGAGGTGGCCCTGCAGGCCCACGGCGAGACCCTGCTGACCTGGAAGACGGATCAGGCCCCCGACCTGACCGCCCTGGCCGAGCAGAAAAGGCGCCTCGAAGAGCTGCGCAGCGAGCTGGGTGCTGAACCGGCCGGCAAGGTCTGGCGATTGCTGGCCTCCGATGGCAGCGAGCGCCCCTATTCCGAGCGACTCGAGCTGTATCGGGCCACACGGGGCGAGGCGCTCTACCGGGAGGCGCTGGCCCAGAGCGCGGGCCAGGAGCTCACCTCGCTGTCGGCTCGTCTGCAGGCGGTCAAGGACCACCCTCAACCTCTGGAGGCGGCCCGGGCTCTGGAGCAGAGTCCCAATCCGGATCGCTTTCTCCACTGCCTGAAGAGCTTCCCTCAGCTGGAGGTGGCACGAAGGTTGACGGTGCTGGCGCCCGAGGCCGTCGAAGTGGTCCGGAATGCCCGCCCCGAGTGGAAGGCCGAGGGAGCCTGGACCAGCCAGGCCAGCGGCTGGAAGGATAACCCCAAAGGCGCCTATGCGCCCAACCTGGACATCTCCCTGACAAGTCGCGGTGTCTCCTTGAAGGGCTTCCAGGATGCAGAGCTGAGCTTTGAGGCAGGTTGGAGCCTGGAGAAGGACCGCGACCAGGTGTTCCTGGAGATTCGCCCTGAGGGCGGTGACTGGCGCGCGCTCGCGACCTACACCGACGACGAGGCCCTGGCCCCTCGCAAGATTCCCCTGCGAGGCTACGTCAACCAGGACATCGAGCTTCGCTTCCGCCTCAAGACCGATGGCAGCGTGGAGAAGGCTGGCTTTGGGTTTCAGAACCTGGCCCTGAGGGGCCGCGGCCCGGCCGGCGAGCGCATCCTGCTCACCCACCAGAGCGGTGGGGAGTTGGATGAGCTACTGACCGAGTTGGAGCGACCCGGCCAGAACGTGGCCCTGCTGGCCGAGTTTCTGGGCCGTTATGCTTCCACCGCCGAAGGCATGGTAGCCTGGCGCTCGCTGGGCCCCGCCCCCGATCCCGAGCAGGCCACCGCTCTCTCCAAGCTCAGCCAGGAGCTGGGCACGCGCACCGCGACCACCATCTGGCCCGATCTGGCCCGGGGAGCGGGAAGCTGGGAGGAGCGCAAGAATCGAGCCGTCGAGACCCACGATCTGGGCGTTCGGCTGGCGCGCACTCGGCGCAGTGACGATCTCGAGCTCGCCTACACCACCGTCAAGACGCTGAGCGATGAGGCCAGGAGGTCGCTGGACCGCCTGCTGGCCAGCTCCTCTCAGGAGGGGTGGCAGAGTCAGGGGAGCTGGGGCTACGACCCGGCCGAGAAGGCCTGGAGCACCAATCCGGGTCTGGCGACTTACTCTAACAACGCTCGCGAGGCTCTGTTGGGACCCACCCTCGACCTGACCGGCCGCCAGGGCACCAGTCTGCGCTTTGAGGCCCGCTGGGAGCTCGAGGACAAGTACGACTTCGTGCAGCTGCAGGCCTCCACCGATGGCCAGGAGTGGAAGGACCTGAACAAATACGGAGGGAGCAACGGCTGGACCGGACAGAACTTGAGCCTGTCCGCTTACGACGGTCAGAAGGTCCAGCTTCGCTGGCTCTTGACCACGGATGGCTCGGGTGAGCGAAGAGGCCTGGCCTTCCGCAACTTCAGCGTCCAATCGGCGGGCGACGATCAGGTCTTCCGCGATGATCCCGAGTTGGCCCACCAGACCGCCGAGCGCCTCTTCGAGCTGGCTGCAAGGCAGGAGAGCGCCACCCTGGTAGGAGCTGCGGCTCTCCTGGACGAGGTCAGCGCCAGCCAGGCTCTGGCCCTTCAGCCGGAACTGGCCCGGGCCGGTTCGCGCGCGGGCGAGATGCGCGCCCTGGTGAGCGCGCTGGGCGTGGAAGCTGCCGTCAGCCAGGCCGACCTGGTGCTGGCCGGACGCAGCGCCGTCGAGGTGGGCGCTGCCTACCAGTGTGCCCGCACGCTGGCCCAGGCGCTGGGCTCCCCCCTGCAGGCGGAGCTGCCTGCTCAGATGCTGCAGGCCGGTTTCGACGCCACCATGGGCGCCGATCTGAGCGCCCTGGCCAGGAGCTTCCAGGTCTACGAGGGTCCCACCCGCTGGGTGCGGCGTCCGGACGGCTCCATGGACGACAGCCCCGAGCAGAGCTATAAGGGTAACGACACCAACATCCTGCAGACTCGCCAGGTGGACCTGAAGGGCCTGGCCACGGCCCGGTTGACCTACGAGGCCAGCCATGCCCTGGAAGACAAGTACGACCACGTCTACGTGGAAGTGGACGACGGCAGCGGTTGGAAGGAGCTGGCCATCCACGACGGCACCCAGGGCATGCAGCCTTATTCGCGCGATCTGTCCGCCTACCGCGACAAAAGCGTGCGCGTCCGGTTCCGCCTGACCTCGGACGGGTCCAACGAGCGCGAGGGCATGACTTTGCGCAAGCTGACGATCGGGGGCAACAACGCGGCCGGCAAGACGGAAGTGCGCCTGCAGGATCACGGCACTCGGGCCGAGGGTCTGGAGATGCTGACGCGCTCGGTCTTCCGCCCGGGCCAGGACCAGGCCACCCTCAAGGAGGCGCTCTCCACGCTGCGCATGCTGACCGATGGACTGGGCGATCCGGGTCAGGCCCTGGAGGTCTGGGACCTGGCCGGCTCCGACCCTGACAGAGCTCGTGATCTGGGGCTGCTGGTGCACTATGCTGGCTGGGAGGATAGCCGCAAGCTCTGGTTCGTGCTCCAGGACCTGCCGGCCGAGCAGCGCACCCGCAAGGCCGAGCTGCTGGCCCTGGGAGCCCAGCTGGCCGAGGGTGGTCTGGACGCTCTGCGCCTGCAGCAGCGGCTCGAGAAAAGCGATCTGGACAGCGAGGCGCTGGGCATTCTGGCCGGGCTCTCGAGCACTGCCCGGGTGGGGGCCTGGAAGCCCGAGGGGACCTGGGGTCGCATCGACACACCCGCCGGTCCGGGCTGGGCCGATAGCCCGGCGGGCAACTACCGCCCCAATGAAAAGAGCGCGCTCACCAGCCCGGCTATCGACCTGCGCGGGGTCGAGAAGCCGCGCCTTCGCTACCAGGCCAGTTTCGACACCGAGAGCGGCAACGATCGGATCCTGGTCGAGGCCTCCGGAGACGGCGTGAACTGGCAGCAGTTGCAGAGCCACACCGGCAGCTCGGGTTGGACCACCTTCGAGTCCGATCTGTCCCCCTACGCCGGTGGCTCGGTGCGGCTGCGCTACACGCTGGTGACGGACGGCAGCGTGGAGAAGGAGGGTTTCTCGCTGGGCGGCCTGACCGTGGTGGACCCGGTCGGCAAGGAGCTGTTCCGCGACCGGGGCGGCCTGGAAGTGATGGAGGACGTGCTGGAGCTGGCCTGCGACCAGCGCACCCCGCTGGACTCGCGCAAGCAAGCCCTGACGGTCCTCGGCGGCATGCCCAACGGCCTGGGGTGGCGGGCCCTGGCCCTGCTTCGCGAGGAGGAGAAGGCCGGCCGGCTCAAGGGGCTGTCACTGGCGCAACTGGTGGCCCGTCTGCCGGCAGTCCTGGTCTCTGACAACCTGGACGAGGCCCTGGCTCGCATCGTGAAAGAGAGCGCCAGCACCGGCATTCTGGAGGAGGAGAAGGCCATCGTGGTGGGCGGGGCCCGGGTAAAGCGCCGTCAGGACGCTACTGAAGCTGGACCTGCTGAACCTTCCACTTCCCATCTTCCTTCATCCAGTTGACGGCCAGGATCCCGTTCTTCTTGCTGCAGGTTACGTCGTAGACGATCAGCCCGTTCATCTCGCTGGGCATCGTGGTGCGCTGGGTATTCAGCTTGCGGGTCTTGATAGTGCCGAACTGCTTTTTGTACATGTTGGTGTAGAGCGAGTTGAAAGCCTGCTCGGTGGCCAGCGCGTTCATAGCTTTGGCATAGTCTGCGTAGAACGCCTTCCAGTTGCCCTCGTTATAGGCTTTCACCAGGCGATCGACGACGGGGTCGAGGGTTTTGAACATCTCCTCGGTGAGGCCTGGGGCCAGCTCCTTCGCTTGCGCGCCTCCGGTCAGGCTCAGCACGGCGGCTGAGAGCAGCATGGCGTTGAACTGGCGTCGATTCATCTGATGGCCTCCCTCATCGTGTTGGAAAATCGGGGTTCCACGACGGGAGGCTCAGACCTCCCAGGGAAGCCCGGTGCGCGCGGTGATGGTCTGGGGAAAGCCAGCCGGACGGCTGACCGGGCGGCCGGTCTCGAGCAGGCGTTCGATGAGCAGGCGGGCCGTATCGGTGCCTCGGGTCTCGGCCAGCACCGCGGCACAGGCCGAGGCCGAGTCGCGGAAGCCCGGCTCGCCGACCAGGCGTCCGACCAGAGCGCGGATCGTGGCAGCCGGGGCGTTCAGCCGGGCCCGCAGCCCGGCGCCCAGAAACTCCACCCGGCTTGCGTTGTCCTGCTGCTCGCCTCCCACCGGCAGCACCAGCAATGGCTTGCCGGCGGCCAGGGTCTCGTTGATGGTGTTGTTGCCTCCGTGGCTGACGACCGCGTCCACTCGGGGAAGCAGATCGACCTGGGGCACCCGGGGGAAGAGGTGCACCGAAGGAAGGTAGCGCCTGCCGCTCAGGGCCGGAAAGGCGCCCCCCGCGCTCACCACCAGCTCGCAATCTTCTTGCAGCCCGGTCAGAATGCGGTGGAAGACGTCCGGCTTTCGATTGAACACGGTTCCCAGCGAGACGTAAACCAGCGGTCGCTCGGGGAAGCGGCGCTCGAACGAGAGTTGCTCACCCGAGCGCTCGCCGAAGCAGGGCCCGATGAAGCAGGTCTCGGCCGTGAGCAGGTGGCGAGGGGCCTCCACGGCCTCGGCGCTCAACACCAGAGTCAGCCAGGGGGAGGTCCAGAAGTAATCTCGCTCGACGGCAGGGAGGCCGAGTCTGGCTCGGGCCCGGGCCATCCATCGGTTCAGCAGGTTGTTGCCGAGCCGTTCCATCCACGCGGCGACCCGGCCCCGCCACCCCCACTGTCCGCCGATGGGCAGGCCTGAGCCCAGCGGGGGGACGGTGGGACCTCGGTAGGCCAGGCC
>CAZWUN010000285.1:0-4481 GCA_964637145.1 uncultured Burkholderiales bacterium
GGGCCACTTTGTACCCCCCACACATCTCGGGCGTGGGGCCCGCCAGCCCGTTGGCGGCCACCACGTCGCGCACGTGGATGAAATCGCGGGTCTGTCCTCCGTCCCCAAAGATCGTGATGGGTAAGCCCTCTCTGGCCCGCTGCACGAAGATGGGCACGGCCGCGGCGTACTGCGAGGCCGGATCTTGCCGGGGGCCATAGACGTTGAAGTAGCGCAGGCTGACGGTGGGCACGCCCCACTCGGCGGCGGCCATGGCCAGGTAGTACTCGCCGTCGAGCTTGGTCACTGCGTAGGGGGTCTTGGGGGCGGGGCGCATGGACTCGCGCTTGGGCAGCTCGGGATCATCGCCGTAGATGGCCGCCGAGCTGCTCAGCACCACCTTCTCCACCCCGTGGCGGCGGGCCGCGCGCAGCACGTTCAGGGTGCCCTGCACGTTGATGTCCACGCACTCGTGGGGCTTCTCGAGCGACTCGGGCACGCTCACCAGGGCGGCCAGGTGGAAGATAGAGTGGGCTCCGGCGGACAGGCGCTCGACCAGCTCGTAGTCGGTCACGCTCCCCCGGGTCAGGATGCTCTCGTCCACGTTGCAGCGTCCCGAGCGCAGCGAGTCGAGCACGACCACCTCGTGGCCAGCTTCCAGGTAGTGGCGGGCCAGGTGGCTCCCGATGAATCCGGCCCCGCCGGTGATCAGCACTTTCATCCGGTTCGGCTTCTTGGTCGCGGTCGGGCAACCTTTCGGTAACACCAACCTGACCCGCCGCCTGCTACATTGGCTCTCGTGGTCACCGGCGACGTGCGCATCCATCAAGGCTTCTCCTCGCAGGCTCTGGGCAACCGGCGCGACGTGCGGGTCTATCTACCGCCCGGTTATGAGCAGAACCCCGACAAGCATTATCCCGTGCTCTACGTGCACGACGGCCAGAATGTGTTCGACAGTCGCACCGCCGCTTTCGGCACCGAGTGGGGCCTGGACGAGACGGCTCAGCACCTGATCCAGAGCGGGAAGCTGCCCGAGCTGATCATCGTGGCCGCCGACAACACCCCCGACCGGCTTGCGGAGTATTCCCCCCTGCCCGACCCCAAGCACGGAGGAGGGCGGGCCGAGGCCTACGCCAGGTTCATGGTGGACGAGTTGAAACCGTTCGTGGACCGCACCTACCGCACCCGAGCCGAGGCCGAGCACACGGGAGTGATGGGCTCTTCGATGGGCGGGCTGGTCTCGCTCTACCTGGGCTTCCGTCACCCCGAGGTCTACGGCCTGGTGGGGGCCCTCTCGCCCTCGCTCTGGTGGGCCGACCGGGAGGCTTCCCGACAGCTCACGGCCATCGACTCACCAGGGCCGAGTCGTGTTTGGCTCGACGCCGGGGCGCTCGAGGGACGCGACGGAGATGGCAACGGGGTGGCCGACCCCATCGACAACACCCGCGAGCTGGCCGGCCGCCTGGTGCAGAACGGCTGGACCCGGGAGAACTTCCTGTTCTACCGCGAGGTTGCCGACGGCGCCCACAACGAGGCCAGCTGGGCCAGCCGGGCCGGCCAGGTGTTGCAAGCGCTCTACGGCCCCGTGCCGGAGTGAGCGTTCTGGAGCTGATCGGGCGCACCCCGATGGTGCGCCTGGAGCGTATCCACCCACGGATTTACGCCAAGTGCGAGCACCTCAATCCGGGGGGAAGCGTCAAGGACCGGCTGGCCCTGGCCATCGTGAAAGCGGCCGAGGCGGAGGGCGAGCTGCAACCTGGCTCGACTCTGGTGGAGGCCACCGCCGGCAACACCGGACTGGGCCTGGCCCTGCTGGCCGCGGTGCGAGGCTACCGGCTCGTCTGCGTGCTGCCCGAGAAGATGTGCGAGGATAAGCGGGTGGCCCTGCGGGCGGCCGGAGCCGAGGTGGTGGTTACCCCCAATGCGCCCCTGGACAGCCCGGACAACTTCCGCAATGTGGCCGCCCGGCTGGCCCGGGAGAAGGGCTGGTTTCTGACCGACCAGTTCGCCCATCCGGCCAATCCGCGCATCCACGAGCAGACCACCGGGCCCGAAGTACTCGAGCAGGTTCCCGAGGTGGCCGCCTTCGTGGCCGGGGCCGGGACAGGGGGCACCCTGACCGGGGTGGGCCGATTCTTTCGCCGCGTCCGCCCGAGCCTCCGCATGATTCTGGCTGACCCGGTGGGCTCGGGGCTGGCTCAATGGCTCGAGACGGGCGTTCCCGGACCGGACGGCGCCTACCAGCTGGAGGGAATCGGATCTTCCCAGCCTCCCCCGAACCTCGACCGGGATTCTCTGGATGAGGTCGAAGTGGTCTCTGACCAGGAGAGTTTCGCCATGACCCGCCGGCTGATCCGCGAGGAAGGCTTGCTGGTGGGCGGATCCAGCGGCACGGCTGTGGCCGCCGCCCGCCGCGTGGTGGAGCGGGTGGAAGGCCCGGTGGTGGCCCTCCTGGCCGATTCCTGGGATCGCTACTTGAGCCGTGGTTGGCTCGTCGAGGGAGATTGATGCGTAGAATCCTGATCCTGCTGGTGCTCCTGCTGACCCCGGTGCTGGCCCGGTCGATCGATCAGGACGTGGCCCGCCTGAGCAAGGAGCTCGAGCAGATCCGCGGCTTGAAGTTCACCAAACCGGTGCCCAGCCAGGCTCTGCCCCAGGCCGAGGTGGCTCGCTACCTGCAGGGCCTGTTCGACCAGGAGGCGGCCCGCTTGCCTTTTGCGGTGCGCCAGGTGTTCATGCACCAGGTGGGACTGCTGGCTCCCGGGGTGGACTACCGCAAGAGCCTGCGCGATCTTTACAGCCAGCAGGTTCAGGGGCTGTACGACCCCTACAAGAAGCGCTTCCTGGTGGCCACCGGAGGCAGCCCGGAGGCCGACCCGATGGCCGGAGTGCTGGCCTCGCAGGGGTTCAACATGCAGGACATGCTGACCATTCACGAGCTCGACCACGCTCTGCAAGACCAGCATTTCAACCTGCTCAAGATCGACAAGGACACCGCTGCCAATTTCGATCAGGCCTTCGCCGCCCAGTGCCTGATCGAGGGGGACGCCACCCTGGTGATGATCGACTACGTGGCTGTCAGCATGGGCCTGGACCCGTCCATGATGGACGGCATGATGGACAACGACAGCATGCTCACCGGCGCCCAGCCTGGCATGGGCAACGCCCCGCCTTTCATCCAGAAGCTGGTGGGCGACCCCTACTTTCGTGGCATGAGTTTCTGCAAAGCGCTGCGCCGCACCGGGGGCTGGAAGAAGGTGGATCAGGCCTACAGGCGCCTGCCTGCCTCCAGTGAGCAGGTCCTGCATCCCGAACGTTACCTCAAGAACGACCGGCCGGCGAGCCTCAACTTCAAGCTTCCGGACCCCCCCGCGGGCTGGAAGTATCTCGGTTGTGACGTGGCTGGCGAGTACTGCATTCGCAATGCGGGCGAGAATCTGGCGGGGGCCGAGCTGGCCGCCAGGGCGGCCGAGGGCTGGGGGGGCGATCTCTATTGCAGCTACCTCAAAGGCAGTCAGGAGGGGCTGGTCTGGCTCACCGTCTGGGACAGCGAGCAGGACGCCAAAGAGTTTGAAACCCTGGCCGGAAAGCTGGTGGGCAAGGGGGGCGTCAAGGGTCTGGCCAACCGGGTGGAGCGAAACAAGCGCAAGGTGCTGGTTCTGCGCAACGCTCCCCCGGGGGTGGTTCCGCGATTTTGATGCGCCTGCTGGCCTGGCTGGTTGCGGTGGTGGGGGTGGCGGCCGCCTCGGCCGAGCCGTTGCCTGCCTCGGACACCTGGTGGCTGCTGGCCTCGGGGCGCTTTCTGGCCCAGACCGGCCAGGTGGTGGCTCCCGACCCCTTCTCCTTCACCGGCACGCACTGGTTCAACCACGAGTGGTTGTTCGCGCTGGCAGCCTACGAGATCCATCGGGTGGGCGGTTGGGAGGGGCTCTACCTGTCCCGCACGCTGATTCTGGTGCTGGCCTATGCCATCATCCCACTGGTCATCGTCCGCAAGAGCGTCGAGGCCAGTTGGGCCGTCTCCATGCTGGCCTGCCTCTACGCCTGGCTCCCACCCGCCCGCTTTTTCTATGACGTGCGGCCCTATCTGGCCACCTACCTGCTGACCGCCCTGACCCTGGCCCTGGTGCGCGCCTACCTGGCCCGGCCAGCTCGAGGCAAATTGGTGGCGGCCGTGGTCCTTACCGCGCTCTGGGCCAACCTCCACGGGGCCTTCATCCTGGGTCCGGGCATCCTGCTGGTGGCCGGTCTGGGCTGCCTGCTGGAGAAGCGGCGGTCCCAGGCGACCCAACTGGCAGGCGCGGCTGTGCTGGCGCTCACGGCCGCGGTGGCCAATCCCTATGGGGTGGCCATTCTGAGCTTCCCCTTCAGCCTTTTCGGGGAATCAGCCTTTCGCCTGGGTTTGAACGAGTGGGTGGCCCCCGAGTTGCTGGGCGAGCACGCCTGGTTCTGGCTGGTGGTCGTCCTGGGGCTGGGGGCGGCGGGGTTGCACTGGCGGGCGG
>CAZWUN010000285.1:4491-7159 GCA_964637145.1 uncultured Burkholderiales bacterium
GGGCCCCCCCGGGGGGGGGGGCCCCCCCCCCCCCCCCCGGGGGGGGGGGGGGCGGGGGGGGGGGGGCGCGGGGGTTGCACTGGCGGGCGGGTGACCGGGCGCTGGCCCTGCTCACTCTGGTCTTCGTGTTTGGGGGTCTGCTGGCCTGGCGCAACCTGCCCCTGGCCTGCCTGGCCGGCGTGCAGCTGCACCAGGTGGTGTTGCGGGCCCGCGCCGGCTGGCGCCTGGCCCTGACCTGCCTGGTGTTGGCTGTGGAGCTCTGGTGGGGCTGGCAGCGCCTCACTGTGCCCCCGGCCCGAATGGGGATGTGGCACACGCACTTCCCGATGGATGCGGTAAGTTTTCTGCAGGCCAACCCCGAGCTGCCCAGGCGAATCGTCAATCCCTATGAATGGGGTGGCTGGCTCGCCTGGCACCTGTCCGGTTGGCAGATTTTCATCGACGGACGGGCCCACACCGTCTATTCCGAAGAGGTCTATCTGGAGGCCCTGGCCATCCAACTGGGCGGCCCCTGGGAGAAGAAGGCAGGGGTCAAGTGGCAGGAGATTCTGGACCTCTACAAAGTAGACCTGGTGCTGGCCAGTCACCTGCAGGGCGATCTGCCCCGCCGCCTGGAGTCCTCGGGGGAGTGGGATCTGGTTTACAACGATTCGGTGGCCGCCGTCTTCCTGCGCCAGGGCAGTCACCATGGACCACTGCGTTACCCCGACACTCCCAGCCAGCTCATTCAGAAAGGCTTGCTGCTGCTGCAGGTCGACCAGTACGAGCCCGCCATCGCGTGTTTCCGCCAGGCGATTCAGGTCGACCCCGGGCGGACCCGGGCTCGACTCTACCTGGGCGTGACGATGCTGCAACTCGGTCAGCCGGAGGGGGCGGCCGAGCTCGAGGAGGCGCTACGCCTCGACCCCGCTTTGCTGGAGGCGAACTACAACCTGGGCCTGTTCTATGCTTCCCAGGGCGACGAGCAGCGGGCCCGACATCACTTCCGGGCCGAGCTTCGGCTCAATCCGGGTCACGCGGGGGCTCGTCAGAAGCTGCGCTGAGCTTGCGCTGGTCTCAAGGGGGATCTCGCTGCGTGACGCGCTGCCGTCAGCGTGTTCTGGAGCAGCATGGCGATGGTCATGGGCCCCACTCCACCGGGCACGGGAGTGATGGCTTCGGCCACCTCGCTGACTCCTTCGAAGTCTACGTCGCCCACCAGGCGCGAGCCCCGGGGGCTGCTCGGGTCGCTGACCCGGTTGATGCCCACGTCGATGACCACCGCTCCCGGTTTGACCATCTCGCGGGTGACGAAGCGCGGCTTGCCGATGGCCACGATCAAGACGTCGGCCCGACGGATGGCCTCGGCCATGGATCGGGTGCGGGAGTGCACGATGGTGACCGTGGCGTCCTGGCGCACCAGCAACAGCGCCGCGGGCATCCCCACGATGTTGCTGCGGCCGACCACGACAGCCTCGGCCCCCGAGAGTTGCACGCCGGTCTCCTGCAGCAGCCGGATGCAACCTGCGGGAGTGCAGGGCACGAACAGGGGCTCACGCCCTTTCATGGCCAGGCGGCCGAGATTGATCGGGTGGAAGCCGTCTACGTCCTTCTCCAGCGGCACGCAGGAGAGCACGGCTTCCTCGTTCAGGTGAGCCGGCAGGGGCAACTGCACGAGGATTCCGTGCACCGTCGGATCCTGCCCCAGCTCGCGCACCACCGCCTCCACCTCAGCCTGGCTGGCGGTGGCGCTCAGGTGGCGGCCAAAGGAAGTGATGCCCACCTGAGCGCAGGCCTTCTGCTTGCTGGAGACGTAGGCCTGGCTGGCCGGGTCATCCCCTACAAGCACGGTGGCCAGTCCTGGCTTGACGCCGGAGAGCTCGGTGACTCCCTGAGCCACCTCCGCGCGCACTTTCTGGGCGATCATCGTTCCGTCAATCAGCCGGGCCATTCCGGGGTGTTCCCAGGTCGGCTCGGGAACCCTTCAAGCCGCTTGCCAGGCTTTTTTCAGGCCTGTCAGCTAGCATCGGCCTGATATGATATCCCCCCTTGGTATACGGCCCGATGCGGGCTGGTTCCGGCCGGTGGGGTCGGCGGCACGCCCACCCGAGCCCGGGCCGGTCGACCAGCTCGAGCTGAGCCAGAACCCCGCCCCCTCACGCTCATGGTGGGCTCGTGTGCGCGACTGGGCTACCGGGTCTTCGCGCGAGACAGCGCTCGAGCAGGCGGGCCTGCCCGGGGCGACAGCTCGGGTGGCCGAACTCCCCCCCCTACCTGAGCCCGTGGGAGAGCTGGGTCCCGACCACTACGCCGGGCAGGTGGCCCGGGCGATGCGGGACCGTTGCCAGCAGTCGTCCTCACGGCAGGCACTCGAGCGGGTTGCCGCCGAGTCTCCGGCCGAGCAACGAGCCCAGACGGTGGTGGACCTGCTGGCCTCGCTCCCTGCCTCCGACGCGGCGCGAGCGCTGCCGGTCGCCTTTCGCGAGCTGGAGTCGGTCTGTCCCCAGCACGTCGCGCTGGCTCGGAAGGTCACTCAGGCCTCTCAGGAGCCCGCGGCGTTCGCGCCACTGGGGCTTGCGATTCTTTCCCGGGGAGTGCTGGGCGCCTCGCTGGAGGAGGCAGCCCTGGAAGGCCTGGAGGCGGTGCCTTCGAGCTACTCGGGCAACGCGGCCCGGATGGCGCTGGCCAC
>CAZWUN010000286.1:0-7138 GCA_964637145.1 uncultured Burkholderiales bacterium
CTCGAGCTCCTCGACGTACTCGACCTCCTCGAGCACCTCCTCGCCGCTCTCGAGCTCCTCGACGTACTCGACCTCCTCGAGCACCTCCTCGCCGCTCTCGAGCCCCTCGACCTGCTCGACCGGCCGGGCGCTCAGCTCAGCAGCGAGCTGCCCGGCCAGGGCAAAGTGCGGGTAGCTCTGGCAGAACGGCTCGAGCGGCTCCGGGCTGGCCAGGGCTCGGGCCCAGCCCTCCAGCGTGGGCCACAGACGCTGCGGGTCGGCTCCAACCGACAGCAGGCGGGCCACCAGCGCCTTCACTCCGGCCACCCGTCCCTGGGCGGCCGCCTGGTGGGCCATCTCTTCGAGCAGCGGGGGCGCATTGGGCTGGAGCTCCGCCGCTTGCTCGACGAAGTCCTGGGCCAGATCGAACTGGCCCCGCAGCCGGCACACCTGGGCCAGGCCGAGCAAGGTGCCCAGGTGGCGCGGATCGAGCTTCAGGGCCGCCCGGAAGCAAGCAAACGCCTCATCCAGCTTCTGTTGGCGCAAGAAGACCTGACCCAGCGCCCACTGGGCCAGGGCCTGGTCGGGTCGCAGGCGGACGGCCGCAGACAGGGCTCGCCAGGCGGGCTCGAACTGCCCCATCTCCATGAATTGCAGTCCGGCCTGCATCTGCAGGTCGAAGCTGGCCGGATGCTGGGCGGCCGCCCGGAACAGGTAGGCGCGGGCCTGGTCTCGCTGACCGCTGCGCAGCAGCAGGTCGATGCTGGCCATCGGGTAGGCCACCTCGCTCGGGTCGAGAGCAGCCGCCCTGGTCAGGCTGTGGAGAGCATCCTCGATCTGTTGTCCCCGAGCCTGCACCTGAGCCAGACGGGCCCAGACGGCGTGATTGGCCTCATCCAGGCGCAGGGCGCGCTGGTAAGCATCCACGGCCCGCGACAGGTTCTCGCCCTCCTCGGCCGCTCGGGCCACCGCCAGCCAGCCCTCGGCATTGTCGGGCTCGGCCTCGGCCACGCGCGTCAGGCTGGAGAGGGCAGGCTGGGATTGGCCCACCTGCAGCTGCACCTCAGCGAGCTCGCGCTCGGCCTCGGGCTCTCCCGGCATGGCCTGGAGGGCCTGCTGGTAGCGCTCGATGGCCTGATCGAATTGATACTGGGCTCGATGGCAGCGGGCCAGACCGAGCAGGGCCCGGGGATGCGCCTCCTGCAGCTTGAGCACCGCCTCGAAGCCCTGCACCGCGTTGGGCAGGCGACCCTGGCGCAGGGCCAGGTCGGCCAGGGCCAGGCGGTACTGGGGAACGACCGGATCCAGGGCGCAGGCCTTCTCGAAGTGGCGCTGGGCGGGCCCACCCGAGCCCATCTTGTCGTAGGCCAGCCCCAGCTCGTACTGCAGGCCCGGTTCGTTGGAGCGACCTCGCACCAGCTGTTGCAGGTCTTTGACGGCCGCCTCGTAGCGCCCCTGGATCATGGCCAGCCGGGCCGACAGGTGGGAAGCTTCCCAGTTGTCGGGGTGGAGCTGCAGCACCATCTCCACCGACGCCTTGGCTCGATCCAGCCGACCGAAGGCCTTCAGGGCGCGGGCCAGCATCAGGTGGACCTGGGGCGAGTTGGGATCGACCTCGGTCTCCCATTCGAAGACCTTGAGAGCCCACTCGATGCGCTTGCCCAGGTCGGAGTCGCTCTCGCAACGGCAGGCCGTGGGGTCAAGCTCGCAGGCCCGCTCGAAGTCGGCCAGGGCCTGCTCGTAGTCCTCTGTGTCGCGGAGCAGAGCCAGGCCTCGGAAGAGCAGGGCCCGGGCGTTGTCGGGCTCCAGGGCCAGCACCTGACGGTAGACCTCCATCGCTTCCGCGACGCGGCCCTCGTTCTCGTGCTGCAGGCCCTCTTCCAGAAGGGCGGCGGACTCGCTCATCGTTCAGAGATTCCTTCAAGCCGAGGGGCCTTTCCTCCCCCGCGGCGCCAGGGGAGGGCCTGGCCCGCGAAGCGAAGGTCGGCCGGCTGTGAAGATTCTCGGTCTCAATTCGGCCTACCACGAGTCCAGCGCCGCGCTGGTGGTGGATGGCCAGGTGGTGCTGGCCCTGGAGGAGGAGCGTCTCAGCCGACGCAAGCACGGCAAGGAGACCCGGGTGGACAACCCCGACGAGCTGCCCCTGAAGGCCATCGCCGCTTGTCTGGAGGCGGCCGGGGGCGAGGTGGATCAGGTGGCTTATGCTCTGGAGCCGGGCCGACGCCGGGTGGGAGGGGATCCTGGCCCGCTCGAGCCGGATAGCTGGGGCACGGCCACCGGGGAAGCACTCTTCGAGGCCGCCCTGCACCGCATCCCCGAGCACCTGGGCCGTCCGGTCGAGTTTCTCTCCCACCACCTGTGCCACGCCGCCAGCGCCTTCTACCCCTCGCCCTTCGAGCAGGCGGCCGTGCTGGTGGTGGACGGCATCGGGGAGGAGGCCACTACCTGGCTGGGGCGCGGAAGCGGGGCCGAGCTGGAGCTACTGGAGGAGATCCTCTATCCCCACTCGCTGGGCTTCGTGTGGGAGCGGGTGGCCGTCTACCTGGGCTTCTCGGTCTATGACGCGCCCAAGGTGATGGGCCTGGCGGCCTACGGGCAGGCGGACAGCGCCCTGCCGGCGCTGAGCCGGCTGCTCCGGGTCACCGACACCGGCTTTGCCGTCGACCCGGCCCTGGCCAGATTTCGCAGCGGCGACGTGCAGGGGCTGGAGGAGCTGTTCGGGCCCCGCCACCAAGCCGGCGAGTCCCACCTCGAGCCCCGCTTTGCCGATCTGGCCGCCGCCCTGCAGCGGCGCACCGAGGAGATCGTGCTCAATCTGGCCCGCCACCTGCACCGTTTGACCGGCTCGCCCAGCCTGACTTACGCCGGCGGAGTGGCCCTGAACTGCGTGGCCAACGCTCGCCTGGAGCGGGAGGGGCCTTTCGAAGCCCTCTACATCCCGGGAGCGGCCCACGACGCGGGCACGGCCGTGGGGGCTGCCCTGGAGCTTGCCCACCGGCGGGGAGCCCCCCGCCGGATGGGCCCTCTCACGCCCTTCCTGGGGCCGGCCTACCAGACCGAGCAGGGCACGCTCACCCAGGACCCGGCCGGGGAAGCGGCCCTCTGCCTGGCCCAAAGCCAGCTGGTGGGCTGGTTTCAGGGGCGCCTGGAGCTGGGTCCTCGGGCCCTGGGCCATCGCTCGCTGCTGGCCGACCCGCGGCAAAAGGACCTGCGGGAGGTGCTCAACGACCGCGTCAAGCACCGCGAGCTCTTCCGCCCGTTCGCGGCGGCCGTGCTGGAGGAGCACGCGGCCGACTGGTTCGACCTGCCCCAGGGTCGCCCTGGAGCTTTGGCCTCGCGGGACCTGATGCTGCTGGCCTATCCCGTGAGGCCGGAGCGGCGCTCGAGCATCCCGGCCGTGGTCCACCACGACGGCAGCTGCCGCATCCAGACCGTGAGCCAGAGCACCGACCCGCTCTTTCATCGCCTGATCAGCGAGTTTCACCGACATACCGGCGTGCCGCTGGTGCTGAACACCTCCTTCAACGACTCCGAGCCCATCGTGTGCACGGTGGAGGACGCCGTGCGCACCTACCGCCGCTCGGGCCTGGACGCCCTGTTCGTGGGGGATCGCCGACTGTGACCGTGGCTCCCCCCGAGGCAGCGCTCTTTCAGCCCGTGCACGATGCCTACGGGCTGCGCCTGGCCCTGGTGTTCGGCAACCACGCTCCCAAAGGGCAGTGCCCTTACTACAGCGCCGGGCGCTGCCACCACTGCGACATCGGCGCCGGCGAGGGGCGCGAGTTCACGCTGGAGGACAACCGGGCCCGGCTGGCCTGGTTTCAGCAGCACTACGCCGAGGCGCTGCCCCGGGTGGCCCACCTGGTGCTCTACAACTCGGGCTCGACCCTGAATTCGCGCGAGCTGCCGCCGCAGATGCTGGACGAGATCCTGGACTGGGCGGCCGGCCTGCCCTCCCTCGAGGTGCTTTCCCTCGATTCGCGCGAGGCCTTCTTGAGCCAGAAGCGCCTGGACCAGTGCGCCCGGCGCCTGGGACGCACGCTGCGGCCCATCCTGGGCCTGGAGAGCGCCCGCGAGTCGGTGCGCAACCTGGCCCTGGACAAGCACATGTCCGACTCGGGAATCCGCCGCGCCTTCCGGGCCGTGGCCCTGGCCCGGGCCGAAGGGGCCGACTGCCAGCTCGATTGCAACCTGGTGGTGGCCGGGCCGGGCACCACCGGCGACGGGGTGGCCGACGCCCTGGCCACGGCCGAGTTCGCCTTCGAGCTGGCCGCCGAGGTGGGGTTGACGGTGGATCTGAACCTGCACCCCTACTACCCCAGTGCCCGTGGCCGGCTGCGCTTTCCTCAGCACGGGCGCTGCTCGCTGCCGGTGGCCATCCGGGCCGTGGAGGGGATCGCCAACCTGGCCCGGGCCCGCTCGCCCGGCTCGCACCTGTTCATCGGCTGGCAGGACGAGGGGCACGACCAGGATCAGGGGGTGCGGGCGGTGGAGCTTCAGATCATCCAGGAGCGCTTCGACCGCTTCAACCGCACGCAGGATGCGGCGGTTCTGCGGGGATAATCACTTCTCTTCCGGAATGACGGGCGGCGCATAGCCCGCTGGCTGGGGGGGCAGGGGCTTGTGCACGTGCTCTTCCGTCGTCAGAACGGGGGGGGCGTAGGGAGCGGTTTCGGCCTCCTCGGGGCCCCGCGTGTGCTTGGTCTCTGGCTCTGGCACAGGAGCGACGATCTTCCGCCCCGTCGAGAACCGGGGCGCCTCCTTGTTGATCAGCGGCGCCACCAGTCCGGCCAGTCGCTCGAGCTCGTCCTCGGTCTGGTGCTTCTTCTCGCGCCAGGCCTCCAGCCGGGCTTTCACGGATGCCTGCTCTTCCCGGATGCGCTCGGCCCGGGAGGCGATCTCGCGCGCCTCCGCCTCGAGCAGGGCGGCCTTCTGCGAGGCCGCCTCCAGGTAGGACTGCACGCTGGAGTCCAGGCTCTCTTCGAAGAGATCCAGCGCCCGGTCGCGGTTGAATCCGTCCTCCAGCAGCGCTTCCGGGGCCACCTTGTGCTCGGCCAGCACCAGCTCGAGCTGATCGCCCTCCTTGAGCTCTTGACCCAGGCGCGGCAGCGTCCAACCTTCGGCGGGGAGTCCGGCCAGCTCGTAGATCTCCTCGGGGGTGGTCTCCAGGGCCAGCGTGGCGGCGGCCGCGCCCGACTCCACGTCGCGGTGGGCCACCTCGCGGGCCTTCTTGAGCGTCTGCAGGGATACCACTCGGGTCTCATACCTGGGAGCCTCGGCTGCGAGCGCGGCCGGCTTCTCGGGCGGGTCATCCTTGCCGTCCGACCAGAGTCCCAGCTTCTCCAGCAGATTTCCAAGTTTCACTGGATGTTCAGCTCCAACTTCAGTTGCGTCAGGCGCCGATCCAGCTCCTCGGGCGGAATGCCCCGGTAGCGCTCGGGCAAAAAGACCGCGTCAGTGCACTCCTTGACGGCGATGAGGTCCATGTACTCCAGGTTCTTGACGTGGGGCAAAGGCCGGTACTCGGCCACGACCTGGGCCAGCACCTCCTTGAGGGGCTTTTTCTCCGCTCCCTGCAGCTCGTGCACCCGCATGGCGCGCACGATCACCGTCTCCATCTCGTTGCCGCCCAGGTCCACTCCGGCGGGGAGGGTGGGCAGGTCTTCGCGCGAGAGGGGCAGCTTGATCTTGCGGGCCATGGCTTCGAACAGGAGGTTGCGCTCCTCATCGGTCTGGGGCGGGAAGAGGGGGATGTGCACGTCGAGTCGCCCGGGCCGCTTGAGGTCCACCTCCAAAAGGTCGGGGCGGGAGGTGGCGAAGACCCAGACGATGCGGCCCCGGTTGGCGGTGTTGCTCATCTCCTGGGCAAACATGCCGTAGATGCGGCCGGACAGGCCGTTGTCGGAGTCGCCCGAGGAGCGCTTGCCGGCCATCTGGTCGGCCTCGTCCACGAACACCACCACCTGTCCCAGCGCCTTCAAGACGGTGAAGATCTTCTCCAGGTTGGCTTCGGTGTTGCCCATCCACTTGTCGCGGAAGTTCTTGAAGACCACGAACGGCACGCCCACCTCGCCGGCCCAGCAGTGGGTGAGCCAGGTCTTGCCGGTGCCGATGCGCCCGGTCATCAGGTAGCCCATGGGAACGGCCGTGAACTTGCCTTCGCGCAAGAGGCGCGCGTCCTCTCGAAGCCACTTCTTGGCGCCGTCGCAGCCAGCCACGTGATCGAGGGTCTGCTTGCTCTCCACGAACTCGAGCAGGCCGGCGCACTCTTTTTCGATCAGCTCTTTCTTGATGCGCGAGAGGTAGTCTGAGGTGAGCTTCTTGTCGTTCTTGACGGCCAGGGCCACCATGTGTTGCAGGCTCACCCGGGTCAGCCCCACCACCTTCTTGGCCATGGCCTCCAGGGTGACGTCCAGACTGGGCTTGAGCTCGGGATACTGGACCGCCAGGTACTCCAGGAACTCGAGGCAATCTTCCTCACCGGGCAGGGGGATCTTGACCTTGTGGTTGTAGGGATTCTCCACCAGCGTGCGGGCTAGCCCGGCCAGGCTCTCGGTGATCAGCACGGTGGCCACCTGGGCCCCCAGCAGGTTGGGGTCGGCCGCCCAATCGAGCAGGCGGATCAGGGTCTCGGTGCTGCGGTCGTTGAGCTGGCCCCCGGTCTCGGGAGCCATGAACTGCACGTAGTCCATCACCACCGCGGCCCGCAGGGGGTCGCGCTTGGCCTGGCCGTCCTCGATGACGGTGCGCTGCAGGCTGTAGCGAAGGAACGTGTCCAAAAGCTCCATGGCCTGGCCCTGGTCGCGGGGCAGGCGGCTGGAGGCGTGGCTGGTCTGGTTCCAGTCGTCCATCATCTTGAGGAACTTGAAGAAGGTCTCCTGCCCCTTGAGGGCTTTGAGACCGGCGCCGCGACTGTAGTAGAGCACGCAGTCGAACTTGCCGAACAGCACCTGGGCCAGGTAGTCCTTGAGGGCGTAGAACTTCAGGCCGTCGTCGCCCCGGTGGGGCACGAGGTCGAAGACGTTGCCGTAGATCAGGAACTGGCTGAGGGTTCCGGCGCGAAAGACCTCGCGCATGCCCTGCACCCAGGCGGGGTAGGTTTCCGTTTTCAGCAATTGAGCCTCACGAATTGACCTGGAAGGTCGGGGGAGCGGTCTCC
>CAZWUN010000287.1:0-7106 GCA_964637145.1 uncultured Burkholderiales bacterium
CGGGTGGGGGAAGTGCTGCGCGGGGAGATGCGGGAGACGACTCGGGCTCCCTGAGCTGGCTGCGCGTCGCCGGTCCGCTCAGGTGCCTGCTGATAATCCGAGCATTCGGAACCACGTTGGCCCGGCCCGACCAGAAGGGGTCTCAACGTCGAGCACCCGCAGTCGCCTTTGTCGTCTACTGCTTTCTCTTCGACTCGGCCAGCGCGCGGCCCCAATCCTCTACGATACGACCCCGAATCTTAGGGGCACTCTCGTCGTAGGGAATACCGCTCAGAACGGCGGTCTCCTTGCCGATGCGCCGGTGCAACTCTTCGGTGAGGGCGGTCACGCCCTCGCTCTGCTTCATAGCCCGGTAGGGCGCCACCTCGATGGGGTCGCCGATGCGCAACTGGGCCAGGTCACGGTTCATCCAGGCCTGGCCCAGGGCCCAGGTGGAAACGGCGCCGCTGAGGCCTGAAAGGCCTGCGATCAGGGCCTGCGAGTCGTCCAGCAAGGCAGCCGCCCCGCCGGCGGCGATGGCCCCGGCCAGGGCGCCTCCAGCCCCGCCCTGCAGGGTGGCGAAGTAGTTCGGGAAGGGATCGTTGGCCTTTTCGATGGGCACCAGCTTGTTGCCCACGTTGCCTCCCAGTACGGCTCCGGTCAAAGCTCCGCCCAGGGCAGCCACGGCCACGCGGGCCCCCGGTCCACCCACCGCGCCGGCGACCAGACCGGCCACCGCCACGCCCGCGCTGGCCAGCGCGGCGGTCAGCTTCTCGCCGGGATACTCGCGGTCGTTCTTCTTGTAGAAGACTCCGATGGGGACAACGTTCTCGGCCCCACCCTTGATGGCGAAGTAGGCCGCGCCCTTCTTGATGGGCAGCAGGGTGCCAAGCTCCTCGGTGATGGCTCCCTCGGGGAAGATGCAGACACCCTTGCCGTCCTTGAGCAGGTCGATGGCATGGTTGATGGTCGTGGGGCTGGGATTCTCGCGGTGCACCGGGAAGGCGCCTCCCCAGGTCATCACGCGACCGCGCAGGCCGTCGAAGACATAGACGTTGGCCACGTAGCGCATGTCGCGATCGCTCAGAAGGGCGACCAGCGGCGGATCAAAGAAGCTGGGGTGGCCCGAGGCGTAGACCTGAGGCCCCTCGTGGATCATCTTCTCCTTGCCCTGCACCTCCAACCGGTAGCGCCCGTTGGAGAGGATGACGTTCAGAGGCTTGGTGAGCCAGTCATGCTTGCGGGTTGAGAGTCCGTCCTCGGGACCGGTGTAATCGGGCACATAGTGCCCGAAGCTCTTGGGCCGCTCGGGCAAGGCGGCAGCTGAGGTGGGGGTCAGGCGCATCGCGCGCATGATCGCCCACGAGCCTTAAAGAATCCTGAATGATCGACCGCTCCTGTCGTCGCTGAGGGAGATCGACAAGGAGAATCCGCCGCAATCGTCAAATTCTGCCCCTCATGGCTTCCGGCAACTCCGCAATCCCTCCGGTCGGAACGGGAGCCACCCCGCCGACCTCGCCAACCAGGCCGGGGGAAAGACCCGAGCTCAGGCCGCTCGATTGGTCGACCCTCGATTTCCTCAAACCCGAGGAGTTGCCTGCCAGGCCCACCTTTGCCGAACGCCTGCAACTGCCTGAGAACCTTGACCTCAACCTGCCGGCTGTCAATGAGGTTTCTCCGGATGTGCTTCAGGGGACCATTGACCTCCTGATGGAGCAGTTCCGCATTCAGCGCGAGAACCGCCTCTGGGAGCGCGACCTGGAGCGGGTCACCCACTCCAAGTGGACCCAGGACCTCGGCCTCCCTCTCAAGACGCACGATCTCAAACCGTTCGCCAGCTCTCCTCCCCCCAAGAGTCCACCCCCTCGCTACGACCTGAAGGTGCTCATGGACCGCGGCCTCGAGCCAGGCGGAGAGTACTTCAACCGGGAGTATCTACCCGGCCTGCGAACGTTCGAGCAGGTCCCCGAGTCGGCTCTCCTGCACGACCCCGAGGCCGTCAAGACCTGCCAGCAGAAGGTCCAGGATGCCCTGGCCCGACACGGCCCTCTGACCACGCGCCAACTCGTCCGGGCCACCGGGTTGCCGGAGGATCTGATCAAGGTGCTGGTCGAGCCGCCCAGCGTCCTCGGCGGAGATAAAGAGGTTCAGGGCCAGGCCAGTCTCTTCGCGTCCGGGGTGGTGGATTATCGCGAGCCGTGGCCTAAGACCGCCTGGCTGCTGCCGGGGCCCGATCGCCCTGACCCGGAAGCCATCCGCAGCCAGCGCGCCGAGACCGAGGGCAGACTGCCTCGCGCCGAGTGGGCGAGCTACCTCGACCGCGAGTATGTCTTCCCCCACCTGATTCTCGAGCGTCTCAAGACCGTCCCCAACGGGGCCGAGTTGGCAGGCGAGCTGCCTTTCACGGGCCTGACAGGCGAGGTAGCCGAAGCTCTGCGCGGCTACTTCCAGGCCGTGCTGTCGGCCGATGAGGTCGGCCGCGAACGGGCCATCCGCGAGCTCTTTGCCCTCAAGCCGCGCTACGGTATGGGCGAGTTCGGCGATCGGGACGAGCCCACCCACAAGGTTCGCCGAAGCGGGATCAGCATGGGGGGAAACCAGCGACGGCAGCTCGACAATCCCTACTATGTCTCGCTCTCTCGCGACTTCGAGGCTGTGCAAGAGCTGCTGGGACTGCACCGAGACGAATTCTCCCAACTCGGGCCCCTCAGCGGGATGAAGTCGGCCGTCACCCATCCCAACGACAACCTGATGATCGACCTGTCGGTAGCCCGCCTGATGGGCCGAACCGCCCAGGTGGAGGAGCTGCGCTCGGAGGTGCTGGGGCTGCACCTGGCGGTCTGCGGGGGTCGCTATGCCCGCAAATGGCAAAACGACCCTTTCGACTCCACCTGCCTGGGCACGCCCATCATGGCCTGCGGAAAACTTGATTTCAAAGACCTCAGCGACGCCGAGCAACTGGCCTATCAAGCGGTGGGCACGCGAGCCTGGGCCCGCCTGAACGACATCCCGTTTCCTCTCTCCCCGCGCGATGCCTCCCGGGCCTCCGAACGCAGGCCTTCCTTTGACCAGGTCATCCCTGAGGATTGGGAGGGCGTCGACTTTGCCGCCCTGGCCCGCATGTCCCTGGGCGGGCACAAAGAGATACCCTACGGCGACCTGCACGGGGTCATCGGTTTCGATGCCAGCGCGATGCGCGAGAAGCTGGATTCGCTGCGGGAAGAGCCATGGGTCCAGAAGCTCGCCGCCCACTTCGAGGATCGGCCGGGCCATGGCGAGCACATGCTCTGGCAGATGATCCGACGGCTCGAGCGTGAGCCGAACGCCGAGGAAGGCGACAGCGCCGAGAAACTGGCTCACCTTTACGCTGCCGACGTGGACCAGGCGGTGGAGCACTGGTGGGCACTGGAGCAGGCCGTGCAGCAGGGTGGCTCGCGCCAGCAACTGCTCCAGAACCACCTGCTCGGCAGCACCCCGGCCGCCTCGATGACCGCGGGCGGAGGGCTCGAGCTTTCCGAGCGAGGCCTCACGGTGGGCGGCGTTGTGATGCGCGCCCGTCGCCGTCAGTAGACGTTCTGAAATCATGCCGGCGCCACGAAGACGCAGGGAGCTTGCAACCTGAGTCAGAACGCCCAGCTCCATGGTCTGTCTCGTCACCGGATCCACCAGCGGCATCGGCTGGGCTATCCTGAAGGCCCTGGCCCTGCGCGGTCACGATGTCATGCTGTGCGGGATGATTCACCCCGAGGGCCTGGCCCTGCTCCAGGGAGAGCTTTCCTCGCTGGGCGTGCGGCATGGCTTCTCCCACCACGACCTGCGCCGCACCGGCGAAGTGGAGGCGATGATCGAGCAGACCGAGCGCGAGCTGGGCGAGATCGATATCCTGGTCAACAACGCCGGGGTTCAGCACGTGGCCCCGGTAGAGGAGTTCTCGCCCGAAAAGTGGGACGAACTGCTGGCTCTGCACCTGTCAGCCGCGTTCCACACCATCAGAATGGTGCTGCCGGGCATGAAGCGCAAAGGGTGGGGACGCATTCTGAACGTGGCTTCGGCCCACGGCAAGGTGGCCTCCGTGCACAAGGCGGCCTACGTGGCCGCCAAGCACGGTCTGGTAGGGCTGACCAAAGTGGTGGCCCTGGAAACAGCCCGCACGGGGGTGACCTGCAACGCCCTCTGCCCGGGCTGGGTGCTGACCCCGCTGGTGCAGGCCCAGATCGAGCGCCGCCAGGCCGAGGAGGGCGTGAGCGAGGAGACGGCTCGCCATGACCTGCTGGCCGAGAAGCAGCCCAGCCTGCGGTTCGTCGAGCCTGACGAGCTGGCCGAGCTGGTGCTGTTCTTGTGTGGTCCGGGGGGCAACAGCATCACCGGTGCCGCCCTGTCGGTGGACGGGGGCTGGACCGCGCAATGAGAACGATCAGGCAGATTGCAGGGCCCGGTCGGTCCAGCTCCAGCCCCCCTCGATCTCGACGAGATCTCCGCTGGAGATCAGAGACCGGTAGCGCTGCTGCAGGGCGGACCAGGGCCCTCGGTCCAACAGCACCCGGCCGTCTCGCAGAGCGTTGAGAACGAGTCGATTCATGGACCCGAACATGCCCTCTACCTCGGAAGGGGTATAGGCCAGAGGCTCCACCCGGCTGCCTTGCGCGTACGCCTGGAAGTGCATGAGGCGGTCCATGAACCGGAGCCCATCCTCGCTGGAGAGTCCAATCAAGACATCGTAATCGCTTCCACGGCCGAAGTCCCCCCGGGCCATGGAACCGAAGAGCACCACAAAGGACAGAGCTTCCCCTTCCTCGGAGAGCAGATTGCGAAAGAATTCCTGCAACTCGTCAAGGTGGGGGCGATTGGATAAGTCCGGCCAGGTAGTCGAGCAGGATTCTGGTGTCATCGCGGGCTCCCTGCCTCAAAGTACTGGTCAACGGGCGCGCCACTTGGCACGGCGTCGGGATATCGGGTTGGGATATAGAGCCGATTCAGGCGACTGCAGGCCCCCAGCACCGACTGGGGTGGAGTGCCTGGCAAGCGTCTGATCAACTGGTTCAGGTTATGGCCCTCGATGCCCAGGTTTTGCTGCTCGAGAAGCGCTTTGATGGCCTTTTCGGCCGACTGTTGGAAAGTGAAACAACACCAGGCGTGGTGGCCAGTCGTCAACAGATCCTCTGCGGCACGTGCCTCCAATTCGGACTGCCGCCACCAGTCTCTCCACCTGTTCATCGATTCGGGTTTTCGCCCGATGCGAGCTCCGTTCCCCCGGTCAACCCGTCAGACCAGCAGGCGGTCGATCTCCAGCTCGAAAACTGAGACCGGCTGGCCCAACTTGAAGCTCTCCAGCACCTGCGGGTGGATCTCCCCCATCAGGCCCACCTCGTGGCGGATGGAGCCCCGACTGGCCAGCACTTTCGCCCCTCGCCCGGGGATGAAGTACGGCTGCTCGGCCGGCTCCACCTCGAGCTTCCAGCCCAGCTCGTGGAGCAGGGCCTGGCAGGTGGAGCGCATCTCGGAGTAGTCCACCCGTGGACCGGTGGCGCCGGCGATCACGCGCCCGTGCTCGCGAGCCCCGGTGTCGGAGTCGGGGCAGAGCCGCGAGATGCGCCCCACCTCGAAGAGGTGCTGGGGCATCTCGTGGTCGGTGTTGGCGCTGAAAGTGTCCAGCAGGCCCGGTAAAAGCGAGGCGCGCACCATGGTCTGCTCCACGCTGATGGGGTTCTCGATCACCACGTGGTCTTCGCGGCGCTCCAGGCCCAGGGCGTCGTACTGGGCCTCCTCGCTGCTCAGGATGAGGGTGAGGATCTCCAGGTAGCCAAGGCCGGCCAGGGCCCGGCGACAGAGGGTGGCGCCCCGCTCGAAGGACTGCTCCTCCCCCACCGTCAGGGTGGGCACCAGCGAGGGCACCAGGTTGTGGTAGCCATACGCGATGGCCACATCCTCGATCAGGTCGATGGGGTGCATGATATCGTTTCGATAGGCCGGGACGGCCACGAGCAGCTTGCCGCCATCCTTGGGCATGATGGAGTGGCCCATGCGGATGAGCAGGCGGGCCACTTCCTCGGCAGCCAGCTCGAGGCCGATGGTGCGGGCCGCTTCGGCCGAATCCAGCTCCACGAGCTGGGGGGAAAGGTCGGGGGTGGCCACGGAGCGATCGGGATAGAGGATGCTCACCTTCTCGAGTTGGGCGGCCCCGTCGAGCTCGAGCAGGCTGGTCACCAGGATGTTGAGAGTCTTGTTGACCACTCGCTCCTCGGTGCCGGTCACGTCGATGAAAAAGTTGCGCGTCTGCACCGTGACCTTGGTGCCCTCGCTGTTGATGATGGGCGGCAGGCTGAGCACCTGGCCCTGCGAGTCGCACAGGAGCGGATAGCGCTGGTGGTCCTTGAGAAGGTGAGCGTAAGCCCGGCCCTTGGGATGCTCCTCGAGCACCTGGCGGGCGGTGATGGCCCGGTCTTGATAGCCCAGGGGCACGAACTTCTTCTCGTCGGGGCCGATGGGGCCGTAAGTGAAGGCGGCTCCCTGCACCAGCCGATCCAGATCGTAGACCCCGATGGAGGCGCGCTTGCGGTCACGGCCCAGGGCCCAGTGAAGGTTCTCCTGCAGCTTCATGATGACCTTGATGATGTCGTCTGAGAGCGTGATGTCGCGCATCACCGCGCAGGCGATGCAGGGACGGAAGCTGTCGGGCGAGCTCATGGCCGGATCCACGCTGACCTGGCAGGTGGGCGGTCCCACCTCGTAATTGAGGGTGCTGTCGCCCTCGCTCAGGTAAGCGCGCAACACCCGGGCCAGGCCGCCCGGCTCGAACATGTCGGGACGCACGGCCAGCAGCTCCATGCGGATCACCTCGCTGGTGCCGGCTTCCTGACGAGCCTCGGCGTTGGCGCGGAAGTCGGCCCCGCAGCGATCGCACTCGACGGGCGGGTTCTCCGTCTCGGTGATCTCCATCAGGTTGCCGCAGCGCTCGCAGCGGAAGCGGCGCAAGGTGGCGTAGCCCTCGACGTCGCAGCCCAGGTGCTGCAGGTGCTCCACCAGCTCGTCGCGGTTGAGCTGGGTGGAGATGCGCTCGAGCAGCATTTCCACCGGAATCCCGATTACCGGCATAGCGGTTCCTCCTTGAGCCAGGCCAGGCGGGCGCG
>CAZWUN010000288.1:0-7096 GCA_964637145.1 uncultured Burkholderiales bacterium
TCACCATCTCGGTCACCGGATGCTCGACCTGGATGCGCGTGTTCATCTCCAGGAAGTAGAAATCGCCGTTGCGCGCGTCAAACAGAAACTCCACCGTGCCCGCTCCGGCATAGTTGCAGGCCTGGGCCGCCCGCACCGCGGCCGCGCCCATCTTCTCGCGCTGCTCGGGGGTGAGAGCCAGGGAGGGGGACTCCTCGATCAGCTTCTGGTTGCGCCGCTGCACCGAGCAATCGCGCTCGCCGAGGTGGACGAGGTGGCCGTGCTCGTCGCCGAGCACCTGGAACTCGATGTGGCGGGCGTTGGGCAAGAACTTCTCGAGGTAGATGCGCCCGTCCCCGAAAGCTGCCTCGGCCTCGCTGCGGGCGGTATCGAAGAACTTCTGCATCTGGCCCGGCTCGGTCACCACGCGCATCCCCTTGCCCCCGCCCCCGGCAGCGGCTTTGAGCATCATGGGATAGCCGTGCTCCGCGGCAAAGGCCAGGGCATCCTTGACGTCCTGCACCTCGTTGGTGCCTGGCAGCACCGGCACGCCCGCCGAGATGACGCTCTGGCGAGCCTGAGCCTTGTCGCCCATCAAGCGCATGGCCTGCACGCTGGGACCGATGAAGGTGAGATGATGGCTCTGGCAGATCTCCACGAAATGAGGGTTCTCGGCCAGGAAGCCGTAGCCGGGGTGGATGGCCTCGGCCCCGGCGATGGTGGCCGCGGCGATGATGTTGGGGATGTTGAGATAAGAGCCGGTGGCCTGGGCCGGGCCCACACAGAAGGCCTCGTCGGCCAGGGTCACGTGCAGGCTCTCCTTGTCCACGTCCGAGTGGATGGCCACCGTGCGAATGTCCAGCTCGCGGCAGGCGCGCAGGACCCGCAGGGCGATCTCTCCCCGATTGGCGATCAGGATCTTCTTAAACATCAGCGCGCACCACCATCAAAGCCTGCCCATACTGAACCGGCTCGCCCTCGGCGTCGAGCAGCTCGGCCAGCTCGCCCTCCTCGGGCGAGCGCACCTCGTGCCTCAAGCTTACCGACTCGATCAGGCCCACAATTTGCTCCTTCTTGACCCGCTGACCGGGTCGGGCGGTTTCCACGACTCGGAAAATGCCCACCACCAGCGAGGTGACCGGCACCCCGGTGGCCAGGGCCACCTCCTCCTCGGAGGGCTCCTCCTCCTCGAGCTCGGCCTCGGTCGAAACCGGCAGCCCCCAACCCGAAGCCGCTCGGCGAACCCGCAGCGAGCGCTTGCCCACCTCCACGGTCAGCTCACGCAGACCCTCCTCCTCGGCCAGCCGGGCCATGTCGCGGGCCACCTGCTCGAGATCCATCTCAACGCGCTCCAAGGTCTTCACGTCCTGTCTCCTCCCAGTAACCCGCCACCACCCGGGGCAACCCGGACAAATCCGAGACCAGCCGGGTGCGGGTCAATCCTCTCTCGATCATCATGGCTTCTACCCCTTCGGACTGATGGGGAGCCACCTCCAGGGCCAGCACCCCGCCCTCTTGCAGAAATTCGGGGGCCCGGCTCAGGATGCGTTCGATCACTTCCAGGCCGGTGCGCCCTCCGAAGAGGGCGGTAAAAGGCTCGTACTGGCGAACGTTGGGCTCTGGCTGGGGCCCGCAGTCGAGCCCCACATAAGGCGGGTTGCTCACGATCAGGTCGAAACGCCCGCGGACAGGGGCAAAGAGGTCACCGATCTTGACTTCCACCTCGGTGCGATGCAGGCGGCAGTTGCGCAGGGCCACCTGGGCAGCGTCGGGCTCGATCTCCACGGCCATCACCTCGGCTCCCGGGTGCTCCAGAGCCAGCGTGACCGCCAGAATCCCACTGCCCGTGCCCAGATCGAGCACCCTCGGACGGGTCAGGCCACTTTTACGCAGCACCTCCAGCCCGACTTCCACCAGGGTCTCGGTCTCGGGGCGGGGGATCAGGACCTCGGGGGTCACCTCGAAACGCCGCGAATAAAACTCGCGCCAGCCGATCAGGTAAGCCACCGGAATGCCCTGCTCGCGGCAGGCCAACAGGCTGCGATAGCGCTCCAGGGCGGTTTCGCCCAGGGGGGCGTTGGACCGAGCATAGAGCAGCGTTCGGTTGCTCTCCAGCACGTGGGCCAGCAGAACCTCGGCGTCCAGCCGGGGAGAGCGCGGTCGGCTCTGGCTCAGCCGGCGGGCGCCCTCGTCGAGGGCCTGGGCCACGGTCATCGCTGGGCCTGCGCGAGCAGCTCTTTCTGCTCTTCTTCTTGCAGGGCCTTGATGACCGGATCGAGGTCGCCGTTGAGCACCGAGGGGAGGTTGTGCAGGGTGAGCCCGATGCGGTGGTCGGTCACACGGCTCTCCTTGAAGTTGTAGGTGCGGATCTTCTCAGAGCGGTCGCCCGTGCCCACCTGGCTGCGCCGCTCGGCGGTCAGCTCTTGCTCGGCCTTGATCCGCTCAGCCTCGAGCAGCTTGGTGCGCAGCATGCGCATCGCCTTGTCGCGGTTTTGATGCTGGGAGCGCTCGTCCTGACAGGCCACCACGATGCCGCTCGGCAGGTGGGTGATGCGGATGGCCGACTCGGTCTTGTTGACGTGCTGCCCGCCCGCGCCCTGGGCGCGATACGTATCCACCTTCAGGTCATCGGGGCGGATGGGGATCTCGTCCACCTCCTCGGCCTCGGGCAGCACCGCCACCGTGACGGTGGAGGTGTGGATACGACCCGAGGACTCGGTGGCCGGCACCCGCTGCACGCGGTGCACACCGCTCTCGAACTTGAGGTGGGAGTAAGCCTCGTGGCCGGCGATCTCGAAGACTACCTCCTTGAACCCGCCCAACTCGGTGGCGTTGTCGGTCAGGATGCTGTACTTCCAGCCCGGCTGCTTGTCAGCGTAAAGGCAGTACATGCGAAAAAGCTCCCCGGCGAAGAGAGCAGCTTCCTCGCCCCCGGCGGCGGCCCGAATCTCGACGAGCACGTTGCGATCGGCATTCGGGTCGCGAGGCAGCAAGAGCCTCTTGAGACGCTCCTCGAGTCCCTCGCGCTCGGCGTTCAGGCGGGGCATCTCCTCGCGGGCCAGAGCTCCCATCTCGGGATCGACCAGCATGGCCCCCACTTCCTCGAGCTGATCGAGCAACTCGCGGTAGCGGCGAGCCACCTGGGCCAACTCCTCCAGAGACGCGCGTTCGCGCGCCACCTTCGTGTAGGAGGCCACGTCCGACTGCAGCGCGGGGTCGCACAGCTTGCGGTCGAGCTCTTCGAACCGCCGCTCGATGTCCAGCAGTCGATCTTTTTCCAGCACGGCCTGGGCTCCGGTCTACTTCTTGCCTTCCTTGGCGTAGCGCTGGCGGAACTTCTCCACCTGGCCTTCCCGGGCGATGCTCCGCTGCTTGCCGGTGTAGAAGGGATGGCACTGGCTGCAAACCTCGACCTTGATCTCTTTCTGGGTCGAGTAGGTGTTGAAAACTTCGGCTCCGCACGCGCATTTGACGGGCGCAACAAAGAATTCGGGATGGATTCCTGGCTTCATGACTTAACCTCGGTAACGTTTTCTGGCCCTCGAAAGAGCGCGGGGCATTATAGCATTCCTACCGCGACTTCGGCAAGCGGGCAGGGGGTCAAGGCCCCTGAGAGCGAAGCCAGGCCCGTGCTCAAGCCGCTTTGGATCGCGGTAGCCCAGCCCCTTTGCCGACCCGGGATGGAGACCCACGATGCCAACAAGAGGCTACAGTTGACGGGCAACCTCGTGCAGACGGCCCAGAACGGGCTGGCCCTGTTCACTGGCGTCTTCGTCAACCAGGCCGGAACGCATCGACTCCTGGCGGCTCTGGGCGCTGGCTGGCGAGGCCCGTCCATGTTGGGCCCCTACACCCAACTTCAGGTTCAGCGCGCTATCGCCAGTCTCCCATGAGCACGAAACCCGCCCAGTGGAACGGGTGGGCCGTGGCAGGCTGGCCCAGCATCTTCAGCTCGGCCTGGCGCAGCGCCTCGGCGCGGGGCAGCCCGGCGGCCAGTTGCTCATAGAACAACAGCATCAAGGCGCGCGTGCTCCGATCCGAAACCTTCCAGAGACTGGCCACCAGCGAGGGGCTGCCCGCGAACGCGAAAGCGTCCGCCAGACTATAGAGCTCCGTTCCGATGTCCGGCAGACGATCAGCCATGGCGCTCTGGCAGGCCGAGAGCGTGACCAACCGCACCGGTCCAAGGTCCAGACCCGCGATCTCGGTCACCGAGAGCTGCTTGTCCTGGCCCGCCATCAAGAGATAGCTGTCGGTCGGCTGGGACACGTCCACAATGCCGTGGGTGGCCAGGTGCAGGTAACCCACGTCCGATTTGAGCGGCTGCAGCTGGTCCGCGGTGGCCTCCGCACCCACGCGCACCTCCGAATCGGGAAACAATCGCGCTATCTCAGTGGCCTCGGCCCGAGCGCCAAGCAGCGAGCCGTCCGGATCGGCCAGGGCCAGCATCGTCTTGCCCGTCTTGACAGCAGGGCGTCCCAGCGACTCGAGATCGGAGCTCTTGGCCACCACCGAGACGGCCATCTCCTCCACCAGCAGCCGCGGACGCGGGCCCTCACGAGGTCGGGCCAGAACTTGCAAGGGAAGGTAGCTTAGGGATTCCGTGGGGATGAAGGCGACCAGCTTCTTGCCCTTGAGGTCGGCCTGGATGGGCGCCCAGAGCGCGTCTCCCAGCTCCGTCAGAATGGCCGCCAGCGATTCCCCCTCGGAGGAGGCCCAGTCGAAGCTCCCGCCGCCGCGCCCATAGGCGACCACGTGGCGCCGGAACTCGGCCACGAGCTCGCGCAGACGCTCCGCCTTCACCGGCACCCGGTGGATCTTGAGGGCCTCACGCGTGGCCACGAACAAATAGAGCTGCTCCTCGGCCGGGAAGAATTGCACCAGCACGCTGTCCTCGGGCAGGACCGCCTGCAGCCGGCTGAAGTTGTTCGGACGCACCGAGAGCCGCGCGTAAGCCGGCTCTTTCTTCTGCAGGTCGGCCAGCGTCTGGTAGAACTCCGAGCGCGTTTGGGCCAGCAAGGCTGCGGCTTTGGGGTCCTGGTCGGCCTTCTGCTCCAGACCCACCATTTTCTCTTGCAGCGCGACCGCGCCGCGTAGCTCCGGGCGGGCTGCCTGCAGGCTGGTGAGCGGGAATTCTCTCAGCGTCGCCAGCTGGCTGTGCCGGTCCAGCGTGTCCGCGGCCTGGGCCGTCTGGCCTGCCTCGAGTTGCAGCCGGGCCAGCAGCTCATACTCCTCCGACCAGTTGCGGCGGATCTCCTCGGCCGCCCCCTGGCCGGATTCCTGGGCATAGGCCTCGAGTATCGCGATGGCTTTCGAGAGCGCCTCGATGGCTTCCGGAATGCGCTTTTCACGCGCCCGCAGACGCCCCTTCAGGAGCAGCGCCTGGAGCAGAGGGAAACGCTTGTTGGGACTGTTGCCCCAGGCGCGCTCCATGTCGGCCAGAATCTCCGACGAGCCCTGCTCCCAGCCGGGAGGCCGGGCCAGGATGAGTCCCTCGAGAAAATCCAGTTGCATGCGGATGCGGGTTTCCTCGTCCGAGGTCCCCTGAGCCACGTCCAGCGCTCGCCCCAGGTGCTGTCCCATCAGATTCTGCTGCTCCGGCGTCACCTGGGTGGGATCTTCTCGCAGTCGAGCCAGGGTGATTCGCGCCCGGGCGCGATGGCCCCAGGCCAGGCTGCGCGAGATGGGCCCGCGGAACCACAGGATGAACATGGATTCTTTCTCGGCCATCTGCTCGAACTGCTTGTATTCCTCCTCGGCCGTCTGCAGGGTGGGGTCGATGTACTCGTAGGCCTTCTCGGGCGTGAAGGTGCCAAGCAACGCAAAGCGAGATACCATATCGAAGAGCAGCTCCATCTGAACGCCCCGCAGCAACTGCCAGCAGCTCATCTGGTCGAGCGCGTCCGGATGCTCTTCCCCCGCGGGGCCGAGCAAGGGAGTAAAAAGCGCGCTGTAATGCTGGTGCGTCAGCTCGATCAGGCCCCTGTCCGACAACTTGCGCATCCAGAAGAGGAACGCCTCGCGCATCAGCGGGATCTCCACCAGCGCGCTCCGGCGGAAGTCGTCGTCGAACTTCAGCCCATCCAGCAGCTTGAGGGCCTCCTGGGCGCGCCGCTCCAGCTCTTGCGGGTCGGGGCGATGGCTTTCGAAATCGTACATGGCCTTGAAATGGGCCACGATGTAGCGGCTGAGCTGGCCGCGTGCCCCCGGCGCCTGAGCCGCCAGGCGCTCCACCTCGGGCAGCAGCTGCCGGACGAGGGCCGGGCGACCGATGGAGTCCGCGGCGCTCAGGTGCAGCAACTGGATCTCCAGCGCCCGAGACGGGTTGCGGGCAGCTTTGGCGGCCTGGGGAGCCTTCTCCAAGACCAGGGCGTAATCGCCCTCCCCGTAATCCTGAAGCAGCGGCGCCAGCGCGGCCGGACCGAAAAAGACGTAATATCGCTCGGGAGGGTTCGGCACATCCCGGATCTGCTCGAGGAATTTGTAGATCTGGCGGGAGTTATGATAGTCCAGCGAGCGCAGGACGAACCAGGACTTGGTCAGGATGATCTCGACCGCCTCCGGCGGGATGGGCTTCTGGGGTTGCGGGAAGGCTGGTAGGAGCAAGGTCAGGACCAGCAAGGCGGCCAGAGAGCACTTCATGGGAGCAGAATTCCGCAGCCTCTGCGCGGGGCCTCTTTTGACCGGGGAGGCACGGTTTGGCGCGCTTTGGACGCGGTTGCCAAGAGGGGCTTGAAATGCCTCCCGGATCTCGGACGCCTCGAAGACCCGGTGCGGCAAAGCACCCAGCTCGCCGCGCGCGATTTTGGCGCAGACGGTTTTGAGAATGGCACGGGTTCTGTGCGGGTGCTCGGAGATCAGCCGCTCGAGATCGAACGAGTAGAGGGTCGGCCGGCCGATCGGCGCGAACGTGTGGTATCTGACCGCGAGGGGGCCTCCAAAACGAACGAGGGTTCGCACTCGTCCGGGCGTTCAGAGCAGGAACACCTGTTCGCAGATTGAACATTGTTCAGCATGTCGGACATGCATCGCGCCCGCGGCTACTATGTGCAAGACTTCCTGGTGCACCTGTCGGTGGAGCGCACGCTGGCCCGGCGCACCATCAAGGAATACGAGA
>CAZWUN010000289.1:0-2508 GCA_964637145.1 uncultured Burkholderiales bacterium
TGGTCGATGATCTCGAAGGCTCGCTCGATGCGGCTGGTGGCCTGGAAGTTGGCCGTGAAGTGGATCAGCTTCCCGTCGCAGATGAACTCGGGAAAGATCAGCGAACGCCCCGTGAGACCGCTCATGGCCGTGACCGCAGTCGGCGAGATGGGGGTGCGGATGTCGCGCGCCGAGCTGACGAAAACCAGCCCGGCCTCGATCATGGCCGTGGCCAGGTTGGGGGGGAACTCCCAGCCGGGCGGATTCATGCCGCGCGCATAGCTCAACCCGGCTTCCTCGAAGACGACGATCATCTCGCTCACGAGGGCCCGACATTCGTCCAGGCTGAGGTCGTTCTGGAACTCCACCAGCACTTTGGGGCCCTTGTGGATGTGGTGCAGCCCGTGGAAGGCGAGCTCGGTCCGGGGCAGCGACTTGAGGTAGGCCACGAACTCGGGGTGCCGTCCCAGCCGCATGGTTCCTACCGGGTGCAGCTCGGTGAGGTAGAGCTTGTCGCGTAGATACGGGTTTTTCGCCAGCATCTTCAGGGTGGGCACGGGCGAGGTCTCGCGCCAGTCGGCGGTGGTGAACAGCGTGACCCACAGCTGCGGATGGCGCTTGAGCAGCCAGTGGACCTGCCCGAGCGCCCCCGCGTCGAGGTCACCGCCGGCCTCGTAGAGATCGCTGCTCTTGCCGGGGTGAATGTCGTCGATGGTGAAGCACACCGCCGCCTGTTTGCCGGAAGGAAGCCATTCGCGCAAGATGCGCAAGCTTTCGCGCGGGCAGGGGAATTTGCCTGCGCACGTTCGAACTTGAGCCTGCATGGCGCGGTCGAGACGAGTGAAGAAGAAGCGTGCTCAGGCCTGGGTTCCACCCGGAACCGTCACCGCCGACCCCAACGCTCCCAAGCCGGTCATCGACCTGATGGCCTTCAGCGCCGGCCACCTGGTGGAGCAGAAGCTGGAGAACGTCAGCTGGGTCGAGCAGAACAAAGACAAGTATCCCATTATCTGGATCAACGTGGACGGGCTGGGCGACGCCCAGGTGGTTTCTGACCTGGGCCGCATCTACAACCTGCACCGGCTGGCGCTGGAAGACGTGGTCAACGTGCACCAGCGAGCCAAGGTCGACCTGTATGACGGCTACTACTTCGTGGTCTTGCGCATGCTCCACCAGATGGAAGGCCGTATCGAGACCGAGCAGATCAGCATCTTCCTGGGCGAGCACTTCGTGCTCACCTTTCAGGAAGGCATTCCCGGCGACTGCCTCGAGCCGGTGCGCGAGCGCATTCGCAAGGAATCCACCAGGCTGCGCGGAGGCTCGTGCGACTTTCTGGCCTATCACCTGATCGACGCCGTGATCGACAGCTACTTCCCGGTGCTCGAGCGCATGGGCGAGCAGCTCGAGGACCTGGAGAACGAGGTGCTGCTGCATCCCACCCGCAGCATCGTGCGGCGCATCCACGACATCAAGCGCGATCTCTTGATCGTGCGCCGGGCCGTGTGGCCACTGCGCGAGGCCATCAACCCGCTCTTTCGCGAGGACGTTCCCCTCATCTCGGCCGAAACCCGGGTCTTCTTGCGCGACTGCTACGATCATTGTGTGCAGGTCATCGACCTGGTGGAAACCTATCGCGAGCTGGGCTCGAGCTTGATGGACGTCTACTTGAGCAGCATCTCCAATCGCATGAACGAGGTGATGAAGGTTCTGACCATCATCACCACCATCTTCGTGCCGCTCACCTTCGTGGCCGGCATCTACGGCATGAACTTCAATACCGAGAAGTCGCCCTTCAACATGCCCGAGCTGAACTTCTACTACGGCTATCCGCTCTGTATTTTCGTCATGGTCGTGCTGGCGCTCATCGAGCTCTGGTTCTTCTACAAGAAGGGCTGGATCTTCGCCCCCCCTGACCTGGACGCCGAGGCCCTCGGAGTGGCTCACTCCGGCCCCAACGAGCTGGCCGCGCCGCCCACCCCGCACCACCAGTGAGCAAGCCCCAACTGAGCCTGGCGGTGCAGGTGGCCTGGGGGGCTGCCTCCTACGAGGCCGAGCAACTTCGCCACGAGCTGCTCGAGCCCGAGCACCTGTGGGTAGGCATCTGCAGCCTGAGCAAGGTGGTCGAGCAGCAGCCCGAGCTCTTCACCGCCGAAGAGCGCTCCGAGCTGCGCCAGGGCGCCGAGCTGGTGGCCAGCGAGCTGGCCGCCCTGGGGCTCACGCCCGACGGCCTGCGGCGCACTCTGCGCGCCCAACTGCCTCCCGGCCAGAGCAACCACAGCGGCCATCGCAGCCCTCAAGCGCGCGAGGTCTTCGAGCAGGCGGAATTCCTCGCCCGGGGCCAGCCCTTGCAGGTGCGCCACCTGCTCACAGCTCTGATCAGCAAGCCCTGTTCGGGTTTTGAGCGCGCTCGGGCTCCGGCCGATAGCCTCATGTCGACGGCCGTCGACCACCCCCCCCCCCCCCAGCCCCCCCCAAAAAAAACCCACGGACCCAAAAGCCCCCCCCGGGACATCCCCCCCCCCCCAAATC
>CAZWUN010000289.1:2518-7066 GCA_964637145.1 uncultured Burkholderiales bacterium
CCCCAGAAAAGACTCCTTCGAGCCCTATCGCCCGCAGGAGAACGTCCCCACCCGCTCTATGCGCGTGCCTGGCAAGCAGACCATCGCGCGCGACCTCAAGCAGTTCTTCGAGGAGGAGGAGAAGCGCCGCCAGGCCCTTTACGAAGCGCCGGTTCCCCCGGTTGCGGCTGCCAGTGACAGGTCGGGCGGCAAGAACATCCTCCAGCGGTTGGGGCGCGACCTGACGGCGCTGGCCCGCCAGGGCAAGCTGGGGCCCTTCGTGGGCCGAGAGCGCGAGCTGAAGCTGGTGGTCGAGTGCCTCATGCGCCAGGGGAAGAACAACCCGGTGCTGGTGGGCGAGCCCGGGGTGGGCAAGACGGCCGTGGTAGAGGCGCTGGCGGTGGAGATCGCCCGGGCCGGATCCGATCATCCCCTCAGCGGAAAGCGCGTGGTGGAGATCGCCATCGGCCAGTTGCTGGCCGGCACCACCTATCGCGGCGAGTTCGAGGAGAACATCAGCCAGCTGATCCGCGAGGCCTCCAATCCCAGCGTCATCCTGTTCATCGACGAGCTGCACACCCTCATCGGCTCGGGCTCGTACAAAGGCAGCCCGCAGGACGGCGCCGACCTGCTCAAGCCGGCCCTGGCCCGGGGCTCTTTGCGCCTGATCGGGGCCACCACGGTGCAGGAATACGAGCAGTTCATCCAGACCGACCCCGCTCTGGAGCGCCGACTGGACAAGGTGGCCGTGGAGGAGCCGCTGCCCGCCGAAGCCCTGGCCATGGTGCAGGGGCTGGTGGCCAAGCTGGCCGCCCACCACCAGCTGGAGTATCTGCCCGAGGCGCTGGAGGCGGCTGTGGAGCTGTCGGTGCAGTTCGTGAAGAATCGCCGCCTGCCGGACAAGGCCATCGACCTGCTCGACCGGGCCGGGGCCCGGGCCCGAGCCGAACGACGTCCGGCCGTCGATCGGCGGGTGGTGGCCGAGACCCTGGCCAGCGTCCAGAACCTGCCCCTGGAGCTGATCCTGAGCGACAGCGCCGACTCGCGCATGCTCACGCTGGAGGTCGCCCTCAAGCAGCGCCTGGTGGGCCAGGATGAGGCGCTCGAGAAGATGTGCCAGCGCCTGGCCCTGGTGCAGGCCGGCCTGATCGAGCGCCGGGGCCCGCTGGGCGTCTTCTTGCTGATCGGCCCGCCCGGGGTGGGCAAGACCGAGATCGCGCGCACCACCGCCGAGCATCTCTTCGGCACGGCCGAGGCCCTGGTGCGGCTGGACATGTCCGAATACCAGGAGTCCCACAGCGTCTCGCGCCTGGTGGGCTCCCCTCCGGGCTACGTGGGGCACGATGAGCCCTCACCTTTCTTTACTCGCCTGATCGCCCGTCCTCACTCGGTCGTGTTGCTCGACGAGGTGGAGAAGGCGCACCCCCGAGTGTTCGATGTGTTCTTGCAGGTCTTCGACGAGGGCCGTCTGACCAACGCCCGCGGACAGACGGTGGACCTGCGCCAGGCCATCTTCCTGCTCACCTCCAACCTGGTGGGGCGTGGCCAGCGCTCTCTGGGCCTGCGCCAGAAGAAGGACGACCGGCCGGCCCCTCCACCCGAGCTCGCCGAGCACTTTCGCCGCGAGCTGCTCGACCGGCTCGACGAGGTGATCACGCTGCGCCCGCTCGAGCAGGCCGATGCCGAGACCCTGATCCGTCGCCTGCTGGTGGACCTCGAGCGAGACCTCGACCGTCGCTTCGGGGTGCGCCTGAAAGTTCTGCCCGAGGTGGTGGCCCGGGTGGCCCGCGAAGGGCTCGATCCCGAGACCGGTGGGGTTCGCGGGCTGCGCCGCGGTTACGAGCTCTCGCTGCTGGTGCCCCTCAGCAAGAGGGCCCTGGCGGGCGACCTCAAGAAAGGCGATGTGCTTCGAGTGTCGGAAGGCGAAGGGGGGCTGGATTTCCGCGTGGTCTCCCGCCTCAAGGATGAGGAGCCGCCTGCCCCTCCAGCTTGAGCGTCTTGACGGCCTTGAGGAACGGGTCCACCAGACCGGGGTCGAAGTGAGTGCCGCGGCCCTCGGCGATGATCTTGCACACCTTCTCGAGGGGCATCCCGGCCCGGTAGGGGCGGTCGGCGAAGAGGGCGTCGAAGACGTCGGCCAGCGCGATGATGCGAGCCCCGATGGGGATCTCCTCGCCCTTCAGCCCGTCCGGGTAGCCCTTGCCGTCCCAGCGCTCGTGGTGGCCGCGCACGATGGGGCAGAGGGGCCGGAAGTAGAGGAACGGCCACAGGATCTCCTCGGAGTAGACCGGGTGCATCTTCATCACCGCGAACTCTTCCTGGGTGAGGGCGCCCGGTTTGTAGAGGATCTCATGAGGCACTCTCAGCTTGCCCAGGTCGTGCAGCAGGCCCGCTTTGTGCAGATCTTGCCCGGTCAAGAAGTGGGTGACGCGCTGGCCATAGCTCTTCGGCTCTCGCTCGATCATCAGGTTGACCTCCCCGATGTCCTTGAGCAGGGCTGAGAGACCGATCTGCCGCAGCGTCTCGCGGTCGGTCATGCCCAGTTCCTTGCACAGGGCGATGGAGAGCTTCATCACCCGCACCGAGTGCTGGTGGGTGAACTCCCCGCCCAGGGCCAGAAGGCCCAGCAGGTAGTTGAGGATTTCCTCCTCGGAGAGCACGCGGCGCTTCTCCTTTGCCTTGCGAAGCAAGGTGGCGGCGTAGCTGGAAACGAAGCGGGTGGCCCGGGAGTAGAAGTGGGCCATCATCCTCGAGTCGAGCCAGGGCACCATCTGGGCGAAGAAGTGGGGCAGAGGAAAGCCTGATTCCACCTGGGGAGCCCGCTTGCGCAGGTCGAGCTGCCAGGGGCTACGCCGGAAGCGAGCCCAGGTGGCCACCCCCACCAGGGGGGCGTTGAGGGCGGGGGTGACGCTCCAGAAGAAGGTGCGACCGGGCGAGCAGGCCCACTCGAGCCGAGTCGGACGCTTTTCGACGAGGCCGGCCAGCCAGCCCCGCTCCACCTCCACCACCTCCAGCGGGGTCTCGGGAGGGACCTCGACGACCGGCGGGGTCTGAGCCGGCGGAGCCTTGCGGGCGCGGGCGCGCTGCAGGCGCGTGGCCGGGTCGACGGACAGGTCGCGCAGGCCCACCCCGGTGGGGTCGTCCAGGCGCAGATCGTGGCCCAGCGCGCCCGGATGAAAGCCCAGTGCCGTCAGCTCGTCGGGCGGCTCGAGCGGGCGCTCGTCGTGACGAGGGGCCAGTCCCAGGCCGGCGCGGTGGTTCTCTTCGGTGATGGGGAGGCCCGAGGTGACAGCCTTCCAGGCCTGCTCGGCAGTCAGGCCTCGAAGGCAGAGGGCCACCGCACCGCGGGTCTGCTCGGGGGTGAGCCCGGACTGCTCGGGAGCCAGTCCCAACTGCACCGCCTGACGGGCTTCCAGGGCCGAGAAGCGGTGCTCGGTGATCAGGGCGATGGCCCGTCGGGCCTGCAGCGGAGCCAGCCCGGCCGTGGCCGCCAGCAGGTAGTCGGCTTCTCCTGTTTGCGAGCTCTGGATCGGCTTGCTCTGGCCAGGAGTGAACCCGGCCAGTCCAGCGAGGTCAACTGAGCCTGCTCCGAGGTCGGCCAGATCGAGGACTTCCCCGGCAGACAGGCCGCCTGGCCCGGGCGGCTGGGCCTCGCTCGAGAAGGAGGTTCGGGCCGGCTCGCTGAGCAGGGCCAGTTCTGTCTCCGGCCTGGGCTCTTCATCCTCGTCCGCCTCGACTGCCTCCTCTTCGACCTCCTGTCCCTCCTGGCGCTCCTCCTCCTCACGGCGCTGCTTCTCTTGCTCCTCGCCGTTCTGGCCGCCCTCGCGCCGGCCCTCGCGGTGCTCCTCGGTCTCTTCGAGCTGACCGAGCCTCAGATCGAAACGACGCGTGTCGGCTTCGCGGTAGGCGCTCACCTGTAGCCCGAAGACCGGCTCCTCCGCTTCGCCGCTCTCGGGCTCGGGACCGTAGGCATGCACAGGCGCCGGCCGGGGGGTGGATTTATAGAACGGCGCCGACTGTTGCTGCTGGCGAACCTCCTGAGCCAATTCGGTCAGCGTGGCTCGGCGTGGCTCGAACCCGATGGCCTGCACGGCCTCGACGGGGACGGCGGTAGGGGAGTTGGGGCGGGGGCTCTCTCGCGGGGGAACGCCCTGAGCGGCGGACTCCTCTCGGCTCTTGCTCGACCGGTTCGAGGAGGCCGGCTCGGGGCTCGGGCGCTCAGGCTCGCTGCGGCGCCGCTCCACTCTGGTGGCAGGCGGAACGCTCTCGATGGCCTGATTGTTCGCCTCCCAAGCGGGTTCGGGGCGAGGGACGGCCGGTTGGATCACGCGCCCGGTGTCCTTGAGGGGCTCGGGGCGGGACTCTCTGGCAACCTCGCGAACGGGCGGCTCGGGACGGACGCTCTGAACGGATTCGGGGCTGGCTTGCTTGAGGGCATCCCGGATGGGCTCGGGACGGACCGCCTGGCGCAGCGGCTCGCGGACGGGCTCGGGACGGACCTCCTGGCGCAGCGCCTCGCGGACGGGCTCGGGACGGACCTCCTGGCGCAGCGCCTCGCGGACGGGCTCG
>CAZWUN010000290.1:0-7060 GCA_964637145.1 uncultured Burkholderiales bacterium
ACCACCCTGCCGGAGGCCGAGGCCAAACCCGAGCGCAAGCTACTGAAACTGAGCCTGCCCGAGCTGGAGGTGGCCGAGCTGCTGGCCGCCCACGAGGCCGAGATGAAGAAGCTCGGTCTCGAGCCCCGTGCCACGGGCTCCGACCTCGAGGCGCTGGCGGCCGACGTGGACGCTTACCTGGTGCGCTGGATGTAGCCTACTTGGTCTCGAACGAGCGCATGATCTGCTCGAGCTCTTTCATGTGCCTCGGAAAGCTGACCACCGGCGAGAAGGCCACGATCGAGTAGTTGCCCTTCCGCCCCTGAATCAGGCGCTCGCGTCCCTGCACCTCGAGCAAACGCCCCCGGACCTCGAGTTTCAGGCGAAAGCCGACCTTCACTTCCTGGCCTTGCAGGCTCAGGACCAGCTGGCTGCCGTCGTGCTCGCGGGCCAGCTCGAGGTGGCTCTGAGCCAGTTGCTCGAGGTCGACCTGGTCTGCCAGGCGTCGGCAGTGAATCATTCGCAGGGTGGCCGGCTGGCGGGGAACTCCGCCCAGAAAGAGCTGATCGTCTGAGCCCTCCGGGCTGCTCGTGACATAACCTTCGGGCAGAACCACTGCAAAACCGTCCCCCAGAACGCGCACGCCCCCCTCCTCGACCAGGTCGCCCTGAACGGCTCGCAGGCTCCTCACGTCGGAGCGCCGGGCGTCTCCGAGCCAGTCTCTCAGGGTCTCCGGAGCCGGGCTCTCCGGCGCGCGCGGTGGCGGCGCCGGGGGGACCACGACGACCGGCTGGGGGGGCTGCCTCTCCGGGGCGGGAGGTGGGAGCACCGGGGGCGGCGGCGGAACGGCCACCGGTAGCGGCGGAGCCGGAGGGGGATCGGGGCGCACCGCCACTGGCGCCGGACTGACCTGAGCCGGTCGGACCGGAGAGGGATCGGGGTGCACCGTGACTGGCGACGGATTGACCAGATCCGGTTGGACCGGAGAGGGAGCGGGACGCACCGCGACCGGCGGCGGATTGACCGGAGCCGGAGCAACCGGAACGGACGGCTCGGGACTGGCTGCAACCGGTCCCGGGCCGGGGGGGTTGGTCAGCCAGAGGATGCCCACCACGACGGCGGTTGCCAGGCTCCCCATCAGGGCCCACATCCAGGGAGGGGTGGGCCGGGTCGGAGCCGGGGGTCGGGGCAGGGCCACCGTCCGCTCGACCGCCGGAAGGGAGCGCGCTGCCTGGACGGGAGCAGGCCCGAAGCAGGCAGCCAGGGCCAGGTCGAACTCCGCCATGGTCTGCCAGCGCCGAGCCGGATCGACCTCCAGGGCCTTCATCACCACCTGCTCGAGCGCGGCCGACATCCGCGGGTTCACGCTCCGCGGAGGGCTGAACTCGAAGGGCGACTCGCGGGGGCAACGACCGTTGGTCAAAAGGTAGTGCAAGGTGGCGCCCAGGCTGTAGACGTCCGAGCGCACGTCGGTCTGGCCGGAGTAGTGCTCGGGGGAGGCTGTCAGAGCCGAGCCCAGCGCCTCGGTGTCTTTGGATTTGCCCTCCTTGAAGAGCCGGGCGATCCCGAAATCGACCAGGTGCAGTCGCCCCTGATGATCCTTCACCACGTTGCGCGGCTTGAGGTCGCGGTAGATCACCACCGGCTCTTGCCGGTGCAGGTAGCCGAGCACGTCGCACAGCTGCCGGCCCCAGTCGGCCACCACCTGGTCCTGCAAAAAGTTATCCGGGAAGGGCGAAACCAATCGGTCGAGGCTCTGCCCCTCCACGAAATCGAGCACCAGGTAGTAGAACCCGTCCTCTTCGAAGAGCTGGTGCACCTTGACGATGGCCGGATGGTCGAAGCGCTCGAGCAGCCCCTTCTCCTGGTTGAGGGCCATGACCTCACGGGCGTCCTGAGTGGCGACTTCCTTGAGAAAGTAAGTCTTTCCGTCCAGGTCGCCCCGGTAGCACAGGCTCATCCCCCCCAGGGCCAGAAAGTGCATCTGGTAGCCGCGCCGCATCACCGTGCCGGGCGGCAGAGCCAGCACCGGCAGGCCATCGGTATCCTTCAAGCCGCTCACCGGCTCACGATAGCCCATCTACAGCTCCACCCTGGCCATCTGGCCGTCCACGACCCGCAGGTAGAGCTCCAGCAAGCGCGGGGGCGGCGGAAGGCTCAGCTCGCTCATCAGGGCCCGGGTGCACTGGTGGTAGGTCTTGATCGCCTCCGAGGTCTGCTCCTGGGCCAGCTGACAGGCCATCAGGCCCAGGTAGGCCTCCTCGCTGCAATTGTCGTTCTGGAGCATCTTGCGAAAAGAATCCTGGGCCACTTCGGGTTTCCCCTGCCGGTAGAAGTGGCGGCCAAGACAGGCCAGCACCTCCAGCAATCGAGTCTTGAGCGTCAGACGCACCGGCTCGGCCCATTCGGGGTACTCGCCCTCGAGAAAGTCACCCTGGTAGAGCTGCTCGGCCTTCTGCAGGTCGGGAACAGCCTGGCCCAGCAGTCCCTGGGCAGCCAGCTGGCGGCCGCGCGCCTCGCACTCGAGAAACTCCTCCACGTCCACGCGCAGGGGGGCCTCGGCCGTGAGCAGGTAGCCTCCCCGCTTCTTGACCAGCCAGGCCGAGGCTCCCAGCACCTTGCGCACCTGGGAGATGGCGTTGTGCAGGGAATGGCGGGCTTTGTCGGGGCTCTGCTCCCAGAACAGCCCGGTCAGGGTGTCCTCATCCTGCGGGCGGCCCCGCTGCCAGGCCAGGTAGGTGAAGAGATGGCGCGTCTTGCGGGTGGGCCAGACCTCCTCCTCGAGCACCTCGGCGCCCCGTCGCAACAGAAAGCGGCCCAGCAGGCGCAGTTGCCAGCCACTCGTCTCGACCGGATCCGACTTCTCCGGCACCAGCTCTTCGATCAAAAGGCGCACGCGCGACTGGGGATGGCGGCGCAACTCGCCCACCAGGCTCTGACCCGCGCGCTTGAGAAACCGGCCGATCTCCTCCACCTTCAAAAAGCGCTCCAAAGACCGGCCCAGCACCGCCAGCAGCTCCTCGCGCCAGTCGCCTGGCCAGTCGCTCAGCAGAGCCAGCAACTCGTCCATGGGGGGCTCGGGCAGCAGCATCAAGGCACGGGCCAGCTCGTTGCGCGCCTCCCAGCGACGGAAGATCTCGATGGCCCGGGACAGCGAGGCCTCTTTGTCTCCCAGCCGAACGCGCTCGAGCTCGGCTCGGGCCAACACCAGGTCCAGGCCTTGAGAGCTGGCCTGCACCGACACCGCTTGCAGGCGCGCAAGCGCCTGGGGAACCTGCCCCCGCAGGCGATCGAGCTCGGCCCGCTCGAGCTCCAGGGGCAGAGCCTGCTCGGGGGCGGTCAGCAGCCGGGCGGCCTCTTCGTAAGCTCGCCCGGCCAGGTCGAGCTGACCCAGGGCCCGGTAGGTGTCTCCCAGGTGAGCAAGTCCCGGACCAGGCTCGGCCGGGCCGGGCTCCTCGCGGGGCTCGACCGGCTCCACGGCGGGACCCCGGGCTTCGGCCAGGATCCGGGCTTCCAGGGGCAGGTCGCTGGCACTCGGCTGGCAGCTCAGGCGCAGCCACCCGGCCAGAGGGCGCAACTCTTCCACGCGCTCGAGCAGAGCCGGATCGACGTCATGCAGCAGGGCCGCCAGGTGCAGGCCCTGGGCGCGCTGATAGCTGAAACCGTGCTGACGGGCGGCGGACAGGCAGCGCTGCACCACCTCCTCGGTGCGCGCCTGGCGGGTCGGGTCTCCGAGTTGGGCCGCCAGGGCCAGCAAAACCTCGCGAACTCCCAGCACCGAGCGGCTGCCTCGACGCAACTGCTCGAGGGCCGCGCGCACGCTGCGCAAGAGCTCTTCGGAGCTGAAGGGCTTGAGCAGGTAGTCGTCCACGCCCATTTTCAAAGCCGTGATGGGCGCGTCCGGATTGGCGTAGCCGGTGATCACGATCTTGCGGGCCCCGGGCTGGAACTCGCGCATGGCCGAGAGCGCCTCCAGGCCGCTCATCCCCTCCATGCGAACGTCCGAGACGATCAGATCGAAGTGCTGCTCGCGCGCATGGGCGATCGCCTCCAGGCCGCTGGCGGCGCTGCGCACTCGATAACCCGCGGCTTCGAGCTCGAGCTCGAGGCTGGCGCGCATCAGCTCATCGTCCTCGATGATCAGGATGGATTCGGCCACGCCAGTCTCACCGCCGTACCCCGTCCGGGCGCGCTCTCGATCTCCAGGCTTCCTCCCTGGGCCTGCATCATCTGGTAGGTCAGTGCCAGTCCCAGGCCCACCCCCTTGCCCACCGGGCGGGTGGTGAAGAACGGCTCGCAGGCGCGCTGGCGAACCTCCTCGGTCATCCCTGCGCCGTTGTCGCGCACCTCGAGCACCCTGCGGGTGGGCTCGAGCCGGCCCTCGATCCAGATCCGCCGATCCTCACCGGACACCAGGCTGTCTTTAGCGTTCAGCACCAGGTTGAGCAGAGCCTGGCTCACCTCCTGAGGCTCGCCCACCAGGGTGAAGCCGGGGGCCACCCGCCACTGCAGGCGAATCCCGGAGCGCAATTCGGGCTCGATCAGGGCCACCAGCTCCTCGACCAGGGGGGCCAGCTCAAAGGATTGACCTTTGCCCACCCCCCGGTGCGAAAAGCGCAGCAGACGCTCGACGATGCTCTTGCAGCGCTGCACGGCTGAATCCACGATGCCCAGCCGCTTGCTTAGCGTCGGATCCTGGAGCTGGCTCTGCAGAGACGAGATCTGAAGCGAGATGGCCCCCAGCGGATTGTTGAGCTCGTGGGCCACTCCGGCGGCCAGTTGCCCCACGGCGGCCATTTTGGAAGCCTGCAGCAGCTGGGCCTGGGTATCGGCCAGCTCGCGGCGGGCCTTCTCCATGCTGGTCTCATGCACGCGCCTGAGCTCGGCATACAAGATGGCGTTCTCCAGAGCCACCGCGGCCTGGGCCGCCACGGCCTCCAGCAGGGCCCTCTCGCGCTTGCCGAAGGCGGCGGTTTGCAGCCGGTTGTCGGCGTACAGCACCCCCAGTAAACGGCCTCCCAGCGAGATCAGGGGCACGCACAGGATGGAGCGCAGGCTGTTGAGGCCCACGCTGGCCTGATCTCGGAAGCGCTCGTCGGCCAGGGCGTCCGAGGTCAGCACGCTGGTGCGCTCGCGCAGCACCGTCTCCACCACCCCCCGACTGATGGCAAACTCGCTCTGCTGGGTCTCCTCGCGCGAGAGCCCGTGCCAGGCAGCCACCTGCTCTCCTTCGAGCAGCACGAAGCCGCGCTCGGCGCCCAGGGCCCGGACCGCCTGGGCCATCAGCCTGTCCACCACCGCCTGCACCTCCAGCGAAGAGCCGAGTACACGCGAGGCTTCCAGCAAGAACTCGAGGTGCTCGCGATCGAGATTGACGCCAGGGGCGGTGGCCACGGGCTCACGCATTCGTTCCCCCGGAGGGTTCTCCCCCGATGTTGTGCTAGACTCATGGGATGTTTCGCCGAGGCATCTCTCTGGCCGAGCTGGTGCTGTCGTTCTTCCTGCTGGCAGCCGGCATCATCGTGGTGGCCCAGCTCTTCCACGCCAGCCTGCGTCGCAACAGCAACTCGGCTCAACAGGCCCGCGCCTGCCTGATCGCCGCCGCCAAGCTGGCCGAGGTGCGCGAATGGGCCGCGACCACCGGGGCAGGGGGCTACAACTTCGACAACTGGGGCCCTTACACCAATGTCACCGCGAACGACCCGGACGAGCCCATGTTCCAGGTGACGGTGCGCTCGGCCGCCCACACGGTGGGGAGCCCGGCCACCGAGCTCGAGAGCCCTCAAAGCGAGCCCCGCACCCTCGCGCAATCGCTGCGCAAGGTGGAGATCACCGTGACCTGGGGGGGAGGGCGTACCTACCGGCTGGTTTCCCTGGTGGGCGACCCGGCTCGCCAGCTGGGGGCCAATCCGGTGCTGGTGCAGGCCACCGCGGGCTTGACCAACCCCGTCAGCTACGGGGCCACGGTCAACTATCGCGCCATCTTGCGCGACAGCTTCGGAAACCCCATCCCGGAGGTCGGCATGCTTTGGGGCGTCGAGCCGGGCACCGGGGACGGGGTGCTGGAGTGGACCCACCGCGACGGTCGCACCTGCCGCTTTCTCAATCGCTATTACCTGAAGGACGGGACGGCCGTCCCCGTGCCCGGCACCTGCTGGGTCCGGGCCACCACCCCCTATGACGGCCAGAACGCCACCGCTCTCGGGCCCCAGATGGTGCTGGCCCCGTGAGACGGGGCACCAGCCTGCTGGAGCTGGTCCTGACCCTGGCCATGGTGGGAGTCATGCTGCTTCTCGTCGGCCAGCTCTCGTCGGGCTACTGGAAGGCCTACCACTCGGCCGACCGCTCCGAGATCTACCAGGGCAGCTTGATCGCCACCCAGATCGCCTGGGAGGTGGAGCAGGCCCTCTCCATCAGCCTGCCCGCCAACGGCGCCACCGGGTCGATTTTGAGCTTCACTATGATCGATCCCCTGGACCCGACCCGGCTCAATCCGGCCTCGGCCGTGGCCCCCTGGAACCCGGCCGGAAATGTGGTGACCCGACGCTACGAGGTCATCAACGAGCAGCTGGTCCGCACTCAGGGCGGCACAGCCGAGGTGCTGGGTGAAGTCAAGGGCTTCAGTGTGCAGCGCAGCGATCCGACGCTGGTGGTGGCCGTCTCGGTGCAGCCCGACCAGGTGGTCTATCCCTGTCGAGCCCGGGCCCTGGTGCGCCGATGAACAAGCGGGGCAGCATCATCATGTCGCTCCTGCTGCTGGCCATGCTGCTCGTCCTGGGCATCGGCATGGCGACCCAGTCGGCCCGCCGCGGGGAGGGTACCCGCTCTCTGGGCGAGGAGCTGGCCGCTCGAGCCGCGGCTGAAGCCGGTCTGGAGGACGCCCGGGTCAAGCTGCTCAAGGATCCGGGCTTTCTGCCCTCGGAGACCCTCCAGGAGATGAGCTATTCGGAGGTGCTCACCGACCTTGCCGGCCAGCCTTACGGGCGTTATACCGTCACCCTGGACTTCCGGTTGCGGGGCGATCCCCACCGCCTGCTGCGCATCATCTCGGTGGGGGACGTGGGGGCCGAGGGAAGCTCGC
>CAZWUN010000291.1:0-7055 GCA_964637145.1 uncultured Burkholderiales bacterium
AGGGCTCGGCTCTGGGTCAGACGGTGGGGCTGGTGGGCGACAAGCTGGCCATCGGCTCGGTGCCCCTGCGGATGCGCAAGCGGACCTGAGCGACTGACTCAGGTCATAGGCGACCTGGTCAAAAACTGCTACGCTCCGGGCATGGTCATTGCCAGCCTCTTGCTCCTGATCGTCGGACTGGCCCTGGCGGGGGTGGTCATGGTCATGCCCTACACAATGCGCGGCGGGGGCGGGATGGAGATGCTGATCAGTGCGACCTGCCTGGTTCTGGCCGGCTTGCTGGCGGGCAAGCGACACCCGCGCCTTTCGCTGGCAGCGCTGCTCGGCCCGCTCCTGGTGCTGGGGCTGGCTTACGGACGGGGAGTTTTGAATCGGGAATCCGATCTGAATCTGGAGGCTTGCGCGGGCAACCTGAAGGGTCTGCAAGTCGCCCTGGAAACCTACCGGGAAACCCACGGCGGGAGCCTTCCGCAGCAGTTGAGCGAATGCGGCCCCGTCCCATCCTGTCCGGCCGCGGGTCGGGACACCTACTCGGCGGGCTACCAGAGTCAGGGCCAGGCCTGGACCTTGATCTGCCAGGGGGATGCCCACGCGCGCCAGTTCTATGACAACCCGCGCAACCAGGCCGACTTCCCCGCACCGACTCCAGCACCAACACGGTCCTGCCTCGCCCGCCGCGCCAGTAACCCTTCACGCCTCCAGGTCGAGCGTGCTCTCGCGCGCCACTCGGCGGGCTTTGTCGGCCACCAGGCGGCAAAACCGGTCATAACCGGGCAGGAACAGGCGGTACACTCGAGCGTCGCGGTGACCATCGGAAATCAGGGCGCTGTCGAGCAGGCGGCCCCCTCGGCGAGGAAAGATCCGGACTTGCTCCCAGCGAAAGACATAAGTACCCCGGGCCCGGTGCATCTTCAGGCCCGAGCGGACCAGCTCCCACTCACTTGCTCCTCGCAACCGGGCCAGGGGAATCAGTCCCAGCAGGAGTACGGCGGCCAGTCCCAGCGGCACGTAGCCGACGGTGAAGCGAAGGTCGGGCTCGTTCATCTGAGGAGGAATGACCCTCAGGCCCCACAGACCCAGGTAAGCCAGGTAGGCGGCGGCAGCCAGCCCCGATCCAGCGATGAGCCAGAACCAGCGCCAGGAAGTCCTGAAATGGAGAGTCTCCACGTCTTGCACTGTCACCACAGTAGGTCAGACCAGGGGGACAGCCAATGATCGGGGTCAGCTCAAGGCCGCCCGGGCCAGTTTGGCGGCTTTGCCGCTGCCTTTGACCTGCTCGAGCGAGCGACGGGTGGCGGGGTCGGTCAGCCGACGGCCCAGTCGGGCTCTCAGCTCCACCAGCAGCTCGATCAGCTCGAGAGCCGGGGGGGCCAGGCCCAGCAAGCGCTCCAGCGCGGCGTGCACCTGGTCCGCGTGCGCATCCGAGAGCCGGGCCACCGTGCCCAGGGTGCGAGCCCAGCGACCGGGCCTGGCCAGCTCGGCCACCTCAGCCATGCTGTCGGCCAGATCGACCCCGGTCAGCCGCCCTTCCGTCACGGCTCTGGCCAGCGCATCCACCGATAGCCCCGACTGGCCCGGCTCCTTGGCAGCCAGTCCCAGAGCCAGCAGGCGCCTCCCGTAGGCATCAAGAGGACGGGGCTCGAGCACGCTCTCGAGGTAGACGATGTCGGCCCAGTCGGCCTCCCACCAGTCCAGGTTGCTGCCCAGCTCGAGGCATCCCTGAGCCCACCAGGCGTGGCGCCCGCCAGGCCAGATGGTGGCCTGCCAGCGGCGGTCGGCGGGGGTATCGCTGCCGGGCTTGAGCCAGATCTGCTGTCCTGGCAGCTCGAGCGAGCTCTGAGCCGGGCAGTCGGCCTCCACCCAGAGGTGACCGTGACGGGGGACGATGCGAAGCTTGCTCTCAAGAGAGCGGCCCAACCCCGGGAATCGGGCCTCGACCTCGGGGCAATCTCTGTCCGGGCAACGGACCCGGGCCGCAGCCGCCCACAGGCTGGCTGAAAGGCTGGTCTTGCCCAGCATCCGGGAGGCGGCCGACCAGAGGCTGGAGCCGGAGCCGACCTTCTCGTCGGCGCCCAGGGCAAAGCGCAGCGCTGCCCCCTCCTCCCCCGCCACCCCCCGGAACGTCTCCGGCGGGCCGGGCAGAAGGCGGTGCAGGGCCTGGATCAGGTCCAGCCGTCCTCCCGGCAGGCGAGTCGCCAGGTCGGAAGGCTCGATGCCCAGCGACGACCAGCTCGGCAGCGCCAGCATCGGCCCGGCCTGCCCGGCCAGCACGCGAGCGCACAGCTCCTCCACCCGGGCGCTCAAGAAGGCGCCCAGCGTGACCGGCTCGTCCGGGCGCTGCACCTGCTCGCGGGCGAGCCAGGCCAGGGCCAGACGGGCCATCTCGAACTGACAGCGCCCGCCTGGTCGAGCCAGCTTCTGGCGAGCGCGCTTCAAGAGCGGCTCTCCGGCTTTGCCGGGCGGCCGATCGCAAAGGCGCGACACGCCATCCATGGCCCGCTCCAGCTCCAGGGCCGGCTCTCCCGTCTCGAGCAAGCGGGCCAGCAGCTCGAGCAACTCGTCGGGATCGGCCACCGGCCGCACCCGCACGGGTTCCTCGGGCGCTACAGGTTGAGGCGCGGGGGCGGCTCGAGCTGGCTCGGGAGCGCCCAGCCAGGCGCGCACGTCGGGAGCCAGAGTGGCCGACAATCCCCCCAGACGCTCCTCCAGGGCCCGGCGCAGCTCGCTGTCAGCGGGCGAGCCGTGGCGCTGCACAAGCGACCAGGCCTCCTTCTGCACCTCGGCGGCGCTGTGAGAGAGCGCCTCGGCAGCCAGAATGGCTTTGCGAGGGGTCTTGCTGCCGGCCAGAAGCTTGAGAGCCAGCCGCACGGTGCCCTTCTCCCGGGCGTTGAGAGCCGGGGCCAAGTGCTCGCCGGGATCGGCCTTCAGCTCGGTCAGCGCCTTCAGAGCGAAGGTGACGGTGGGCGGAATGCGGCTCGACAGCAAGCCTCGATAGCTCTCCAGGCGGGCCAGCCGCTCCTCCCGGGTGGGCTGCAACGACTCGTGAAAACGCGAGAACCAGCCCGCTCGAAACTGCTCGAAGTCGCGTGCCAGGGCCTGCAGGCTGGCGTCGAGCAGGCGCTGCCGGTCCAGCCGGCCCTGACTGGCCAGCTCGCGCAGAGCGTGGGCCCAGGTGTCCTGCTCGCGGGTATACTTGTCGTGGGCGGCCAGGCTGAACTCGCCGCTGCCCTCCACTTCGAACAGCTTGAAGACCAGCTCCAGCAACTCGGAATCGTGCTCGAGCATCTGCAGGGCACCGATCCTGGCGCTGCCCACGATCATCCCCAGCCAGTAGCCGTCGACGTCGGGGCGGGCGATGAGTCCCTCGCGCTCCAGGCGCCGGGCCAGCCCCCAGCGCGAGACGTAAGGCTGTTTCTCGAGCGTCCATGCCACCCAGGCAGGCAGCCAGTCTGGACGGCGCTGGCGCAGAATCGCAACCGCCCCCTCATGGTCCCAGACCCCGTCCACATGAGCCTTGCGAAGCTCGCTCAGGGTGGCAGTGCCCAGCATGGCCAGGGCTGCCGGCCCCCCCAGCTTGCCCGCCCCCAGCGGGTCGGACCGCCATGCAGCATACAGGCGAATGGCCACCGGCGCGGCCGCCCGCCGCTCGCTCTCAGCGGCTTGCTGCAGGCACTCGACCACCGACTGCTCGCCGCTCTGGATGGCCTGCTCAAGCTCCTGTGGGCTCATCCTCCCCCTCCTCCAGCAGCTGCACCGCCAGCACGTGCTTGCAGGGTCCACGCTCGCCCTGATGGGCGGCAAACCAGGGGCAGGTGCAGCGGCCGGAGCGCACCCGGTGCTCGACCTGACTGCCCCGCACCCAGGCCTGCTCACCCTCGCGCCGCACTCCGCCGCTCTCCACCAGCTTGCGGGCCGCTTTGAGGCGGGGGTGCATCTCCTCCACCAGGCTGTAGTCGTAAGGCAGGGTGCGATGAAACCAGCCCCCCAGCTCGAGGTCGTAGCCCACCACGCCCCGGCTGCCCAGGTGAGCCAGGGCCGAGAGAACCTCCGGCCCGGCCAGACCCGAGCGCGCGCTCAGCTCCTCCACCGAGAGCACCGGCTGCCAGCTCAAGACCTCTCGCAAGCGCTCGCTGTCGGCCGGGCTCAGCAGTTGCCCGAGCACCTGGCCCTCGCCCGAGAACCCGCGCCACACCTCGGGACTGAGCACCAGGTGAAAGCGCGCCTCGGGGAGGATCAGCTCGAAGGCCGAGGCTCCCTGGTCGTGCCCGTAGACGCGCAGACCGCGGGCGTGGCGAGCCAGGTCTTGCAGCACCTTCAGGCGCTGGACCCCGGCCACGCTGACCGAGCCCGGGGCCTTGACCTGGCTCAGTCGAAGACCGCGCCCGGCACTCACCACGTAGCCCGAAGACTCGCCTCCCAGCTCGCGCAGAAAGCGTCGCGTCTCGCTGGCGTCGATATCGAAGAAGAGCTGCATGCGAGCCTGGTGGGCCTGGGCCTCGACGAACCCCTTCAGCCACCGCAGAGGCAGGGGGACCCGTTTCTCGCTCACTCCCGCCAGCTCGATCCCTTCGCGCCCCACCGTCAGTGCGCAGCGCTCGCCTTCGCCCAGAGCGGTCAGAGCGGCCCGCATCTCGGGGTTGAAGTCGACGTTGGTGGTTCCGTGTGAGAGCAGCGCTCCGTCCAGGGCGGCCGGCAGCAGGTCGACGCGCGCGTAGGCTCCACAGCAGGCGGAGAAGCCCTCCAGCCGCAGCCGGTCGACCCCGCAGGTGATGACCGGATCGGCCTCGCGCAGGATGCGGGCGAGCATGGCCGCGGGCGTGTGAAAGCGAGAGCGCACCACCCGCGAAAGGGCCAGCAACAGATCGGCCGTGCGCCGGGGAGCGGTCAGGTTGCCCTGAAAGAACCAGGGCAGCTCGGTGGCCAGATGGAGCCTGCCCGGCGATGCGCTGGAGGGAGCCGCGTAGCGGTATGTCTGCTCCAGGGTGACCACCAGGCCCCTTGCTTTGACGGTTCTGGCGGCTCCCCTCTCAGGACCTGGACGGAGCAGTCTCCACGTCCATAACGGTCCCGAAGGAGGTTGCCGGGAGGCAACAAGGTCCGTCTTCAGCTGGCAAAAACATTGGGGTGACCCCTCCAAAAACGCGTCCTGAAAGGGAAAACTGGATCTCGAATGCAATAAATCCTGTCCCATGAAGATTATCGGCCAGATCCGCTCGCTGGTGACCTCGGCCAGCGAGATGGTGATCAGCGGCACCAGCCGCCTCGCGTTCGAGGTTTACCCCCAGCTTCCCGGCGGAAATGCCGTGATGGCGCCGCTGGCTCTCTCCAGCGCTCTGGCGATGGCCTTCCTGGGCTCGCGCGGTCAAACCACCGCCGAGATGGGCCGGCCGCTCTTCTTGACCGATCCCTGGGCCCGTCAGTTGGGCAAGCATGTCATGAAGCTCCCCTTCCAGAACAGCCTCTGGCACCACCCTCAGCATCCCTTTCAGCCAGCCTATCTGGCCACCCTGGAGGAGAGCTTCAAGGCCACGGCCCGGCCCCTCGACAATCCCGACGGCTCCGAGCGCAATCCTCTCAATGCCTGGGTGGAAACGGCCACCCAGAAGAGGATTCCGGTCCTGTTCGGTTCCGGGGCCCTGAACGACTCGACCCGGCTGGTGCTGGTCAGCTCGGTCACCTTCTCGAGCCCGTGGGAGTGCCCGTTCCAACTCAAGCCGGTCACCAACCCATCCGGGCGAGTCACTCAGGACCCGTTCATGCACCTCAAGGGCAACCTCGGCTTCATGGGCAACGAGCTCTTCCAATTGCTGGAGGTTCCCTGCCAGGGAAATTCCATCTCGGTCTGCTTCATGCTGCCGCGGGAGCGGGCCGGCCTGAGCCGCATCACCCAGGGCCTGGACGCCAAGAAGTATGCCGGCTGGGTCAAGGAGATCAAGGTCGCCCCCGTGGAGGTCAGCCTTCCCCGTTTCCAGGTAGGCAGCAGGCTCGACCTGGCCGACGCCCTGACCGCCATGGGCCTCTCTCGCGCGTTTACCGCCGGGCAGGCCGACTTCTCCGCCATGAGCTCGAGCCCCGAGCTCTCCATGAGCCGGGTGCTCAACCAGACGGCGGTGGAGGTGACCGAAGCCGGCGTGCAGGCCAGCGCCGTCACGGCCGTGGTCTTTGCCCCCAGGCCTTACGTCACCGACCGGGTCGTGAGCAACCAGCCCGACCACCCGTTCCAGTTCTTCGTGCGCGACCGCCAGTCGAGCGCCATCCTGGCCATGGGGCGAGGCGAGCAGCCCCACTCCTGAAGTCGAGTCGTCCCCAGCACCCGTTCGGTTAACCGCGTGCTTTCAGGCGCACCCCGCCAACCTGGACAAAGTTGCTGCCCACCTCGATGTTGACAGGCCGATCGGACTGGGCCGCGTCGCTCTTGAGCTGATCGAGCTGCAGGTCCTTGGGCGAGAAGGAGATGGCTCCGTCTTCCAGGGCCAAATACACCTTGTTCTCGGCCTGGAACATCGGCAGGCCGTGGCGCAGGTGACCGAGAGGCTGGCTCTGGGCCAGCACGTCCCCGGTGCGGGGATCGGCGAGCAGCAGGCGAACCTGGTAGCCCTCTTTCTCGGAGCAGGCGGTAGCGTAAATCAGGTCGTTGGTCAGGATCACCTGCTTGAACTCGGTCTTCTCTGGGAGCTTGAGGCTCCACTCCTCGGTCCCATCCCAGCGAAGCGCCGTCATGCTCTCGTGGCGCCAGTCCTGCACCAGCAGACGGTCGTCTTGCACGAGCAGCTCGTCGGCCAGCCAGCCCTTCCTCGCCATCGTAACGGTCTTGCCAGACTGCTGATCGAGAATCTCCAGTCCACCCGAGTGCAACACCGCCATGCGTCCCTGGTCATCAGCCCTGACCGTCTTGACATGGCGCACATCGTTTCTCTGCCAGAGCTTCTGATCACTGCTCAGATCCAGGGCTTTCAGGCCGTAGGAGTCGTCACAGAAGAGGGTCTGCCCATCGGGAGCCACCTGAGGCGAGAAAGCCATGTGACCCACCGAGCCCATATGGGCCACGGCCGGGC
>CAZWUN010000292.1:0-7037 GCA_964637145.1 uncultured Burkholderiales bacterium
TCGTGGCCAAAGAGCGCGAGAAGGCCGGCCGCGAGTCCACCCTGGACGCCCTGGTCATCAGCACCGTGCAAGAGCAGGCTGGCAAGAAGGGGTATTCCTTCAAGTAGGGACGAGCAACCGGTTCGGTGCCGCGCCGCGACGGGAGGCGAAGCACTCCCTCGCGGCTGAGCTTCAATCGCTGACCGAGAAGCGGTGCACCGTGCTGGTGCGGTAGGTCTGCCCCGGGCGCAAGATGATGCTGGGGAAGTTGCCGTGGTGGACCGAGTCGGGAAAGTGCTGGGTCTCCAGGCAGAAGCCGTAGTTCTTCTGGTAGACGACGCCGTCTTTTCCCTTCAGGCTACCGTCCAGGAAGTTGCCGGTGTAGAACTGCACGCCGGGCTGGTCGCTCAGGATTTCGAGCCTGCGCCCGCTCTGGGGGTCGCGTACCCGGGCCACCTTCTTGAAATCTCCCTGGGGGCCGTTGAGCACGTAGTTGTGGTCGTAGCCGGTGGGGTTGGCGCCTACCTGGGAGATGCGCGAGCCGATGGTGCGGGGTCGAGTGAAGTCCATCGGGGTGTCGCGCACGGCCGCGATGACGCCGGTGGGGATCAGGGTGTCGTCCACCGGGGTGAAACGGTCGGCAAAGATCTGCAGCTGGTGATCGAGGATGGTGCCCGAGGCCGCCGTGCCCAGGTTGAAGTAGGCGTGGTTGGTCAGGTTGATGGGGGTGGCCTGGTCGGTGGTGGCGGTGTAGTCGATGCGCAGCTCGTCCTGCTCGGTCAGCGTGTAGACCACGGTGGCGCTGACCGTGCCCGGGTAACCGTTGGAGCCGTCCGGGTCGGTGTAGGTGAACTTCACCGCGTTGTCCTCGAGCGGCTCGGCCTTCCAGACCACCTTGTCGAAGCCCTCGAGCCCGCCGTGCAGGTGGTTGGGGCCGTTGTTGACGGCCAGCTGGTAAGTCTTGCCATCCAGGGTGAAGCGGCCTCTGGCGATGCGGTTGCCCACCCGGCCCACCGTGACACCGAAGTAAGGATGCTCGGCCAGGTAGGGCTCCAACGTGTCGAAGCCCAGCAGCACGTCCCCCAGCTTGCCGTCTTTGTCGGGCACCAGCATGTGGGTCCAGGTGGCGCCGTAGGTCATCAGTCTGGCCGTGACCCCGTGGCCGTTGGTGAGGGTGAACTGCTCCACCGCAACTCCCTCCTTCGTCTGCCCGAAGGCGGTCTTGACCACTTCGGCGCAGGCGGCCAGCGTGAGCGAGAGGCCCATCCCCAGGACCAGGAGAGAACGGCGGATTTGCTTCATGCTCCCGCCCTTCGGGGAAGAGCTTGCGAGGCCTCTCGAGCGGATCACCTGGGATGGTTGCGCTGGTAGTCCCGGGCCGACCGGTCGATCTCCTCCGCGGAGGGCCGGCCGCTGGGGGTGCCGTCGTGCACGATTGGCCACCCGTTGGCCTGCCAGTGGATCTGGTCCACAAGCAGCATGCGCGGTCCGGGCACGCCTCTGGCCAGGCTGTGGTAGACGAAGTAGTCCTTGGAGTCGGGCCCGGTGACCACGCTGCCGTGGCCCGGGCCGTCCCAGAACTCGTCGGAATGCAGGATGGGCTCGGGATGCTTCTGGAAAGGCCCGGTGAGGGAGGATGCCCGGGCAACGCCCGTGGCGTAGCGGTGGTCATAGAAAGCGTTGGCGCTGTAGAACAGGTAGTAGGTGCCGTTTCGCTTGACCATCCAGGGAGCCTCCACCAGGTTGCCTTCCCAGGGCAGGTCGTTGGTGATCAGCTCGGTGGCCTTTCCCATGAAGCCCAGTCCGTCCGGGGCCAGCTCGCGGATGGAGATGGGCGTGGGACGGCCGACGTCGTTGCCGTCCTCCTTGGTGATCAGGTAATGGCGCCCGTCCTCGTCCTTGAAGTAGTGGGCATCGATGATCCCCACCTGCTCGTTGCGCACCAGCGGCGCGCCGATGTCCGTGAAGGGCCCCAGCGGAGCTTGGGCGGTGGCCGCCCCCACGCAGAGCTTTCCGCTGTGGTCGCGGGCGGTGTAGTAGGCCACGTAACGCTCACCCACGCGGTGGATCTCGGGCGCCCAGAAGTCGCTCCGGGCCCACTTGGGCTGGCCGGGCGGGAAGACCGAGCCCTCGGGCTTCCACTCGAGCAGATCGGTGGAGCTGTAGAGCGGGTAGCGGTCGGGGCAGTCGCAGGAGGTGGCGGTCAGCACGTAAGTCTCGTTCTGGCGCAACACGCCCGGGTCGGGCAGGTCGCGCGCCACCACGGGATTGTGGTCGGGCTCGTAGCGTTCCGGGGCTTGAGCCGAGAGGGGCAGGGCGAGAACGGCCAGGGCGGCCAGGGCTGCGAGTCGCATCGGTCCTAGATTGGCCATGGAGGGCTTAAAAAAGGCTGAACGAAGGCCGCTTTCATGCCTTCCTTCGACCCCAGCCAGAACCCCCACCGGCGTTACAATCCGCTGCTCGATGAGTGGGTCTTGTGCTCGCCTCACCGCACCTCTCGCCCCTGGTCGGGACAGACCGAGGAGAGCGCGGGCGACGCGCGCCCGGCTTACGATCCGGGTTGCTACCTGTGCCCGCGGAACGCCCGGGCCAACGGGGCGCAGAACCCGGACTATTCGTCCACGTTCGTCTTCGACAACGACTTCGCGGCGGTGATGCCAGGCGAGGTCAGCGGACGGGTGGAGAGCCAGTGTCACGGCCTGATCCGCCTCCAGGCCGAGCAGGGGATCTGCCGGGTGGTATGCTTCTCGCCCCGCCACGACCTGACGCTGGCGCAGATGGAGGAGGAGGAGATCGTCGCGGTGGTGGACCTCTGGGCCGCCCAGTACGACGACCTGGCCTCCAGACCGTTCATCCGAGCGGTGACCATCTTCGAGAACAAGGGGGAGATCATGGGGTGCAGCAACCCGCACCCCCACGGGCAGATCTGGGCCACCGAGTCGGTGCCCACCATCCAGGGGCGCGAGCTGGCTCAGCAGGAAGCCTACTACCGCGAGCACCAACGCCCGCTGCTGCTGGATTACCTGGCCTGGGAGAAAGAGCGCGTGCTGGTCGAAAACGAGCATTTCGTAGCCCTGGTGCCCTACTGGGCGCTGTGGCCTTACGAGACCCTGGTCTTGCCCCGCCGGGCGGTGAGCCGCATCGGGCAGTTGAGCGCCGGCGAGCGGAAGGCCTGGGCGGCCGTCATGCGCGAGCTTCTGGTGCGCTACGACAACCTGTTCTTGACCTCGTTCCCCTATTCGATGGGAATCCACCAGGCTCCGGCCGACGGCCGGGAGCACCCCGAGGTGCAGCTGCATCAGCACTTCTTCCCGCCTTTGCTGCGCTCGGCCAGCATCAAGAAGTTCCAGGTGGGCTACGAGATGAGCGGCGAGGCCCAGCGCGACATCACGCCCGAGCAGGCGGCCGAGCGGCTGCGGGCGCTCTCTTCGGCGCACTACCGGAAGGCGACAGCGTGACCCGGGTCTTTCGGGCCCCCGGGCGCGTCAACCTGATCGGGGAGCACACCGATTACAACCAGGGTTTCGTGATGCCCGCGGCCATCGATCGCTTCACCTGGGTGACGGCCTCGCCGCGCCAGGACCGGATGCTGAAGCTGCACAGCGTGGGCTTCGACGAGACGGTGGAGATCGCGCTGGACGGGGCTGCCCCGCGAGGTCACTGGAGCGACTACGTGGTAGGGGTGGCCGTGGCGCTGGGGGTGAGCGACGGGGCCGAGCTTCGGCTGGAAGGCAACGTGCCGCTGGGGGCGGGCCTCAGCTCCTCGGCCAGCGTGGAGGTGGCCTCGGCGCTGGCCTTGAGCGCCTTGAACGGGATGTCGTTCTCGCCTCCGGAGATGGCGCTCCTGTGCCAGCGGGCCGAGAACGAGTTCGTGGGAATGCGCTGCGGCATCATGGACCAGTTCATCTGTTGCTGCGGCCAGGAGGGCAGCGCGCTGCTGCTCGACTGCCGCTCGCTGGATTACCGGCCCGTGCCTCTGCCCGCTGGCGTGCGCGTGGTAATCGCCAACACCATGGTGAAGCACTCGCTGGCCTCGAGCGAATACAACCTGCGGCGCTCCGAGTGCGAGGAGGCGGCTGCGCGGCTGGGGGTTGGCTCCTTGCGGGATGCCGGGACGGTGGATGGCCTGACTGGAGTCTGGCTCAAGCGGGCCCGCCACGTGGTCAGCGAGAACGCGCGCGTGCTGCAAGCCGGCAGAGCGCTGGAAGCCGGAGATCTGGTGGGTTTTGGGCGGCTGATGGGGGAGTCGCACAGGTCCTTGCGGGATGACTACGAGGTAAGCTGCCCGGAGCTGGACCGGATGGTGGGGCTTTGCTCGCAGCAGCCCGGGGTCTACGGGGCGCGGATGACGGGCGGCGGGTTCGGCGGCTGCGTGGTGTCGCTTGTGCGCGAGGAGTCTGTGGACGGCTTCGTGGCGGCGGTGGCGCAGGGGTACCAGCAGGCGGTGGGTGTCGTGCCCGAGATTTACGCCTGCCTTCCGTCGCAAGGCGGGGTGGAGGAAGGGGCTACGGCAACGGCCCGACCTGGCCGCACGAACTCGACGTCAAGCGTCCGTCCGGAAGGCCCGAACAGGAGCTGAAGGCCCCCTCGTCAACGCCCAATAAAAACCGCGGTCTAAGGCCAGATGAGGAGAACTGGAGCACGCAACTCCTCGGGGATGCGGGGCGAACTGGACCCGAGGAACTGGACCCGAGGGACGGGCGCAGCTTCACCCGATGAGAGGTAGGTTGGCGGGCAGGTAAGCGACGCAGGTCATGGTCCCTGCCGCGTCGCACCGTAGGGCGTGGAAAGCCCTCTCAAGAAGGCTGAGGACCTGATCCGCCTCATTCATGTCCTATCGACTCCGCCAGCTCGACCAGTGCAAGAATTAGCCACCTCGCTTGGGCGGAGCCCCCGCACCGTTTATCGATACCTGAAGAGCCTGGAAGAGTTGGGTCTGCCGTTGTTTGAGGAGAAGGGACGGTACGGCCTCCTGGAGGCCGCTTACTTACCACCTCTCGACCTCGACTTTCGAGAGACTCTGGCATTGTACCTCGGTGCTGCAGTCGCAGAGAACCGACTGGGGACGTTGTCCTCCGAACTTCAGTCTGCCTTCGGAAAACTCCGGAAAAGACTCTCGCACGGCGAAGCACTGGAGGATCTGCCCCGGCAGCTTCTGGCCCCCGCATCGTTTCGGTCAGTTGGTTCTGAGAGGGAGTTGGAGGCCCTCAGTACTGCGATTATCGAACATCGTGAAGTTTTCTTCAGTTACCGTATTCCAGGTCGACCGGAGGAGACCCGGCGAGCGCGACCCCAAAGCCTATTTCTGTTTGAGGATGCCTGGTATTTGTGGGCCTACGACCTCCAGAGGGCGGCCCATCGCCGATTCCGCCTGAGCCGAATGAGGGAGGTGACGATCTCGGCGGAGACCTTCCAAGTCGGAGAAGAGACTGCGTCCGCTCCGATCTATCATCGCTGGGACAATAGCGAAAATGAGGCAGTCGAAGTGGTTATCAAGGTGACCACCGAGCTTGCTGAGTGGCTTGTGGAGAATCCGCCCCATCCATCGCTGAAACTCGAATCGAACCACTGCAAATTTCACGTAAGAGAGCCGGCATCCATGGTGCCTTATCTCCTAAGCCTCGAAGGTGCAACGGTTCTCGAGCCCCGGTCGCTTGCAGATAAAGTCCGAACCCGAGCTCTGGAAATCGCCCAGGCCCACAAGCGAACATGACCCTCCTGTGGAGCCCTGGCCGAGACCCGAGATCTTGTGATGCTCCCGGCGACGACGAAGGGGATTCGGCCAGACCCCTCTAGATAGAGCGCAGGGTTCGATCCGCCAGGCGGCCACTGCAAAACTTCCATTGGACGGCAACCCGGAGAACGAACCCCAAGATCATGCTACCTCGAAATGCAGAGCATGCCAAACCCAAACCCCTTTGCAGGTCCGATTCCCGCTTCCAGAGCTTCGCAGAAGCGTGACTCTTCCATGACGCGGAGGCGCCCGTGAAAGTCAACCGAATAATGAGTCAACGGCCTACCCGCACCTGGCTTTCGAGCTGTCATTATGCCCGATTCGGCGACTACAGCCTCGGTCAACGAAAAGCCGTGCTGGTCACCCTTGCGGCGCAACCAATCGAGCTGCTCGTCAGTTCGAACGAAGGGCACGCGATCCCCCTCAATTTTCTTCGTTGGGTTGGCACGGAGCAAGAAACGAAATGCTTCTCCGTTTCTGGCCGAAGCCCTAAACGGCTTTGTTTCAATAGTGAGAACGCGCTCCTCGCGAAGTGCTCGCTCAAAGTCTGGACTAGACGGTGAAAGTAAGAGGACGGAATCATTGCTCTGCCTTCGAAAGAGAAGCCGCCCGGTTTCGCGTACTGGGAATCCAGAAGATAAGGTGCGGTGCATTTCGTAATAGGACGAGAGATCCCGACGACCAAGCGAGGACTGTAGATTGAAAATCAAACGACTAAGGTGCATTGAGCTCCTCCTTTGGCTTTGGAACTGTCTGCACCCGATAGTGATTGTCTGCAAACTCTCGACTGGGTCGTCCGGTTTGGCGATCCGGGCGCCGCAAGTGGCCATCGGGTGTCTCAATCATGAGTTGTAGAGTCTCGTCATTGTTCGAATAGGTAGAAGTCAAGGGCGTGGAGACCAGTGTAGCATCGAGGTGGTTGTCAACGAGGCCTTCAAAAAGTGGTCGAGTCGGCGGGCAGCACTTTCTGCCCAGATAGACTGGCCAGATGGGCCTTTCCAAAGCCTGACGGCATTGCTCCAGTAATGAACGCTCGCCTTCGAGTCCGACCAAGAAAGAAGCGTCCTGAAGGTAAACCCGCGGGCTTATAATGGTGTAAGGCTTATCCTCACTGCCCTTGAAACCGCCGTCAGCACTGGGCAAAGACCCGCTAACAGTATGATAGTCATAGAGGCGGATTCCGGGATTGTCAGTCCGAACCCCGAAACGTAGAGCCCGACTCAGCTCTAGTAATCCGGGATCGCTCCTCTTAAGACCGCGAGCAGCACCGAGTAGACCAATGACCCCGGATTTTGTGGGTGTAGAAGCAGAGTCGCGAACGTCC
>CAZWUN010000293.1:0-7030 GCA_964637145.1 uncultured Burkholderiales bacterium
GCCACTACCGGGTGGTGGCCCCCGACCTGCGCGGCTACAACCAGAGCGACAAGCCGTCCGGTCGCCGGTGCTATCGGCTCAATCGCCTGGCTCGTGATGTGGCCGAGCTGATCGAAGACCTGGGCGAGCGCGACGCCTACGTCTGCGGTCACGACTGGGGAGGGGCGGTGGCCTGGGCGACGGCCGGACTCTATCCCCAGCGCCTGCGCAAGCTAGCCGTGCTCAACTGTCCCCATCCCGGCGCCATGGTCCGGGGGGTGTTGCGCAATCCCTCCCAGCTGCGGCGGAGCTGGTACATTTTCTGGTTTCAGCTCCCCTGGCTGCCGGAATGGATGATCCGCCGCCACCTGGCCGGCTGGTTTCGGGCTGCTTATGGACGGCGCATCGACCCGCTGGACGCCCAGCGCGGCATGGAAGCCTTGATGCGGCCGGGGGCCTTGAAGGCGGCCCTGAGCTATTACCGGGCCGGTCCCATGCGGCTCCCCAAAGCCGATGTGAGCGCACTGATGCTGTTTGGCGCCGACGATCCCTATCTGTTGCCCTCCACGGCCGCGCTCAGCAAGCATTATACCAGCGCTCCCTTCGAGTTTCGCCTGGTAGAGGGCTGCGGACACTGGATCCAGCTCGAGCGCCCGGAACTGGTCAACCGCGAGCTGCGCGACTGGTTTTCTTAGACCCTCTTGCCAACCGGGGCCCTCTCGGCTATACTTCATTCTCGCAACTAGAGTTCAAGGAGTTACTTACCCATGGCCAACGCTGCAGCCGGAAAGGACGGCGGACGGGGAGAGCGCCGGATGCGCCGCCCGCGCCGGAAAGTCTGCTACTTCTCCGCCAACAAGATCGAGTACATCGACTACAAGGACATCAACCTGCTTCGGCGGTTCGTCAATGAGCGGGGCAAGATTCTGCCGCGCCGCATCACCGGAACCTCGGCCCGTCACCAGCGTCGCCTGGCCGTGGCCATCAAGCGCGCCCGTCACCTGGCGCTGCTTCCCTACACCTAAAGCCCGAAGGTGGTTCCGACAAGCGAGCGTCCGTCTGGCGACGGGCGCTTCTTGCGTGTACCGCAACAGTCCGCGAGCTTTGACCATCCTTCGTCGGTGAACCTGGAAAAAAATTCTACTTGTCAGCAGGAACTTGAATCTCAATCAAGAAACATCAGTGCGAGTCTGGTTCCTCCGTACTCGCGACGCCCCGGCCCCCAGCCAATGTGCTGGCCTGTCGGGGCGTCACTTTTTCGCACCGCTCAGCGCAGACGGGCCAGCTGGGCCTGCAGCTCCTCGAGCTCGCGGCGCCAGAACGAGTGCGACTCCACTTCCGGGAAGAGGGGCACGAAGACCGGATCGCGCCGGCGCCGGGCCACCCAGGTGGCGTAGCGCACGAACTTGAGCGCCCGCAGGGGCTCGATCAGGGACAGGCTGCGGCGTTCAAAGGGGCGGCGCTTGCAGTAGGTTTCCAGCAGAGTCTCTCGCATGGCCACGCTGTCTTCGTCGCGGCCCGGCAAGAGCAGCCAGACATCCTGCACGGGTGGGCCCATGGCGAAGTCGTCGAAGTCTACCAGCTCGAGTCCCTGCGAGCTGTAGAGCAGGTTCCCCCGGTGCAGGTCACCGTGGAGACGGATGGGCCGGATCTCGGCAAACATCCGCTCCACCCGGCTGACCAGAGAGCGCACCGTCTTCTCGTAACCGGGCCAGATCTCGGCGGGCACGACTCTTTCGGCGCGCAAGGCCTCCAGGTTCTCCAGGCCCCAGCTGCGAGGACCGATCAGGGGCCGGTGGCGAGCCGCGCGCCTTTCGCCCACATTGTGCAGGCGGGCCAGCATGTCCCCCAGGGCGTGCACGTGGTGCAGCTCGATCTCGTCGGGGCAGCGCCCGAACTGGTAGGGGAAGATGGCGAAATAGATGCCGGACACCACTCCCACCGTGTCCCCGTGCTCGAGCTCCAGAGGAGGTCCGACCGGCAGACCGGCCTCCTTCAGCTCTTCCAGAAAGTCGTGCTCTTCGCGCAGGGCCTCGCGCGACCAGCGGCCCGGTCGATAGAACTTGGCCACCCAGCGGGTTCCGTCCGAGTCCTCGGCGCGGATGACCCGGTTCTCCAGGGAGTTGAGAAAGACGAAGCCAGGCTCGATGTCCAGGTCAGCCTGCTCGAAAGCCTCGAAGATTCGCTCCAGGGTGAGGTTGTAGAAATAGCGCGTGGGAGTCATCGGCGCAGCGGGGCACGCAGCAGCAGGGCGCTCAGAAAGAGGGCGGCCAGGGGCGGTCCGCTGCAGCCGATGAGCACGCCCAGCCAGTCCCAGCCGCTGCTGGCGCGGGGAATGTTGTAGAGCAGGGCCTGGGCGAAGGTCATCCAGCAGTCGGCCAGCACCGCCCCCAGCAACAGGAAGCCCAGCGTTCGAGCCTGGCGGCGGCGCCGACGCAACCCCTGGCCCAGAAGCCAGAAGAGGGTGAGGATCAGCACGTCGAAGCTGGCCCAGGCCCGGGCCAGCCAGGCCACCCCGAACCAGCGCTCCGAATCGCACAGCGCCAGCACCACCGTCCAGGGAATCAGGGCGGCGGCCAGCAACTCGGCCCCCAGGGCCCACCCCTCCGGCTCGCGCACCCGGGCCGGCTGGCTCAGCAGTCGGCCGGCCGTGACCAGCGCAAAGCGGTCGGGCCGGCCGTGCGAGAAGGCCACCAGCGAGGCCCACAGGGCCCGGGTCAGCTGGCCCGGCTCGGCGGCCAGCACGATGGGCCGGAAGCGGCAGCCCAGGCGGGCTCGGAAGTTATAGATGCCCTTGAAGCCATACAGCCAGTTCAGGTGGTTGGAGGCGGTCCGCATCAAGGCCAGCAGAGGGCCGCCGCGGTCAGGCAGGCCGGCCAGCGCCGTGAAACCCAGGGAAACTCGGCCCGGCAGGCTCTTCATGGCCGTGTCGAGTAGCATTTCGGCCGTACCCTGGGGAACCGGTCGGCCCAGGATGAGAAAGTCCACCAGGTGGTTCCCCCGGCCCAGGTCGACGGCCACCAGCAGGCCCAGACAGGCTCCCCCGGAGCTGTAGGCGGCCCAGCGGCGCCGGGCCGGATCCATCTCCAGGGGTCGCCCGGCGGCCAGAAAGCCCATGGGCGGCATTCCCTGGCGATGGCGCCAGGCTCTCACCAGGGGCTCCAGGTCGGCCTCGGGAGGATCCTCTCGAACGCTCACCCCTTTGCGGCGGGCCCGGCGAAGGAACTCGCCCACCCGCTCGGGCCGCCACTCCCCGGCCTCGAACCAGGCCTCCTGGCCGACCGGGAGGGCCTGCCAGCCGCCGGGAGACCAGCCGAAGAAGGCCGCCCGCCGCCCTCGCTCACGGGCCTGGCGGGCAAACTCGAGGGCCGTGGCCTGGGGATCGGAGCTGAGGGGCTGGCCGATGGCCAGCCAGCAGCCGGCGTACTCGACGTAAGCCAGGCAGTCTTGAAAGGTGCGCCAACCGCTGCTGGGAAGGGCGAAGGCCGGCGTGGGAGGGCCGAAGGCGTCGATCCGTTCTGAGAGCGTCATGAAGCCGGGGGCGGCGGCTCCTCGGTGAGCGGGAACAGGAACTTGAGAGCTCCCGCCATGCGGGCTCCCCAGGCGGCTTCGTTATGCCGGTGGCGGTGGCCGATCAGGTGCTGCAGGTCGCGCCCGAGCGAATAGCGCCCGATCAGGGAGTCGCGCAGCGACAGGGTCAGGCTGACGCCGTCGCGGAAGGTGCCGCCGCTGTCGCCCGAATCGAGATAGATGCGCAGATCGCGCCGTTTGTCCTGGGCCACCCGGGCGGGGAAGTTGCGCAGCCACCACGAGCCCGACATGGCCCCCACCTTTCCGAACACCTCGGGATGCTCCCAGGCCAGGTAGAGGGCGGCCACCCCGCCCGCGCTCGAGCCCAGCGTGCCGGTGTTGGCCGGGCCCGGCAGGGTGCGGTACTTCTCGTTGATGAGCGGCATGAGCTCTTGAATGAGGAAGGAAGCGTAAAGGTCGGCTCGCCCACCGTCGTCGGGGCTGATGTAGTCGCGCAGCCGATTGGGCGTGTTGTCCACTCCCACCACGATCAGCTCGCGTGCCTCGGCCCGTCGGGCCGTCTCCTCCACCGCCCGGGTCGCGTGCCACGAGCCGAAGGGGCCCACCTCGAACACGTTCTGGCCATCGTGCAGGTAGAGCACCGGGTAGCGCCGGTCGGTGTGCTGATCGTAGCCGCGCGGCAGGAACACGCGATAGGGGCGCTTCTCCTTGAGGACGGTGGACTCGATGACCGGTACCTGGGCCGGGTCGTAATCGCGGCGGGGTGCGTCCGGGCGGCGGGCGGGCTGGTAGTTGAAGAGTTGTCCATCCTGCACGAAGGCCCAGTCCTGAGTGACCTGATAGCAGCCGGAGGCCGGGTCGCGCAGGTTCCCCAGGCTGTTGGTGAAGTAGAACTGCAGGTTGCGTCCCGCCTGGCCGACCGCCCAGGCCCGCCAGCAGGATTCTCCCTCGATACGACCCGGACCCGAGCAGGTCATGGTGACCGAGCGGAACTGTCGCGCCCCCTGGTGGCGCCAGTGCAGCACCGGTGGGTCAAAGCCCGAATGGTAGAGAACCTGCTTCCCTAGAGTCGAAGGCTCGGCTTCGACCAGCGTTCCCGACGGCTCGGTCGGGACCGCATTACCCAAGCCCGCATTGCCCTTTCATAGGTTGAAAAGCTTCCTCCCTGGGGCCAGAATTCCTACCGGGCCACCACCCGCACCGGCTCGTCGTAGAATGCAGCCCCTCCGCCCCCGTCGGTTTCCCGGGCGGCGATGAGCTGATTGGCGCAATTGCCCCGGCGCAGCATGCCCCCCTTGGCCATGAAGGCCACCTCCGGGTGGATGCTCTCGTCGAGTCGCACGCGCACGTCCAGCCAGCCGCGCCGGCTCTCCAGGCGAGCCTCCAGGCCGTCCTCGAGCCCACAGGAGGGGTGCAAGCTCACCAGGGGCGGCCCGTGGTGGTCGACCGACCACTGCGAGGATTGCGACCTGGGAGTGGACACGGCCAGCAGCTGGAAGGGGAACTCCCTGTCGGGTCGGGGCGTGGGCCCGGGGAGCTGGTGGATCAGGTTGACCTTCCCGCTGGCGGTTGGGAATCTGCGACCCTCGAAGAGCACCCGAGGAGCGTCCGGGCGAGGCTGGGGGCCCTGCTCGAGGGCTTCCAGCGTGAGGGGAGGCCTGAGAATTCGCCGCTTCCAGTCCTGCACGCTCCCCTCGAGCAGGTCGGAGAGTCCCAGCCGGTTGGCCAGCTGTTGCCAGATCCAGAGCTCGTGGCGGGCCTCGCCGGGGGGCTGCAGGGTGGGGCTGGAGCTGCGCACCCAGTGATTGCCGTAAGCCCCCACCAGGTCCTCGTCCTCCAGCAGCGTCAGGGTGGGCAGCACCAGCCGGGCGCAATCGGTGGTGTCGGTCGGGTGGGTGTCCACCACCACGTTGAATTCGCTCTTGTGAAAGGCTTCCCGGGTTACCTCCGAGTCGGGCAGCATGGAGATCGGATTGCCGGCCGTCACCCAGATCATGCGGATGGGCGGGTCCTTGGCGGCCAGGATCTCGTGCCCCAACCTGGCCTCGGACAGCTCGCGAGCGCTCCGGCCCGGGATGAAGCCGGTGTCGAACGAGGCTCGACGCCGAAAGTAGTAGGAGATGCCCCCGCCGGCAACGCCCAGGTTGCCGCTGATCGCTGCCAGGGCGTCCAGCGCCCGAACGGTCGCCATTCCGTTGGCTCTGCGGGCCAGCCCCCAGCCCACCAGCAGGGCGGAAGGGCCGTCACCGTAGGCCCGGGCGATGCTCTCCACCTGCTCGGAGCTGACCCCGGCCTCGGCGGCCCAGTCCGTGCGCGAGAAGACCAGCTCGCGGTAGGTCTCGAAGTGGTCGCAGTAGCCGGCAGCCTCGGGATCGTTGCGTCCGGTTTCAAACAACACCCGGGCGACCGCCATGGCCAGCGCGAAGTCGCCCCCGGGACGCACCTGCACGAACTCCGGGCAGAGCTCGGCCAGCCTGGTGCGCAGCACGTCGATGCCCACGAGCTTACAGCCCCGCTCGCGGGCCTTGAGCAGCAGCGGCAGGAGGTGGGGCCCGGAGGTGTGCACGTTCTTGCCCCAGATCAAGATGGTGCGGCTTTCTTCCAGGTCGGTCAGGTCGTGGCTATCGCAGAGCCCGAAATCGAGCTCCTGGGCGGCCTCGCCGGCCCCCGAGCAGATGTCGCCGCTCTTGACGCTGACCGGACCGAAGCTCTCGAAGAGGTAGTCCGAGAGGTTCTTGAGCAGGCCCAGCGAGCCTCCCGATCGGTAGTGCAGAATGGCCGCCGGCCCGGACTCGGAGCGAATCTTGAGCAGATTTTCGGCAGCCACATCAAGGGCTCTGTCCCAGGAGACCGGCCGGCCGTCCAGAAGCGGCGTGGTGAGCCGGTCGGAGGCATACTGGCGGTAGAGAAAGCGGCTCGTACGCTCGCACAGAAAGCCCTTCGTCACCGGATCGTCCGGGTCGCCCTTGAGCTTGACCGCTCGCCCCTCGTCGTCCACCGTCACCAGGATGGAGCAGGCGTCGGGGCAGTCACGATTGCAGGCGGTTCTCTTGACGGGCATGGGAATGGTTTCGGGTCGCTGCGGCCCGGGTCCTCGCTCCGGAGCGTGGCCCGGCGATGTGCACGGGCTACATTTTGGACTTGAGCAGGGCGGACACGTTCTTGTGACCGCGGTCGCGGGCCAGGTCGAGCGGGGTCTTGCCGGCCTTGTTCTTGACTTTGGGTGAAGCGCCCGCGGCCAGCAGCGCCTCCACCACCTTCAGGTGCCCGTTCCAGGCCGCCTTGTGCAGCGCCGTGCTGCCCTCGGGGCTAACGGCTTTGACGGAGGCCTTGTGGGCCAGCAGAGCCTTCACGGTCAAGAGGTCGCCCGACTCGGAGGCCACCAGCAGCGCCGTGTAGGCCAGGCTGCCCTTGTCCTCGGGCGAAATCCCCAGCGAGAGGAAATACTCCACCAGGGCGCTGTGACCCATGGCCACGGCCGAGTGGAAGGGCAGGTCCTTGCGCACGTCCCGGGTGCGGG
>CAZWUN010000294.1:0-931 GCA_964637145.1 uncultured Burkholderiales bacterium
ACAATTCCGCCTCCATCGACCTGGACGGTCCGGTCGTGCTCTACGTGGGCAAGAGTCTCACCCTGCGCAACTCGGGCGGCCTGAATGAGCACGGCCGGCCGGCCGATCTGGAAGTGTACCAGGCCGAGCCCCACCGGCCGATCGAGGTCCAGGTGCTCAACTCGGCCCGGGCCCACATGGCTTTGTGCGGGCCCACCGCCAGGGTTTCCATCAAGAACAGCGGCCAGGTTTACGGCTCGCTTATCGCGCAACAGGTAGTGCTGAGCCAGCAAGGCGCCGTGCACTACGATCCCAGCCTCAAGTCGCTGAAAATCCGCCTGAAGTAGCCCTGGGGAGGGGATCTCCTTCACCCACGGAACCGGGCGCCATGGACGTTACCCTGCCTGACCACACCGGCGCTCCGGTTCAAGTGCTGCCTCCCCCACCCGGCTCGGGCCTGACCGTTCTCACCAGCTTCCGTGGCCACTGGTGACCCTTCTGCAAGGCTTTCGTGCAGAGCCTTCAAGCCCAGAAGCTGGAGCCGCCCGCAGTTCGACTGCTGGCGGTCAGCGCCGATCCTCCCGAGGTCAGTCAGAAGTTCCGTGAGCAGTTCGCTCTCACATTCCCGATCCTGAGCGACCCTCAACTGACCCTGGCGCACAGCCTGAAGCTGCCAACCTTCGGCAAGCATCCCCAGGCCTTGCGCTATCCCAAGAAGGCCTTTCTGCAGCCTTCCGTCCTCATGTGGAGAGAGAATGGTCAGCTGGTCTTCGAGTGGCGCATGAAAACCAGGCTGTGGAACCTGTTCGGCGCCGTCAAGCGCCTCAGTCCCGAGGAGATCGCGGCCAGAGCCCGCTCGCTGGGCGGAGCTTGACCTCTGGGCCTTGGCCCGCCCGCCTGGTCAGAATCACTCCGTGGGCGCCGTGGCGGGCTCCTCGGGCTGGTCCGCAGC
>CAZWUN010000294.1:941-6957 GCA_964637145.1 uncultured Burkholderiales bacterium
GGCCCGGGCTTCGGCTCCGGTGGCGGGGCATGGCCGCCGTGGCCCAATTCCTCTTCCGGGAACGGCTCCTGGCTTTCTCTGGTGAAGGAGAAGGCCAGCATCATGGCCGCCATCACCAGGTAGGCGGCCGTGAACTGGTAGGGGATCTGGCGCGCCGCCGCCTGGAGCTGCCCTTCGGTCAGCTCGGACCTCTTCTTGAGCACTTCCAACTTGTGCGGATCGCTGGCCGTCTCCGGTTTGGCCAGCTCGGCCGCGGCCTTCTGGCGGGTTTCCTCCACGAAGGGCTTGATCAGGTGAGCCGGGGCCAGCTGGCCCCATGGAAGGTACATCTTGCCGTCGGGATCGACCGAGTGGACGATGCCAAAGAAGGTCAGCCCGGCCAGGATGACCAGGTAAACCGAGGCCTGGCGCAGCTTGCGGTCGATCAGGCAGGACACCACCGCGCCCCACAGCATGGCGGTCAGGATGAAGCCGTTGCCGAGGGCCACGGTCACGATGTTCTCGGGCAGGATCTTGGAGTGCCCGATGCCCGGAACCACCTCCAGCAGCTCCTCGCAGTACTTGTTGGTGGGTGGCATCAGCAGGGCCAGAATCTTGATCTGCACCAACCGGGCCACGCTGGGGATGTAGGCGAAGGCCACCGCCGGGGTGTGGCGGGCCGGAACGGCCAGGAAGGCCTGCACCATGATGTCCAGGGCCACGAAGATCAGGATGGGCGCCAGCACTGCCTTGGGGATCAGCTCCACGATGAAGCCAATGTAGCCCAGCACGCCGCCCAACCCGACGAAGAGACCGGTCAGCAGGGTGTATCCGGCGCGCGCCCCCATCGCCTTGTAGGCCGGCTGCCCGATGTAGGGGGTGCTCTGGGCCACGCCGCCGCAGACGCCGGCGATCAGGGTGGCCACCGCCTCGGTGAGCAGGATGTCGCGGGTGCTGTAGTCGTCGCCGCCCACCCGGGCGCTCTCGGTCACGTTGATGCCGCCCACCACCGTCAAGATGGCGAAGGGGAAGGCGATGGGCAGGTAGTTGAGGGCCTCGGCAAAGCCCTTGAGGAAGCCCAGCGTGGGGGTGGGGAAGCCCATGTGGAAGGTGGCCGAGGGGGCCGAGTAGATGCCGCCGGTCAGCCCGGCCGGGGCCAGCAGGTAGTAGAGCATCGTACCGAAGAGCACCGAGGCGGCCACCCCGGGAAAGTTGCCGGGCAGCCGGATGCGGGCCACCAGGTTGTAGAGGATCAGGCCCAGCGCCACGCAGCCCACCAGGGGGGCGCCCATGATCTCGACCATGGGGATGAAACCGATCAGGGCCAGGCCGATGCCGGCCAGCGAGCCCAGCAGGCCGGCCTGGGGCACGATGCGCTGCAAGAAGCTGCCGGTGAAGGAGAAGAACAGCTTGATGATGCCGATCAACACCATGGTGGCCATGCCCACGTACCAGGTCATGAGGGCCGCATCCTCCGGGGTCATACGGCCCTTCATGGTGAGATAGCAGGGGCCCAGTACGGTGAAAGCGACACCGATGGTGGAGGGCGTGTCCAGACCGAGCGGCATGGCGGTCACGTTGTTGTTGCCCGTCTTTTTGGCCAACTGGAAGGCCATCCAGGTGTAGACCATGTCCCCGAAGAACACGCCGAAGGCCGTGCCCGGGAACATCCTGGTGTAGACGATCTCGGCCGGGAAGTCGAACACGAAGACCAGGATGCCGGACAGGAACGCCAGCACGGTCAGATTGTCGAACATCAGCCCGAAGAACCCGTTCAGGTCTCCGGCCACGAACCAGCGGTAGCGCTTCATGGGCCGTCCTTCGTCTCCGGCGAGGGGGTGCCCTCCGGTCGCCTGATCGGCACCCGAACCGAGCCTACCCGCAGGGAGTCTCCCTCCATCCCCATCACCAGGCCGGGGCCGCCGGTCGAGCCATCCTCGTAAAGCCAGCCTTTGAGGGCCGCCTTCCAGGCCTCTTCCGGGCTCTGGCCGCGCTCGATGGCGCCCTCCAGAGCCTTACTGGCGTTCAAGGCATCGGGAAACTTGCGCTCGGTCAGCTCGAGCAGCTTCTCGAAGCGCTCCCAGCGCTCGGGCGCATCGCCCAGGTGCTCCAGAGCAGCGCGCAGCTCGCCGTCTTTCTTGAGCTCTTTGACGCAGCGGGCACGGGCGTCAGCACTTGCGCCCAGGCCCTGACGCAGAGCCTGCCAGGCCTCGCGCGAGCCGGAGGCCAGCTCCAACTGCTCGAGGCGCTCTTTCACCGGTAGCTCTCCGGTCCGGAGCTGCTCCAGGGCCTCCTTCAGGGCCGCCTGGCGCAGGCGGCGCACCACTCCCTCGAGCAATGGCGGGCGCTCTTTCTGCTCGCGCAACTCGGGCCCGAAGCGATCGAGCAGGGCTTTGCGCTCGGCCGGGCGACCTCGGGTCATGGCCTCGCTCAGCTCCACCTCCGCCAACTGCTCGGGGGTGAAGCTGTCGAGCCGCCCTTCACTCAGCACCGGCAGCTCGCTCTCTTCGGTGCAGTGGCGCTGCACCAGACTCTCCACAACCGCGTCCACCGGGGGAGGGGCAAAGCCCCTCTGAGCGGGCATCTTGTAAGCCAGCTGCATGGCCTCGCGAGCCGGTAGCGAGCCCATCCGCAGCGGACGAAACTGCTCGGCGATGCGCCCCAGCGTGTCCAGGCCGCGGTCATCAGCCGGAGGCTCTTTGCGCATCTCGGGCTCAAGCCGCTCGGCCAGCTTCCGGGCCAGCTCGTCCGGCAGCTCGAGAGAGGCCAGCAGAGCCAGAGCCTCCTGGCCGCGGGGCCCGTCCAGCTCCGCCAGCAGTCTGTCGATGCGCCCTCCTGGAGGGTGGAAGGCGAAGGCGATGGCGTCACTCATCATGCGATAGGGGTCCACCCCGTTGGGGGCGCGGTAGAGCCCCTCGCTCAGCTTCGGGGAGGGATCGCTCAAGAGCCGCTCGAGCAGCCGGTCGCGCAGGGCCTCTCCGAAAGCGGCCGGGTCGTTCTCGGCCGCCAATCGCACGCTGCGCAGCGTGTAGCGGAAGTTCTCGGCCGGGCCCTCGTACCTGAACAGGCTGTCATCCGGCAGCTCCAGCCGCCTGGCCAGCCACTCCTGTTGCCCGGCATCCGGGCGCCAGTGGCCCTCCTTCAGGCCCTGGTGCATCAGCCGGTGCTGCTGCTCGTTCAGGCGCATCTCCGGCCGCGAGGTGTAGAGGTCGAGCGCCTGCCGGGTCCAATCCGGGCGCGTCCCGGCCAGCTCGGCGGCGGCATTCGAGCTGTTCAGCTCATCGCAAAGCAAGAAAGGCGCCAGCTCTCGCTGGAAGAAATCTGCCCCCTCGGCCACCTGCGGAAAGACCTGGACCAGCTCCTTGAGCAGCCAGACCTTGTGGCGCCCCTCCACGAAGTTCCAGGCCAGCCGGCCCCGGGCCTCGGCCTCCGAGCCCACCCGGGCCAGGCGCTCGGCGTGGGGGCGCAGAGCCTCCTTGAGGGGCGCGTGCTTGACCAGCCGGATGGCGCGGTCGATGTCGTCGCCGCCGCCAACCAGGTCGAATCGATCCAGCAGCGCGCCCACGACCAGGGCGGCCTGCATGGGCTCGAGCGCGGCCAGTTTGTCCAACCCGGGCGCGGGCACATTGCTCTGAGGTGGCAGCTCGCTCAGCACCTCCTCGGCCAGGGCGGCGATCTGGGGAGGCACCGGGGGCGGCGGAGCGTGCAGGTGCACCACCTGGTCTCGCACCGCCGGCCTTCCTGCCGCCACCAGGGCGTAGAGGTCGTCCTCGGGCGTGATCGGGCGGCCTCGATAGCGGAGCTCCAGCTGCCCTTTGTCGCGCCAGTCGGTCAGGGTCTTCAGGCAGGCGCGGGCCCAGGAGCGATCCTGCTCGACCGGCTCGCGATGGCGGTGGCCGGGCGGGAGGCTGGCGCGCTCTCGTATCATGCACGAGTGGGCCAGACCCGTCAGGGCCCGGGCCGCCTGATCGGGCACCGGGCCTTTTCCGACAGCCTTCACCAGGGCCTTGATCTGGGGTTCGGGCGAGAGCTCGGCGTCGAAGTAGGTCATGGTCTGCAGGCCCATGCGGAAGTCGAGCTTGCCGAGCCGGTCGAGGTCTTCCGAGGGCAACTCGACGGTCCCGGGCGAGGAGAAGGCCTCGGCGGAGGGGGGATCTTCGTCGATGCCCCGGACGCAAACGTCCAGGGGGCCCGTCGTGACAGGCGTGGAGCCCGCCGCCACAGGGCGCAGGGCACCGCTCCAGAGGGCGTGAATCTGCATGCTTACCATGCAATCAAGAGAGGCTGAAAGAAGGCTCAAAGAAGCTGCCAGGGTCATCGGGCTGATCCTGCTGTGGCTCCTCACCGGGTGCGGCCAGCCGGCAGGGGTCGAGCCGAGCCCCGAGAGCAAGTCGTCGCCCGGCTTTGTGGCCGTGGGCGAGCACCACCTGAGCTTCCAGCCGCCGGCTGGCTTTCAGCCCTCCGAGCGGGCCTGGTCGCACGCCAGGGAGGGCACGCTGCGCGCCACCGACGCCGGAGCCGAACCGCACCGCGAGGCCGCCGACCGCCTGGAGAAGGCGCTGGGAGACTCCGAGATGGACCCCGAGGAGCGCTCGCTCGAGCTGTCCCGATTCCCCTACGTCAGCTTCGAGTACGAGCCCGACCGGGACGAAGTCTACGCTCTGCGCAAGAAGGTCGACCAGGCCCGGCTCGCGTTCCGCACCGACCCGGCCCGAGGCAAGAAACTGGGCACGCAGGTGCTCGAGGAGCTGCGCCGGCGCCAGCTTCCCGAAGAGCTGGGGGCGCGCGTCCAACACTACTTCGTGGTCGAGAGCCGACGATCCGAGACGAAAGCCCTCAACTGGCTCAAGCCGATCGAGGGCTCCGACCCTCCCCGCGCCCTGGCCAGCTATCGCAGCCGCTATGGAGCGAGCACGGCGCTGTTCGTGCTCTACCGCGGCCACCTGGTGGTGTTCGTCCTGAGCGGTCCACCGGATGCCTCCGAGCAACGCCTGCGCGAGCTGGCCTCGAGCCTGAGCTTCGACGTGGCCGCCCCGGCGGTGGTGGCCTCGGCCACTCCCCCACCGCCCGCCTCCTTGCTCGAGCAGCAACACGAGCAGCGCCAGGAGGAGGAAGAGCGGCGGCGCGGCAAGTCCTCAGGCCGAGCCTGGCTGACCCTGCTGCCGGTCTTCATCGTGCTGCTTTTCACCTCGCTGCCGGCCTATCTCGGGGCCACTGGAGGCTACCGGGCTGCCGTTTCGTCCGGACGGGACGTGCGCGCCAAGGCGGGCGAGCGGGCCTTCTACGCCACCCTGGCGGGGGTCTTCGTGGGTTGCCTGGTGGCTTCGCTGGCGCTCTTTCTGGTGGCCGCCAGCGTTGAAGGTGGCGGCGGGATCATGAGCCCTCTGATGGGCTGGTTCGTGATCACGGTGTTCATGGCCATCTACGGCATCGTGGCCGGGCTGGTCGGGGGAACGCTGGCCGGGGTGGGCGCCTGGATCGGCGCCGGCACGGGACCTCGTTTCAGCGGCCTGCTGGCAGCCATTCTGGCTGCCCTGGGCGCGGTGGTGGGGCCCTTCATGCTGGGCTGGATGCCGGTCAAGAAGAAGCACCGCTACCGCTCGGCCCTCCCGCTCCCAAAGGTCTCAGTGCAGCGAGAAAGCCTCCACCAGGGAGGAGAAGTCAGCGTAAGTCCTGGGTAGAAAGTGATGCTGCGAGCGCCGGTCCGCCTCGCGCAACGCGCCAGCCAACTGCCCGCCCAGCAAAGCCCCCAGGGCCGCTCTACCCCAGTCCAGGGAGGGCGGCGTGGGCGGCAGCGCGATCTCCTTCCAGAGCCGGTCGAGAGCCTCCTCGACGAGCAAGCGCTCGAGTTGGGGGCTGAGCTCAAACTGGTCAGCGCCCCGGCGTCGGCTGCGCCGTCTGCGCCCGGACCGCTCCTCGGGGTGCTCCGACTCGATGAGCCAGGAGGGCACCATCAGCGCACGCTGACGATTCCATTCCGGATTGGTCATCTGGACAGGCGAGACGATCATTGCGAGGGCATGAAAGCCTGCCGGCC
>CAZWUN010000295.1:0-6921 GCA_964637145.1 uncultured Burkholderiales bacterium
ACACTCCCGGCGGAGCTTTCCAGAAGATCTGGGGGGCCGACTACCAGACCCAGACCACCGTGCCCACCGTGGCCCCGGATGGCACGGCCTACGCTTGCATGCGCACCGAGGAGGGCTCGGTGCTGGCCGCCCTGCGCAGCGATCACGAAGAGCCCGTGTGGGTGGCCAAACTCCCCTTCTTCGGCTCGGGGCCGTGCCTGCCGGATGGGCAGGGCGGGGTCATCTTCCGCACCGACGACGACCGGGTGCTGGCTCTCGACCAGGACGGCCAGGAGCGCTGGTGCCAGAAGCTGCCCGTGCGGGTGGACGGCCAGCTGGCTCTGGGCCCGAAAGGCGAGATCTACATCGGTTCGGAGAAGGGCCAGGTCTACCGCCTGGCCCCCGAGGACGGCGCCGTCACTCCCTTCTTCAAGGCCCGCAAGGCGGTGCGAGCGGCCCCCGCCGTGACCGAGGAGGGGCGGGTCTACCTCACCAGCTTCGACCACAACCTCTACGCCGTCAGCCCCGAGGGCAAGGAGCTGTGGCACTTCGATTGCGAGGACCTTGTGGGCAGCTCGCCGGCCGTGCTCGACGACGAGACCGTGGTGGTGGGCAGCAACGCCCGTAAAGTGTGGGGTGTCTCCCCCGACGGCCAGGAGCGCTGGTCACAGGAGGTCCCCTTCTGGGTGGAGGGCGCCATCCTGAGCGACGGGCGCACCGCCTACGTGGCCGGCGAGAACGAGGTGGTGGCTCTGCGACCCGGCGGCATCGCGGCCGACCTGGACGACTTTGCGATCGCTCCCGCGAACCAGATCGGGGAGCGTGGCGGTAAGGTCGTGGTGGGCGGGGTGCACCTGCCGCGCTCGAACCGGGGTGCAAAAGGCTAATCGCCTGAGGCCGTCATCGTGGGCCGGGTTGCAGGGCGGTCGTCTCGACCCACAATCGCTCCAGCTCGCGGGGCTCGCGCTCGAGGTAGGGGAAGGCTTGCAACAGGCGCCGCGCGGCCTGGTGCTCGCGGGCCGCGGCCAGCTTGTCCCCTCGCTCCCAGAGCGTGCGGATCAGGACGTAGCGGGCATCCAGCTTGAGGGGGGCTCTTGCCAGCACTTTGCGCAGCAAGCGCAGCTGTGCCTTTGGCCTGGCCCTCATGCGCAGAGCCAGCTGCCAGTATCCCTCGGCCGGCTGGGCCAGGGCTCGGATCGCCTGACGCGCCATCCGGTGGGCGAAGGGAGGGCAGTGCTCGGCCAGCAGCAGCCAGGCTTTCCAGAGCACCAGCCGCTCGCGTTGCGACGGGTAGCGTTGCCAGCGCTGAGCGAACTGATTGCCCACCCTGGGATAGTACTCGATGGCCCGATAGGGCTGATCCTCCTGCACCACCTCGACCAGCTGCGTGACCGCCTCCTCGGGCTGATGGCGACGAAGGTGCAGCTGGGCCAGGTTCAGGTAGGCCATCCTGCCCAGCCCGAAAGCCTTCTCGAAGCACTCCCGGGCCTGGTCGCGCAGGGCGCTCTGGCGCTCCTCATCGGGTTCGAAGTCGGCCCGGGTGGCCAGCAGGCAGCCCAGCAGGTTGGCCCTGCGAGGGGTTGTGGGGCGCAGGTCAGCGCAGGCTTCCTCCAGCCGGGCGCGCCGCTCGGAGCAGTAGACCTGGCGCTCCCACCAGCACGGACTCTCGCGTCGGCGGCGCTGGGGAAGGCTCTGCAACGCTTGCGCCCAGGCCTCGCGCCAGGTCGAATTGCTCTGCTGTCTCCTGGCCAACTCGGCGCGACGCGCCTGCTCATCGTGCAAGAAGCGCGCCTCAATCCGGCTCAGGGGCAGAGAACCACAGGCCAGGGCCTGCGAGGAGAGCTCCGGATCGTGGGTGAGCGTGATGCGGGTGCGACGCAGGAACTCGGCCCTGGCGGCATCGTCCAGCCCGGACTGAAACTGAGCCGTCGACAGCTCGGCCCCCTGGCAGAGCAAGCGCAGGTCATCCGGGGGCGGCCCGGGGTGCCCGAAGTCGCGCTCGAACTGAGGCTCGTCCAGGGGGTAGTGCAATTCAGGATCGTAGCCCACCGGAGCGGTCCTGACCGCGTCCACGGGCAGGCTGCTGGCAAGGCGGCCACGCTCGCGGTCGGGGACTAAGAGAAGGGTGGGACAGGGCACCCGGGGCAGGTGGCGGGGAGGCTGCCCGAGCTGACCGGGAAAGAGCAGCATGAGATCGGGGTCGTCCAGGGGATGCTCGAGCGGCCAGAGCCGATGCTCCGCCAGCGCCTCGCGAGCCTGGCGCCCGAGCCGGGTGGGGCCCGGATCGCCCAGCCAGATCTGCAGGGGCCGGGGCTCGGGAACAGAAGCTTGGCTGGCCATGAAAAAGGTTCTTTCGCTTCTGCTGGTCTGGGCCTGCCTGGTCGCCAACCTGGCCGCCCAGCCCACCGACCAGGGCCCCGAGTCCTTTGTGGACTACTACCTGAAGGCCTGGTCGAAGGGCGATTTCCAGAGCACCTACGCCTGCCTGAGCAGCCGCATGAAAAAGGCGCTCAGCTTCGAAAAGCACGTCAAGTCGCTCTCGTTCTCGGTGCAGACCCCCGAGCAGAAGGAGAACCTTGCCAGCCACGAGGTGCTCGAGGTGGCTCCGGTGCAGGGCAAGGACGGGGTGGATCCCATGCGCAAGCGCGTGCGCGTGCGCTACAAGGACGGCACCGAGGCCATGTTCATGCTGTTCTCCGAGAGCGGCCACTGGAAGCTGGACGGCCCCTGAAGTACGCCCGCCTCGAGCTGGAGCGACGCTGGCTGGTTCCCGCGCCTCCGCCCGGATGGAGCCCGGAGGATCCTCATCGCGTGCTGGAGGACCGCTATCTGGAAGGCACCCGGCTGCGTCTGCGCAAATCGACCTGCTCTGCGTCCGGGGACGTTGTCTGCAAGCTGGGCCAGAAGCTGCCCACCGGACCTGCCACCCACCGGATGCTGACCAACCTGTATCTATCGGAAGGCGAGCATGCCCTGGTGGCTGCCCTCCCCGCCCGCACAATGTGCAAACGCCGCTACCGCATCGGGGAACTGGTGCTGGACGTGCTCGAGTCGGGACTGATGCTGGCTGAGGCCGAATTCGCCTCGGAGGAGGAGATGGTCTCGTTCGCTCCTCCCGAGTGGGTGGGTGAGGAAGTGACTCTGGTGCCGGTCGCCCCGTAAAGAACTCCCTCTACTTCTATTGTAGCACACCCGGTCCGAATCTCTGGATCGAGGGCAAAAAAATGGCTTCAGAGCGTTGATTTTGCCTCTTGACAAGCTCTGAGCGGGGCAGCTGGGCTGAGCGGAGCCCCACGGCCCGCGGTGGGGATCCCCACGCTGGGTGGTGGGGCAAGTGGGCTGAGCGGAGCCCCACGGCCCACGGTGGGGATCCCCACGCTGGGTGGTGGGGCAAGTGGGCTGAGCGGAGCCCCACAGCCCACGGTGGGGATCCCCACGCCGGGTGGTGGGGCGGGCCGGCCGAGCGGAGCCCCACGGCCCACGGTGGGGATCCCCACGCCGGGTGGTGGGGCAGGCGCAGCCCTATGAGGAGCGGGCGGCCAGGGCTTTGCGGGCCTCCCCGGACACGTAGCTGTTGCCCGACTCGACCAGCTCCGCGACCTGCGGCACCAGCGGGGACCAGTCGTGCTGGCGCGCCCCCACGCCCAGCGCGGTGACGCTGGGACCCCGGTGGGCCCGCAGCCCGCGGCGCAGCGCGGCCCACTCCAGCTGCACGGTGGAGTGAGCTGTCAGGGCGGCTGCGGCGTAGTCCCGGGCCAGCTCATCCTTGCCCTTGAGCACCTGGCGCAGGCTCTCGAGCGCCGGGGTCAGGTCGTGACCGCCCCGCGCTCCCGCGGCCAGACGGGCGGCAAAGTCCCTGGAAGTTCGAGGCCGGGTGGCCATCACCCCCAGGCTGGCGATTACCTCGGGCGCGACCGGGCCCCGGTCCATCTCTCCCTTCAGAATCCAGGAGGCGGAGCGCAGATCAAGGCAGGCATCGGCCTCGAGCAGAGCGCACAGCGGGCGCAGCACGAAGGGCAGTGCGGCCCCCTTGCGCGAGAGGGACTCGAGACCACGCAGCAGGGGCAGGGACAGCTCGCGGTCGTTCAGGCGCTCGGCCGCCTCGGGAGCCAGCTCCGCCACCGGACGGCCTGCCCCGGCCAGATAGGACCAGAGGCGAGCGGCGGGCGGGGTCCACAGGTCGCGGATGGCCTGCAGCGTGTCCGAGATCTCGCCGGTCCGAGTGAGCAGGCCAACCGCCCGGTCGGCGGCAGGACCCGCCAGGAGCTCGCGGGCCAGCCCCGCGAAGGGGCCCAGGGATTCCTCGGGCAGACAGATGAGGAGCTCACCCTGCTCGACGGGGCCGAGCCGGTCGAGCAGAGCCCAGATCTTCTCGGGGTCGCCCGCGTGGTGGCGGGCCAGCAACGTCAGGGAGCGGGGCACATCCAGGTTCTCCGCCAGAGGCTCGACCACTTCCGGGGCCAGCGGCTCGGTCAGCGCCAGCACCGCCTCGCGCCGCACGTGAGCCTGCGGATGGCGCAGCATCTCGGCCAGCTCTCCCCAGCGAGCCTGCTCGGCCAGGGCGCCGCACACCGCCCAGGCGGCCTCGGTGCGCACGAAACGGTCCGGATGCTCGAGCCGGGTCGGATCGGGCGCAGGGCGCAGGCGCTCGAGACGGTACTCCTCGTCGAGCGACATGTCGTCGTACTCGCGGGTATAGCTGTAAAAGTAGCGATTGCCGCATTCAGGACAGGTTGCGGTGGCCGACTCGGCCTCGGGATCGATCCCCAGCCGCTTCAACTCGGGCGGGACACAGGCCGAATGGGACACGCTGACCACCCGCTCGAGCTTGCTGCAGATCGAGCAGGGCTCAGCCACGGAGGTTCTGGCGCAGGTGCTCGACGCGCTCGGCCGGAGGCCCGTGGGCGTCGTCCTCTTCGTCCCAGCTGCTCAGAACCTGCAGGGCGGCCTCGGCAGGATAGCCGGCCTGGGTCATCAGCTCCACCGCCCGCCGGTCGGCGGAGTACTCTTCGGCCCGCTGCAGCTTGACCCACTCCTGCTCGAGCGGGGCGGTGTCCTGGCCGGCGTTGCGCAGCAGCGAGACCAGCGTTTTCTGGCCCCGCTGCACCACCTGGGCCCGGTTCTCCAGGTGAGCCATCTCGTGAGCCAGGATGAAGGCCAGCTGGGCCTCCATCGGAAAGGCCTGCAGGATGCCCCGGGTGGCGTAGACGTAGCCCCCGTAGATGGATTGGGCCTGCTGCTCGTCGCTCTCCACCACCGAAAAGCGCCAGTCCAGCGGACGACTGGTGTGCCGGGAGAGCTTCTCCCCCACCGCCTCCAGCCGTCCATCAGGACGCTCGGCCAGGGCAAAGCCGTTCTCGTAGCGCTGGTGCACCTGGGCCCCCATGCGCGCCTCGCCGGCCGGGTCGATCTGCTGGCTGGCGATCTCCCCCGCCAGCACCAGAGCCTCGCGCGGCTCGAGTGCCAGCTCGGCCAGTGCCGGACCGCACTCCTCCAGCTCTTTGATCTCGGACTTGCGGTTGCAGCGCTCGAGCATGGCTCGGGTAAAACGGATGGCGTCCATACCCTGTGGTGGATATCAGCTCGGCCTGAAAGAAGGCTGAAACGCGCCGCTCTGTCAAGGGCGGACTCATTGCAGACTGGGGTCGATCTCCCGTCCGGTGAGCGGGTCAGGAATGTGCACGCCCATCTTGAGCGTCTCGAGGACGACCCTCCAGGGCTGACCCCCGCGGGCCTCAACCCTCTTCCCGCGGAATCTTTGTGTTGCTCCGAGCGGGACCACTCTGCCAGAAGTCGAAGAGCCTGCCGTTTTGGAACCCGAAGAAGACCTGGTCCAGCGCGTGCGCAGCACCTGCGAGCTACTGGAAGCGTTTGCGGGCAACGGGCTGCTCTCCAGCCGCGTGCCCGAGCAAGAGTGGCAGCGCCTCAAGCAGGCCATCGCTCGTCTGCACTGCCCCGATCGCGACACCCGGCGCGAGCGGCGCAAGGCCGCGCGCCGGGAGCGGCTGGCCGAGAAGCGGCGGGCTCAGGACGAGCTGCTCGACTCCACCGGCATCCGCGCCCTGCGCCGCAGGCCGGTGTTCACCACGCCCAACGTGTTCCCGCCCCCCGAGCCGGAGTCGGTGGCGGAGGTCCGCGAAGGCCGCAACTGCTACGTTTGCAAGAGAGATTTCGAGCAACTCCACCACTTCTACGACCAGCTCTGCCCGGAGTGCGCCGAGTTGAATTTCCGCAAACGCGGCGAACTGGCCGACCTGCGTGGGCGCGTGGCGCTCCTGACCGGTGGGCGCGTAAAAATCGGCTACCAGGCGGGCATCAAGCTGTTGCGCTCGGGCGCCCGCCTCATCGTGACCACCCGCTTCCCCCGCGACTGCGCCGCTCGCTACGCCGAGGAACCCGACTTTTCCGAGTGGGGCGATCGACTCGAGGTCCACGGCCTGGACCTGCGCCACACGCCCAGCGTGGAAGCCCTCTGTCGCCACCTGCTCGAGACGCTCCCGCGGCTGGACTTCATCGTGAACAACGCCTGCCAGACGGTGCGCCGTCCGCCCGAGTTCTACGCCCACATGCTCGAAGCCGAGCGGGCCGCGCCGGCCCTGCCAGCTTTGCTGGGCCAGACCGCCTTCAGTTCGGCCGAGCTCTCCCAACTCCAGCTTCTGCCCGAGGACCGGCCGGGACAGAGCCACCTGTTTCCCGTGGGCCTGCTCGATCAGGACCGCCAGCAGGTAGACCTGCGCGGCCGCAACTCGTGGCGGCTCCTGCTGGCCGAGGTCCCCACCGTGGAGCTGCTGGAGGTGCAACTGGTGAACGCCGTGGCTCCCTTCGTCCTCAACGCGCGCCTCAAGCCGTTGATGCTGCGCACTCCCGAGCGCGACAAGCACATCGTCAACGTGTCCGCGGTGGAGGGGCAGTTCTACAAGACCTTCAAGACCACGCGCCACC
>CAZWUN010000296.1:0-6905 GCA_964637145.1 uncultured Burkholderiales bacterium
CCGATGGCCAGCACCCACTCGCCCACCTGCACCTTGTCCGAATCGCCCAGTTTGGCGAATGGAAGCTGGCGTCCGGCTTGAATCTGGAGCAGGGCCAGGTCGGTCTGCTGGTCTTTACGCAGCACCCGGGCCTCGAACTTGCTCTTGTCATCGAGGATCACGGTGATGACGGCGGCCCGGTCGATGACGTGGTAGTTGGTGATGATCTGTCCGTCCGCGCTCAAGATCAAGCCAGAGCCGAGGCCCTTGCGCCGCTGCTCGCCCCGCTTGGCAAGCACCTCGATGTGCACCACCGCAGGCTTGATCTGATCGGAGACGCGAATGATCAGCTTTTGCAGCTCATCGAACATCTCCAGGCTGTGAGGCTCGGTCGATTGGGCCGAAGCCGGCAGCCAGAGACAGAGCAAGAAAACCAGCACGATGCGCATGGCCGCCACGGTTCGACCCCGCCATTCGGGTTCCCCTGTCAAAGTAAAGGTTCTGAAGAGCAGTCCCCGAACTGTAACTGTCATGCTGGCGACCGGGGTGATTCTGGCCAAGCGTTATAGCATCGAGTCGGTGCTGGGCAAGGGCGGCATGGGTGCGGTCTACCTGGCCCGCATGGAGGCGCTGGGCGGTAAGCGCGTGGCCATCAAGGAGATGACCCTGTCCGTGCCCGATGGCATGAAGGACAAGGCGTTGGCCCAGTTCCAGACCGAAGCCCGGCTGCTGGCCAATCTCGAGCATCCCAACCTGGTCCAGGTAACCGACTTCTTCGAAGAGGGCGGGCACCACTACCTGGTGATGGCTTACGTCGACGGCGAGACCCTCTCCGACCGCCTCAAACAGAGCGAGGGGCCGCTGCGGGTGCCCGAGGTGCTCGAGTGGGCCCGCCAACTCTGCTCGGTTCTCGACTACCTGCACAACCAGAACCCGCCCATAATCTTCCGAGATCTGAAGCCCTCCAACATCATGCTCGATGCCGGAAACCGCATCAAGCTGATCGATTTCGGCATCGCCCGCAGTTTCAACCCCGAATCCGTCACCTGCACCTTCATCCAGGGGATGGGCACCCAGGGTTACTCTCCCCTGGAGCAGTACGGGGGCGCCGGCTCGACCGACCCGCGTTCGGATCAGTACGCGCTGGGCGCGACGCTCTATCACCTGCTGACCGGCGAGGTCCCCATCAGCCCGGTGGAGATCCTCTCGATGGACAAGAAGCTGCCCAGCCCTCGCTCGATCAACCCGAACATCCCCATCGCGCTGGACAAGATCTTGATGCGCAGCCTGGGCGTGCGCAAGGAAGAGCGCTATCCCACCGTGGCCGACATGGCGAAAGCCCTGGCTCGGCTCGACGACAGCGACGAAGAGGAAACCGCCAATCTCGGCACCGGCCGCCTGGTGGCGCCGGCTCGGACTGTTGACCTGGAGCCCACCGCCCCCCTCGCTTCGCCCGCTCCCGCTTCGGTGGGCCAGGATACCGTCGTGATGAGCGCTCCCAGTTCGGGAGTGCAGCCGTTCTGGATGGCAACCGCGGTGGGGCTCCTCCTGATCGCCTCGATGGCCGTCTGGCGCATCACCACCCCCACGGCTACGGCTTCCACCCCCACCCCGGCTTCCACCGCGGCCGTGCTGCCCACGGCTACGGCAACCCCCACGAAAACGCCGGCGCCAACAAAGTCCCCGGCTTCCAAACCTGCAGCCACATCGACCTCCCGGCCAGCCTCGCGACCCACGCCCAGGCCGGCGGCGGTTCAACCCAAGCCAAAACCGGCGCCAGTCAAGCCAAAACCCGAGCCGGAGATCATCGAGGTTACCAATAACAACTATCCGCGGCGACCCACTCGGAAGCCGAAGGCTGATCCTACCCCAGATGCCATCATCGTGCCGGTGCCAACGGTGACCATGACCGTCACGCCCACTCCCCAACCGGTGGCCACCTCCGCGCCTCCGCCCGGAATGCCGGCGGGGCCGACCAACGGTGACTGGGGGCCGCGCCCGGCCCACATCCCCGCCGACGCCCCCTGGCCGCCGCCGTACCCGGGCTGGAGGCCGGGCGATCCGATGACGCCTCCTGGAGAAGGCCAGGGAGGTGGCTCGGGAGGACGTCCGCTGGGCTACTGAGGGGCGGGTCGGCCCTTGACGTTCCGGCCGACGCCCAACAGATTTGTGGTGTCGGCGATTCGAGCAGCCTCAGTCGCGCTTGTGGGCTTTGTGGATCATCACCATGATGTCCTGAGCGGCCGAGCAGTAGGGCATCACGCGTCGCTCGGTCAAGCGGGCGATCTCCTCTTGCAGGGCGGTATCGGTGGGATCCATGAAAGCCACCTGGATACGCTCTTTGTCTTCGGCGAAAGGCACGGCCTGGTGCTTCAAGGCCCACTCCTTGTCGAGCCGGCGGGCCGCCTTCTTGTCCAGGTCGACGGCCTCCACGTCGATGTATTCGGCCCCCAGATAGCGAGCCAGGGCGCTGGCTGCGGCTTTGCGCGGGAAGACGTAGTCGGTGAGCACCGCCTGGAGCACGTCTTCGCAATCCTTGACGCGCTCGAACTGGGCCGAAGTGAGCAACTGGTCTTCCAGCAAGATCTCGGTGAAAGGCTTCTCGCGCGGGCTGCGGCGCAAGAGATCGAGCATGTCGATCACGTTCTTGCGGCTGAGCGAAGTGGCCGGCTTGAGCCGATTGACCAGGCGGATATTCTCTTTGCGGCGCGCGTGGATCTCTTCGTCGTTGAGGACGCCTTCTTCAAAAAAGTTGACCACCATGCGATCACCGAAGTCCGACAACGAGCGGAAGTTCTCGATTCGCCAGCGCTTGCCGCCCGAAGGGAAGGCGCCGTCGCGGCAGGTGTCCAGACTGGCCAGCAACTCCTGGTGACCGGTCAGCGGTTGGCGGGCCAGCTCGGCGATGCGCTCGTCAAAAAACGCAAAGATGCGGGTTTCCTCGTCCTCGGGGTCGACCAGCAGCCCGCGGGCCCCGTTGGCAATGGCTTCATCGAGTTTGTCGGCGGCCTCGGCACCGATGCGACCCTTGAAGTCGACCTCGCGCGAAACCAGCTTCTCCTTGGGGTCGATCATCTCCGAGGGGATGGGCGGGGGCATCTGGGCCGCCAACCGGGGGCGGGTGGAAGGGCCCTTGGACTTTTCGTCCTTGGCTTTGCCTTTGAACAGTGAACCCATGCGGGCAGTTCCCCTCAGTCGAGGCTCAGTACAGGGCGCTGGACGAGCAACGAAATGACCTCCCGCGCTGGAAGGGCTTTCACGGCCTGGGAGATCTTTCCCTCCAGGCCCAGTTCCTGGATCTCCTCGGCCAGACAGTAGACTTCACGACCCTCCAGCAACGAGGGCTCGACCAGCAGACCGCGGGCCAACAGGATCAGACCGGCCTCCTTGTCGGCCGCCAGCAGATCCAGAATGTCCTTGCGGGGGCAATCACTCAGCACGTAAAGCGATTGAGACATAGGTCACAGATTCAGCTGGAGGTCGGCGCGTCGCCCGAGCTCCAGCAGCTCCTCTTGAGATGCCAGCTTGACCTCGATGGCCAGGTCTTCGGGCTTGAGGCCCAGGCGCTCGAGGCTCTCCTTCTGGATGTAGATGGGCACCGGATAGGCGCGGGCGGCCCGGTAGTAGCGCACCCAGCCATCCTTGTTGGGTTTGACGGCGGTCAGCACTCCCTCGCCGAGCAGAGCCACCTCGACCTCGTGGCCGCGGTAACCCGAGGCCAGGGCCACGGCCGTGCGCAGCAGCTCGTTGAGGGCCTGGGCGCCCGACCAGCGACAGACGGAGATCAATATCTTCTTGCCTCTCACAGGCTGATCACCCGATCGGAACGGTTCAAGAGGTCCGAGAGCTCCATGGCGCCTCCAAAGCGCACCCCGTCAAGAAACTGAGCTTTGGAGACCAGTCCGCGGGCGCGCGCACAATTCTCGTGGGCGATGACCTGCACTCCCCGGGCCAGCAGGGCGGCCCACCAGCTCGAGGCTGAGCCCTGGGCGCCCTCGGTGGGCTGTTGCTCGCGTAAGGGCTGGTAGACCCCGTCCTGGCGACAAAACACGCTGACCTCGCAGCCCTGCTCCAGAGCCCCCAGCGCCAGGTGATAGAGCGTGCGCGCTCCAGGCAAGGCCCGGGGCGGACGACTCAAGATAAAGGTGATGCGCGACAAGCTTCAGACCTCCCAGCACCGCTCTTGGCCGCGACCGAGAACCAGATAGTGCCAGCCTCCATGAGCTTGCTGACGGTCGACCGCGGACAGGCTTGGCGGGCCTTCGGGGTGAGAGTGGTACACTCCTAGAATCTCCATGTCCAAATTGCGGGCCCGGCGGAGAGCAGACAAACTCTCCTGGGGGTCGATCAGATACCCCCGAATCGGGTCGGGATGGGCATTGTGGGCCGGAAAAAGCTCCTCGACCCGCCCACAGCGCCCCAGCATGAATCCGCAAATTTCCTGCGGCGCGGCTGCCTGCGCGCGCTGGCGCAGCTCGCCCATCTGCCTTTCGGACAAGGTCAGCAAGGAGCGGTCGCCCCGGGCGCATAGTGGGTCTGGACGTACTCTTCCACCATCTCCAGAAAGCGCTCGGCGATGTCATCACCCTTCAGGGTGGCAACCTTCTGGCCATCGGCATAGACCGGCGCCGAAGGCGTCTCGCCCGTGCCGGGCAGAGACAGCCCGATGTGGGCTCCCTTGGCCTCGCCAGGGCCGTTGACCACGCAGCCCATGACGGCCACCTTCATCTGCTCGACGCCTTCGTAGCCAGCCGCTTTCCACTCGGCCATCCGGCGCTTGAGGTGACCTTCCACCTCCAGGGCCAGCTCCTGAAAGAGCGTGCTGGTAGTTCGGCCGCACCCCGGGCAGGCGGTGACGCGCGGGGTGAAGTCGCGCAGACCGATGTTCTGGAGAATCTCGCGACAGATCTCCACCTCGCGGGTGCGCGTCTCACCCGGAGCGGGGGTGAGCGAAACCCGGATGGTATCGCCGATCCCGTCCTGCAGCAGCAGGCCCAGAGCCAGGCTGGACGAAACGATGCCCTTGAGCCCCATCCCGGCCTCGGTCAGGCCCACGTGCAGGGCGTAACGGCAGCGTTTGCTCAGCTCGCGGTAGACGTGCACGACCTCTTGCACTTCACTCACTTTGGCCGACAACACGATCTTGTTGGCAGGCAGCCCGTATTCTTCTGCCATGGCCGCCGAGCGCAGGGCGCTCTCGAGCATGGCTTCCAGGAAGACCTGTTTGGCCCCTTTGGGCGAGCCGGCGGCCAGATCGGCCTCGATCAGCTCCTGCAGCAAAGCTTGATCCAACGATCCGCCGTTGACCCCGATCCGCACGGCTTTCCCGTACTCCACGGCGGCCTCGATCATGGTTTTGAAGTTGGTGTCGTGCTGCTGGCCCACCCCGACGTTACCGGGATTGATGCGGTATTTGTCCAGCGAGCGAGCGCACTCGGGGTGGCGCACCAGCAACCGGTGCCCGTTGTAGTGAAAGTCGCCGATGAGCGGCACCTGGCAGCCGGCGGCGCGCACTCGCTTGACGATCTCGGGGGTCGCCTCGGCGTTCTCGCTGTCCTTGACCGTGAACCGCACCAGCTCGGAGCCGGCCTCGGCCAGCTCGAGCACCTGGTTGACGGTGGACTCGACGTCGGAAGTGTCGGTGTTGGTCATGCTCTGGACGCGCACGGGATTGGCGCCTCCCATGGTCAGCTCACCGATCTTGACTTCATGCGATTTTCGCAGCTTTATCACGAATGATTCACCCGGCCGCCCTTGAATTTCTTTCCGCAACCAGACGGCCGGACTGTCAGTTCTCTGCGGGTTCAGGCGCTCCTGCCTGCAGTTGACCCTGCACGACCTGGTAGATCCGCCGTGTTCCGTCGCTCGAGCGCCAGGCCAGCATGTCGAAGCTTTGGCCGGACTGGCACGAGACCACTTCGGCCCGCTCGAGGTCGAGCGGTCGACCTGGCTCGAGCCGGGGCCATTCGGTCAGGCTGACGAAGTGGGCGGATCCCTCCCCCACCACCTTCGCCTGCATTTCGCCGTCCACCAGCACGGCCGTGGCTTCGTCCACCCCCAGGCCACGCGAGCCCGGCTCACGGCTGAGGAAGACCAGCAGCCGGCCGAGTCGCTCGCGCTCGGAGAAATGGCTGTCGGTGATGACCTGATCCAGGGCCTCGGCCTCCAGAAAGCGGGGGGCCAGCGTAACCTTGGGACCGAGCGGGTCGGCCAGAGCCTCTGGCGAGGTGACCGTATCCCGAGCCGCCGAAAAGAAGGGGTCGCCCAGCAGAGCCAGCCCGGCGCTGGTTCCGCCCACCGGCACTCCGCGGTCAAAAGCTTGCTGGACAGCCTCCTGCAAGGGCGTGCCCTCAAAGAGTTGGAGATACTGGTATTGATCGCCGCCAGCGAAAAAGATGGCTTCCGCGTTGCGCACCCGCTCCACCACGAAGGGGTCGAACGAGCCTTCGCGGTCCTTCATGCAGAAGGTTTCCACCGAATCCACCTTGCGCCCGTCACTGAGGGGCAGGTTGGCCAGGTAGTCGTTGTACCCGTCCGCACCCGAGGCCCGGATCACCACGACGTCGCCCGCGTCGCTGCGGTCGAGCAGCCAGGTCATGGCCTGGTCCTGGTCGGCTCCCCCGCCCGCCAGCACCAGTCCCGGACGAGGTCGGGAGACGGTGTTGGCGGCGTTCCCGGTCAAGTAGTAGTCATAGGCAGGCTGAGAGATGTGCACCTGTCCAGGGTACCCGGCCGCCCCGAAAGAACCCTGAAGCTGTGGATGTAACCGCGCTCAAAGGGCTGGAGCTTGAGGGCCGCTATCGGCTGGGGGCCTGCCGTGGCTCGGGCAGCTTCGGCACCGTCTACGAGGCCGAAGAGATCTTGCGCGGCAAACGTATCGCACGCTGCTGCGTGAAGCTGCTTCTGCCCGAGAGCGACGACGAGCC
>CAZWUN010000297.1:0-6880 GCA_964637145.1 uncultured Burkholderiales bacterium
GGAGGCCGCCGATCAGGCTCTCTACCAGGCCAAGAGGGCCGGGCGCAACCGGGTGATGGTGGCTCAGACCGGAACGTAAACTTCGACCCATTCCGTTTACACAACGTTAACAGCCCTCCCTGGGGCGTGCAAAAGGCTCTCCAAATCCCCTCCCTTATGCTGAGGGCGAGATGATGATCCTCGATACGCTGCTCAAACAGTTCACCACCCTGTCGGGACGGGATAAGCGTGTCCAGGCTTACAACCGGCTCTGGAACGAGGTGGCCCCCGCGCGAGTCGGCAGCGAGGCCAACCGGAACGGCACCAGTCGCACCTTCTGGGACAACGACCAGCGCAAGCATCGTGTCACCGTCTCCAGTTTCGAGGAGATGCGGCCGGTGGGAGAAGGCAACCCGGCGATGGCCAGGCGCCGGGTGGTGCAGGTCCGCGAGCTCATCGCCTCGGCCCGAGATGGAAGCCTGGAGCTTCGAGTGGACAGCTTCGTGATCACCGACGAGATCGGCGCGCGCGCCCTGGTGGATCGCCTGCTCGAGCGCGGCTTCGAGAGCGCCCCCACCACCTACCGCACGCGCTACCAGCGGGATGCTTGCGGCATCAAGGAGTGCGAGCTCCATCGTCCGGCCGTCCGACGCAGCCCCACGGCCCTGCGTCGCGAGCTGCAGGCAAGCTCCAGCCGGGCTCGCTTCGCCGTGGTCCGAACCGTGGTGGCAAAATAACACTTTTGTAACATCGAGCCGTTACAATGGGCTTAACGACCCGTGAAGGAAGGCAATCGATGGACGACAATCGGCGCAACCTGAGGTACGCGGTGCAGGCTCAGGCCTACTTTCGAACCGGATTCGGCACCTTTCGAAGAGGCCAGCTGGTGGATGTGAGCGAGTCAGGAGTGGGTCTGGTGAGCAGCGAGCCGCTGCCCTCTCTTCCCGAGCAGATCGTGTTCCGGCTCGAGGGCATGGCTCCCCTGCTCTTTCAGGTCCGGCCTGTCTGGAGCACCCAGCAGGGCGAGCAGCACCGCGTGGGGCTGCAGCTGTTGCCACCGGCCGGGGCCTCATGTGACCAAAAGTGCCTCCACCTCTGGCTCAAGGCTCGCCCCAATGGTTCGCCAAAAGCCGAGAAGCCGGCCCGCCGCCGCTCCCGTCGCAAGGCCTCCTGAGTGTGAGCTAGCTCCTATTCTGCACTCGTCCCAGAGCGGTATGCTGAGCGGGGCAACTTCTGCCCCACCCATCCCGAATCTGGAGATAGACGACGATGCCCTCTACCTGGACGATCGGGCAAAAGATCGGCGGGGGATTTGGGCTGGCGGTTCTCAGCCTGCTGTGGGTTGGCCTGGTAGCCTCTAACCGCCTGGAATCCCTCCTCAATGACGCCTCGGGAGTGTCCCACTCCTTTCGCATTCTAGGAACTCTGAGCCAGGTCCAGTACGACCTGGGAGCGGCCGAGAGCAACGCCCAGGGCTACGCTGCCACCGGCCAGCCCCACTTTCTGACCGGGTTCCAGGCCCAGGTGGGGCAGTTGCAGCAAGACCGCAAGGAGCTGCGACACCTGCTCAAGTCCAATCCGGTCCAGCTTGATCGCTTCACCCAGCTGGAGGTCTTGACCACCCAGCGGGTGGAGATGCTCAAGAGGGCCATCGCCACCCGCCAGAAGGGCAAGCTGGCTGCTGCCAGCCGGCTGGCGGGCCCGGAGCAGAGCCGTGAATTGATGCGCAAGCTGGAGCGACTGGTGGCCGAGTTGCAGAGCGAAGAGAAAGCCCTGCTCCGCGGTCGTCAGGAGGGAGCCGAACAAGCCGCCCGCTCCACCCAGTTGACCATCCTCAGCGTGCTGGGAGCATCACTGCTGCTGGTGGCTGCCATCGGCGCTCTGATCGTGCGGGGCCTGGGGCGCTCGCTGGAGCCGCTGGTGGTGGCCGCCCGACAGGTCGGCCTGGGCGACTTGAGCGCCCGCATTCCGGTCTCGGGCCACGATGAGATCGCCGAGCTTTCCACTGCCTTCAACGACATGAGCGACCAGCTGCAACGCGAGCGTCAGACCACCCAGCAAGAGATTCTGACCAGCCATGCCTCCCTGGAGGAGATGGTTCGCAGCCTGCAACAACGCAGCCAGGACGCCGATCTCCTGCGACGGCTGTTGGAGCTGATCGAGTCTTCTCAGGACAAACAGGAAGCCTTCCGCTCGGTGGGACCGTTCTTCTTGCGCCTGTTCCCCGAGACGGCCGGCTCGGTGATGCTGATCTCCCCGTCCAAGAACGTGGTGGAGACGCTCACCTGTTGGGGCTGGAATGCCGCCGAGGAGATGTTCACTCCGCCCAACTGCTGGTCGCTTCGGCGCGGTTGCACCCATTTCGCCCGGCAGGGTGACCCCGAGCCGTTCTGCGCCCACGTGGATGACGAAGGCTCGAGCTGGACGCTGTGCGTGCCCATGATGGCTCAGGGAGAGGCGCTCGGAATCCTGCACCTGCGCCCTATCAGCGACCAGCCTCTGGCTCAGAAAACGATGCAACTCGCCGAGAGCGTGGCCGAGCAACTGTCGCTTGCCATCGCCAACCTGGTGCTACGCGAGACCCTCCGTCAGCAGTCGGTGCGCGACACCCTGACAGGGCTCTACAACCGACGCTTCATGGAGGAGTCGCTCGAGCGCGAGGTGTTCCGAGCCCGGCGCAAGCGCGAGTCGGTCAGCGTCATCATGCTCGACGTGGACCACTTCAAGCGCTTCAACGACCAGTTCGGCCACGATGCTGGCGATGCGGTCCTCCAGGCCGTGGGCCGTTTCCTGAGAGAGAACGTGCGGGCCGAGGACGTGGCCTGCCGCTACGGAGGCGAGGAGTTCATCCTCATTCTACCCGGCAGCTCGCTGCAGAACGGTGCGGCCCGGGCCGAGGCCCTGCGCGAGGGGATCAGCCGGCTCGAGGTCAGCGTCGGAAGGCAGAACCTGTCGCCCATCAGCATCTCGGTGGGCGTGTCCTCCTACCCCAGTCACGGGCAGGCCTGCACGGCCCTGGTCAAGGCCGCCGACACGGCCCTCTACCAGGCCAAGCTCAAGGGGCGCAACCGGGTGGTGCTGGCCCCCACGCCCGAAATCAGCGTGGCCAGCTTTAGAAACCCCGAGTCGGTGGCCTGACAACAAAAGAGAGCGCGGAGCAGCCTGTGTCTCCACGCTCTCTCTGGTTGGTTGGACTTTTACGTCTTGGGAACGGTGTAGCCGCGCTTGACCGCCTCGGTGCGCACAGCCTTGATCATCGCCTCGTCCAGTGTCTCCGCGCCTGAAGCCGCCTTCTGCTTCTCGGCCAGGAAGGCGTCGCGCTTGGCCGAGAGCTCGCGAATGCGAGCCTGCAGGGCCGAGCGCTCTTTCGACTTCTTCTCGACGTAGGCCGCCCGCTCGCCCTCGTTCATGGACTGCATCTCAGCCGGCAACTGGTCCTTGGGAACCTTGCGCACGTCCACCTCGCCCTCGCGACTGGCGTCCACCAGGTCCCAACCGGCATTGCTGTAGTTGGCCCCGGCCTTGGTGTTGGCCCGCTGGGCGGCCACCGAGGGCGCAGCCGCGGCAGCGTTCTTGTCCTGCTCCTCCTGGCGGGCGCGGCCGGCGCCCCCGCGGTCGCCGTAAGCGACGTAGGTATCATTGACCTTCGTGCTGAGGGTGGCCAGTTCGGCGTCGTATGGGGTAGGAATGTCGACCACCTTGCGGTCCTGATCGATGCACAGGTAATCGCCCCCGCCCAGCTTGGCCCCATCCGACCAGGCGGTCTCCACGCCCTCGCCGCGCGGTCCGCAGAAGATGGTGTTGACCAGCACGTCCTTCTGGCGGGCTGAGGCGCAGACTTCCTTGTAGTTGACCGTGCCCTGGTTGAAGGGCTCGTTGCCGGCGATGAACATGACCCGGATGTCCTTGGGCTTGTCACTCCAGGAGAGCTGTTTCAGGGCCGAGCGCATGACCCAGCCGCAATACTCCTCGCCGCCGTTGGTCTTGAGCTTGAAGAGCTGCTCGGAGACTTTGTCCAGGTCGGTGGTAAACGGGACCACCTGCTGCACGTAGCCTTCCCGGGCGTTGAGGCCGTCGTTGCCATACTGATAGAGGGCCACCTCCAGGCGAGGGACCTTGCCGTCCTTCTTCATCTCCGAGAACTCGTTGACGACCTTCCACAGCTGGCTTTTGGCCTGGTCGATCAGGCCGTCCATGCTGTTGGAGGTATCCAGTAACAGGGCCAGCTGGATGGTATCGCGCGAGCCTCCCGTCTCGTCGCGCTTGGCAAGACCCGGCTGGGTGGCGAATGTGGCCAACAAAGCACCGCTCAAGGCGGCGCAAAGGAAGTGCTTCTTCATGGTTCCTCCCGAATGAGCTGTGCTATCCAGGTCGCGAGGAGGGGGAAGTTTCTTCCCCGGTCAGTCCAGGTAGCCGCCCGCCTTCAGGCGACGGCTGGTTCGCAGGAACGCCCGGACAACCTCCGGGTCGAACTGGGTGCCCGCCCCCTCCTGGATGTACCCGATCGCCCGCTCGTAGCTCCAGGCTTCGCGCCAGGGGCGCTCGCTGGTGAGGGCGTCGAAGACGTCCGAGACGGCGATGATGCGCGAGGCCATGGGGATGCGACGACCCATCTGTCCGTCCGGGTAGCCCCGCCCGTCCCAGCGCTCGTGGTGGGCTCTCACGATGGGGCCGAGGTGACGGAAGGCGGGAAAGCGGGCCAGGAGTTGCTCGCCGAACTCGGGGTGCTTCTCCATCAAGGCTCGCTCCTCGGCGTTCAGCGGCCCGGGCTTGTTGCGGATCTCGGCGGGGACGCGCAGGGCCCCGATGTCGGCCAGGCGACCGGCCATGTGCAGGTCGCCCGAATTGCGCAAACCCTGGACCTGCTCGGAGAGCAGGGGGGGAAGCTGGCGGTAGTCCAGCCCGGCCATGCCCAGATCTCGCAGCAGCGCCCCTGAGCGCACCTGCTCTCGAATGGCCGGGTCCTGCACGTTCAAATCCTCGCAGACGGCGTCGGCGAAGGTCATGACCCGCAGCGAGTGCTCGCCCAGAAAGCCACCCTCCTCGGCCAGCATGGCCAGTAGACGGTTGACCACCTGCTCCTCGCTGACCTGGCCCTTGCGGCGCCAACCCTGCATCCCCTCGAACATGGCCGCCCCGAAGTAGCACATGCGCTCGCTCAGGCCGTGCTGCTCCTGATGCTGGCTGAGCCAGGCCATGGCGATCCAGTAGGAGCGCATGAACTCCGGAGTTTCCTCGGTGTCAGCGGCATAGGCCAGGCCCGCCATGGAGAAGAGCTGCTCGAGCTGGGGCAAGATAAGCTGCAGACCCGGGCGGACCAGCATACGGGGCAGGCCGGTGTGAGGGTCGACCGCCTCCGGGCCTGCCTCGCCGGCCGCCGGCCCTCCGGAAGCCTGGCCGGAGGACTGACCCGAGGACTGCTGCCCGCCTCCCCCACCCTGGCCGCGATTGCGCTTGCTGATCGACTCGACGCGAGGGGAGTTCTTGAGTGCCTCCAGCTCTTCGTCGAGCTCGGCTCGGCCCGGCAGCAGAAACCGATTCAGCAGGCGATTCTCGCGCACGACCGGGGCCGAGAGGCGAGCGATCTCGGTGGGACGGGCCCGCCCCTCGGACTCCTGCTGGCCGCCACTCTGGGTGCCCGCCCCTTCGGCCGAGCTGCGCGAGACCACGGTCGCGTGGGAAGGCGCCGGATCGACCCGCTGTGGTGCGGGGCGGTCGGTCCGCACGGCCGGGGTGGGGGCGGGAGAAATCGGCTGCTCGCCCCGAGGGGCTCGTGGCAGCTCGGGCAAACGAGCCTGGGGAGTCGGAAGGCGACTTTCCTGAGGAAGCTGGGCCGTAACCCGGGCCGCCGGGGCGGGGCTCTGCTCGACGGGGAGCCGGGGAGTGGCGTCGATTCGCTTGTAGAGTGCCCGCGAGGCCGGTTGGTGGTGCTGGGCGGGCGTAGCCGGCTCGGGCGTAGCGGGCGCCTGGGACTCCGGCTTGCGCACGGGCTGACTGATCGGGGCCGAGACCACGATCGGGCTCTTGCGCACGGGCTCGTCGGGTGGGCGGCGCAGCGTCTCGGCCGCGGGCTGCTTGCGCGGCGGCTCTGGTTGGGCTGGAACAGGCGGTCTTCGTTGGGGCTCGGGTTGGTTCTGGGCGGGACGCCGGGGCTCGTTCTGATGGTTCTGAGCAGGTTCGCGCCGGGCCGGTTCAGCCGGCTCCTGCCGGCGGGTCTCCTCTTTGCGCATGGCCTCCCGGATCCGCTCCATCATTGAGCTGCGTTCCTCCGAGCCCTCTCGCTTCCGGACCTGACCGGGGGCATCCTGGCTGCGGCCGGGGCCGTCCTCGCGGTCGGTGCGCAGTCGGTTCTCCTCCAGACGTCGGGACTCATCGTTCTTCTTGGCCTGGCCGGGCGGCTCGCGCCGCTCGCCCTCCTCGCTACGGCGAGTCTGGCGGTTATCGTCCGAGCGGCGCGGGCCCCTCTCGTCATCGGAGCGGTTGGGGCCTCGATTCTCTCCCCGGTCGTCGTTCTCCGGGCGATCTGGCCCACGATTCTGACCGGGCGCGTCCTCCGAGCGGCCCGGGCCGCGATTCTCGCCCCGGTTGTCGTCTGAGCGCCGCGGGCCTCGATTCTCGCCCTGATCGTCGTCTGAGCGCCGCGGGCCCCGATTCTCGCCCCGGTTGTCGTCTGAGCGCCGCGGGCCCCGGTCATCGTCGGAGCGTCCCGCCCGGCCGGGGGCGTCCTCGGAGCGCCCCGGGCCCCGATTCTCCACACCCGCGGCCCGGCTCCAGCCCTGGAAGATCTCCTGGTTGGAAGTGCGCGCGTCCTGGAGCCCCATCATCCGGTCGGCCTCGTGGAAGAACAGGCTGCGCATGTTGGGAACGGTGGAGGCGGTGGTGCGGCCCGAACCGTTGGCAG